>DASQKG010000301.1:0-13323 GCA_035630655.1 Pyrinomonadaceae bacterium
GTGATGGGTGTGATCAGCGTCGGCTTTCTGCTGTTCATGCTACTCACTTCCAACCCATTCGCGCGCCTGGTTCCCGCTGCGCCCGATGGACGCGATCTCAACCCGCTGCTGCAGGACCCGGCGATGGTGGCCCATCCACCGATGCTTTACATGGGCTACGTGGGTTTCTCGGTAGCCTTCGCGTTTGCGATCGCCGCCTTGATAAGCGGCCGGCTCGATGCTACCTGGGCGCGCTGGTCTCGACCATGGACCACTGTGGCCTGGATGTTCTTGACTTGCGGCATCGCATTGGGAAGTTGGTGGGCTTACTACGAGCTTGGGTGGGGTGGCTGGTGGTTTTGGGACCCGGTGGAAAACGCTTCATTCATGCCTTGGCTTGTCGGCACGGCATTGATTCACTCGCTGGCGGTCACGGAGAAACGCGGAGGTTTCAAGAGTTGGACTGTGCTGTTGGCAATCTCGGCATTTTCTTTGAGTCTGCTGGGCACATTTCTGGTGCGTTCAGGAGTCTTAACTTCCGTCCATGCTTTCGCCACCGATCCCAAACGCGGAATCTTCATACTCATTTTTCTGGCAATCGTGATTGGCGGCTCACTGCTGCTTTATGCCTGGCGGGCTAAACAGGTTGGTCTGGGCGGTAAGTTTGAGGTTGTCTCACGGGAATCGCTGCTGCTTTCGAATAACGTGTTGTTAGTCGTGGCGGCTGGTTCAGTTTTACTGGGCACGCTTTATCCTCTGTTTATCGACGCATTGGGGATGGGCAAGCTTTCAGTGGGCCCACCTTACTTCAATAGTGTGTTTGTTCCTTTGATGGTCCCGGCGATGTTCTTAATGGGAGTGGGACCGATTGCTCGCTGGAAGAAAGCTAGTTTACCGGAGCTGGCGGTCCGTTTGCGATGGGCATTTCTTGCTAGTGTTGCTGCTGCTTTGGCGCTTCCCTTTGTACTCGGCACCTGGAAACCACTTGTCAGTCTCGGTCTGATGCTGGCGCTTTGGATCGTTCTCACGGCGGCTCTGAATCTCTGGGAACGCGTCAGAAGCACTTCAGGAAAGCTGAGTGTTTTCCAAAAACTCAGGGCCCAGAGCCGAAGCTATTACGGCATGCAGTTGGCCCACATCGGCGTAGCGGTTTTCATTGTCGGGGTAACGATCGTCACTGGCTACCAATCGGAGCAGGACGTGCGAATGAACATCGGCGACACGGTGAACGCAGGTGGTTACACTTTTCGTCTGAATGGCGTATCCAATGTGATGGGGCCAAACTATCGTGCCGCGCGTGGTGAGATTGAAGTCAGCAGAAACGGACAGGTCGTCGACAAAATGTATCCGGAGAAGCGCACCTACCTGACGACAGAAAACGTGATGACTGAGACGGCGATCGATACGGGGTTGTTTCGAGATCTTTACATCTCCCTTGGTGAGCCTGTCAGCGATGGCGCCTGGAGTGTGCGCGTCTATTTCAAGCCCTTTGTAAGTTGGATCTGGGGCGGCGCATTGTTGATGGCATTAGGTGGTGGGCTGGCGCTCACCGACCGGCGATATGCGCTGGCTGCGCGGAAACAGCGCGACGCGAAGGAAGTGCGGAAGACTGAGACAACACCGGCAATGGCCCCGGTTTCCGTCAAAGCCGAGACATAGTCTGTACCGGCTTTGCGGCTTTGCCGCCGTCCGTGCGGAAGGCGGCAAAGCCGCGAACGACGGGGGGCACAAGTGCCCCAACTAAACGTAATTGATCTGGTGTCGCTTTTGATAACCTGGTTCGCGGGGCACAAGTGCCCAATCTAAACGCCAAATGAAATACTAAACGGCAAAATGATATAAAATGCGTTACCTAATTCCACTTGTTCTCTTTCTCGGTCTTGTCGTCTTCCTTGCGATAGGCTTGACTCGCGATCCGCACGAAGTTCCTTCGCCGCTCATTAACAAACCTGCTCCGACTTTCAAGTTAGCGCAGCTCGCCGACCCTTCGAAGACTTTTTCCGCCGAGGAAATGCGCGGCAAAGTTTGGCTGCTCAACGTTTGGGCAACGTGGTGCTTTGTCTGTCGCGAAGAGCATCCCATGTTGCTCGAAATACAGCGTTCGGGGGCAGTGCCAATCTACGGACTAGACTCGAAAGATAAGCGCGAGGATGCGATCGCGTGGTTGCGGGAGCTTGGCGATCCATACGTCTTGAGCGTGTCTGATTTCGACGGCCGGGTGGGCATTGACTACGGCGTTTACGGCGCTCCCGAAACATTTCTAATCGACAAAAACGGCGTGATTCGGTTTAAGCGGATAGGGCCGATCACGCCCGATGTTTGGCAAAAAGAGATGCTTCCACTGGTGAAGGAATTGAACAAATGAAACCGGCGCGGCCATATCAATTCCTGGTTCTTTTGTTCATACTTTGCTCGGCTGTCGTTCCTGCCCGCGCAGAGCAGGCTCGGCCAGTCGCTGATGATCCCGTCCTGGAAGAACGTGTACTGAACTTGTCGCGTGAGCTGCGTTGCCTCGTTTGCCAGAATGAGACGCTGGCGGACTCGCGCGCCGAACTCGCCGTAGACCTTCGCAATCAAGTTCGTGAACAGATGAAAGCAGGCAAGAGCGATGAGGAGATCATTGCTTTTCTAACGGCCCGCTACGGCGACTTCGTGCTTTACCGGCCGCGGGTCAGACCGGTTACTTACGTGTTATGGTTTGGACCATTCATCATCCTGCTGGCCGGCCTGGTATTGCTTTTCAAATATGTAAAGCGCCGTCGTGACGTTATTGTTGACACTCCTCTTTCAGCGGAAGAGCGGAGCCAGGCGAAGGCAATATTGGATACAGGAACAGGTAAAGAGACCGCATGATAATGTTCTGGGCCACATGCGCGGTGTTTGTGGCGATCGCCCTGGCGTTCCTGATCCCTTCCCTTCTGGCGGGGCCTAAGGAAGAGTCTGACAGCCAGAACCAGGAAGCGAATGTCGACGTCTACCGCGATCAGCTTTCGGAGTTGGAAGCAGACCTGCAAAACGGAATTATTAGCCTGGAACAATATCAACAAGACCGCGATGACATTGAACGACGTCTGTTGGATGATGTGCCCGCTGCCGAGAAGTTGCTAAAGGAAAAAAGAACTGATATCCCCGCCAATCGTGGACCCGTCTACGCGATAGCGGTTCTGTTACCGGTAATCGCGACGGCGTTGTATTTTCGCATTGGCAATCCGGCGGCGATGTCTGCGCCGCCGAGTGCCGCGCGCGCACCGTTTGCCGAAAGTGCACGTCCGAATGCGCCCATGTCACAGCAGGACATCGAGGCCAACGTTGCGTCACTGGCAAAACGCATGGAGCAGAATCCGGGCGATGCTGCCGGATGGATCATGTTGGGCCGCTCGTACCTGACATTGCAGAAGTACAGCGATGCGGCTAATGCCTACGCCAGGGCGGCCTCATTGAAGCAGAACGATGCGGACGTTTGGGCCGACTACGCTTTCGCGATGGGAATGGCAAATGGAAAGAGTTTGCTGGGCCAGCCCAGTGAGTTAATTACCAAATCGTTGGCGATTGATCCCGAGAATCCGAAAGCTCTGGAGCTAGCCGGTAGCGCTGCTTTTGAAGCAAAGAACTACCGTGATGCAATCAACTACTGGCAGCGATTGCTACAAAAGACTCCCACGAATTCCGAATTGGGTCAGGCGCTTTCGGCAAGAATCGAGCAGGCGAAATCGGCAGAGGCCGCGGGAAAGTAATACACGATGCCGCGGAAGTTGTTCTATACCGCGAAGCGGTTAGGTAATGCCAGCCCCAAGTCTGTGTTTTCTATCGCGAAGCGGTTACGTAATACAGCCCAGGGTTTGCCGCGCTTCGCGGCTACCCTGGGCTGTATTACGTAACCGCTTCGCGGTAAAAGAGAACGGCGAGCAGCGGCGCCGGTGCACTCCAAGGAGGTCGCCTGACTCGCTAGTTGGTTCACCCATTTGAGATAATCGCTACATATGACACGAGACAATCTTTTATTCGTAATCATTGGAGTGTTGTTTGGCTTCATCATTGGTTTCCTCTTTGCCAGCAACATGAGTCAACGCGCCGCCGCGCCGTTGGCTGTTAGTGACGGTCAGAGTCTTCCGGCTGACCATCCGCCGATTCAATCCGGACAAACGCAGGACCCACAAAAAATCTTTGCCCAGGTGCAGGAGTCGATGGCTAAAGCGCGCAACGAACCTCAAAATTTTGACGCCCAGGTCGATGCCGCGAAGCTTGAATATCAGATCCAGCGTTACGATCAGGCGGTTGAGTTTCTGCTGAAGGCAAATCAGCTGAGGCCTGACAATTATGATGTGGTGGTTATGTTAGGCGCGGCCAACCTGGAGGGCGGCCATTACGATATGGCGGAGAAATGGTTCAAGATTGCGCTTACCAAGAAACCGGATGACGTGGGCACGCTGGCAAGCATAGCTTATATGCACCTTCAGAAAGGCGATGCAAAAGAAGCAGAAAAGGCGATTGCAAATTTGGAGAAGGTGGCCCCAACCAGCCAGGACTTACCGCAATTCAAGCAACGTCTGGCGACTATGAAATCCGGCGAAACGCCGAAATAGCTCAAGGCGCAATCGACATGCGCAAAACGCTCGCGAGGGCAATTCTCTCAATCTTTCCATCCTTAGCCACTACGACCACCTGGCCGTTTTCAACCGTCACCCTTCGCACGCTACTCATGTAACGGTTGATAAGCGTTCCGTCGTTTGTCTCGATAATCAACCTCGGTCCCGTTTCGGCAGTTGTCTCGACTGAAGTTTCCGGATCAGCATTACGCCGCGCATTTCCGCCCCTTTTTGTCGACCGCCTCGCCGCCGGCGTCGATGGCGCTGCCGGTTCCTCAACCCTCGAGGGAGTCTCTGTATTAGTAGCTGGTTCTTCTACTCTTGGCGCCGGAGTTGTGCGTGTTCTTCGCGTTGCGCCACGACGTCCCCTCGTGACCCTGGGCGCCCGCGGCGGGACGACCCTTGCCTCTTCACGAGATTCAGCAGGTTTCGCTTCGGTCGTTTCAACCGGCGTTGACGATGGGGCAGTTGACTCTGCTGGTGGCTCAGGCGTGGGCGCAGCGGCTACTTCCGGAGCAGCTGGTTCGTCAATGCGCGCGCCGACGGAAGAAACGCGTCGTCCTTTCCTGGCAGGGGCGGGCGAGATGGGCTCCTCACCCGCCGGCCGTGCTTCCGCCAGCAATGGACCACTCGTGATGGGTTCAAACGAACCGCCGAAACTGAGCCGATAGGTTCCCTCGTCGTCGTTTGGAGTGCGGGCTTCGACGCGAAGTATCAGATCCTCACGCTTCCTCAGATAGATGCTCTTGGTGATTGGGGAAGAATTGCTCGAGTAGACTGTGATCTTCAAGAGCGGCCGCAAACCTGATGAGGTAAACACGTCGACATCGCCGTTCAGATTCCGGCTGTCGATGGTGATCAGCACATCTCCGGGAGTGCCTGTGAACGCATAGTAGTGGTCCGTCAAACGCGGATCGCCGATGTCGCGTGCACTGATTGTGCCTGTCACCTCGTTGGATCTAACGGGCGAAGGAATGGCTATATCGGAGGACTGGGCTTGGGCCAGCCCCGCACCGGACAAACACGCCAGAAGCCCGAGCGTTCTCAAGAACCAAATAATATTTGCTTTTGCAAAATGAACCTGCATTGGAAAAACCTAATTGGAAAAAGCACGACGGGCACGATGGAAAACCGCCTTCAATCGAGAGCGACAAGAATAGCAGATTTACGGCGCGAATCGCACCGCCGCCGCCCTGAAGCACGAAAAAGCGGGGGCAAGCCCACCTTCCCAACCTCGAGATGTTTTAGCGTTCTCTTAAATTCGAAGTCCGCGGCTGAGCAGATCACCTGGGCGTAGTTCGAGGTCGCGAAGGTGGGCTTGCCTCCGCTCTTTCATCGGCTAAGAACCTCATACGATTTTCTGGTATTCTGATCACATGAAGAAGCTTTTTCTCGCAATCGTTTTACTCCCCTTAGTCTTCAATACTACTCCAGATGTACACGCTCAAACCTGGACCGCGAAACTCGACAAGAACGTCCGCTTTTATCAAACAACGGACATGGGCGTGCTGATCGCCGGCACAGAGAAATCGCTGTACGCAGTTGACGCTTCTACTGGCGAAACTCTCTGGCGGCGCAAAGACGTTTCGCTGGATGAAACTGACGTCGCGCCGGTTCCGGCCACCGACTTACTCTTGCTGAATCTCGAAAAAGGAGACCGGACCCGAGTTGAAGCGGTGGACATTCTTTCAGGAGACACCATCTGGAAGAGTGACAAGATACGCGGGAGTCTAATGCAGATGGCAGTTGACCCGGCGGCAAACCTGCTGGCCGTGGTCCTGACAAAAGACGCGAAGGGCAAACCGGAGAGCGGCTTCAAGCGCCATCCGATTTTGCACGTGCTGGATCTTTCCTCCGGTGATGAGATTTGGAAGTACGAAGTGAGCGAGGTTGAGATGATGCCTTCGCGCTGGCCGGAGGGTGGCGAAGTTTCGTATACACTCGACAATTATCGTCCGCCGGTTTTCGTTGACGGCCGGCTGTATGTTTTCTATGAAGGCTTGACCTCTTTCGACGCGCGTTCAGGCAAGTCGCGGCTTCGCGAAAAATATCGCGTCAACGAAGAAGGCCTGGCGCTTACCGAAGCCGATCCGATTTTTGATGAAGCGTTTGTCTATACCTCGAGCCGCGGCCGCATCCGGGCCATCTCTCGCGCGACGGGCGATACCGAGTGGGAAGCCAAAGACCTGGGGCTCACGCCTGAAATAGTTTTGATCGACAGCGTCTTGTACGTTCGAACGGGCGGACAGTTTACGCGTTTGAAAGACGGCGACACTGTCGAGCGTGGACCTTATGGCGTGAGCGCCATCGATGTGCGCACAGGAAAAGTATTATGGCGTTACAAGGGCGCCGATAAAGGCATCACCAATCTGGTGCTGCCGGACCGATCGAGCATCACAGTCGCCGATCGCGACGATTTAATTGTTATCGACTCACAAACCGGCAAACGCCGATCGCGCGTGAAGCATGGAGTGGAGCGGGCCTCGTTTGGAGTTCTGAATGAAAGCGGCGCCATCGTTGTCGGCGGACAATCGGAGATCGCGGCCTTCAATATCGCGAGTGGCCAGGAGCTGTGGCGGGCCAGACACACGCCTCCCGGCCGCGGAATCCTTCGTACGGTGGCGGCGATCGCCGCGCGTGCGGCGTCGCTATATTTTCGCTACGGCGGAGCGGCAACGACTGCTTTTCGGGGAGTGCAAATTGCGCGCGCAGTTGGCGGGTTAAGCTGGTCAGGTCTGGCGGCGCGCACCTCAGTCTCGAATCTACAAGCACTGGCCACGGATTCGGCTCGCAACTACGCGCGGCAGTATGCGGCTTCGCGTTTCAAACGATTTGGAGTGATCTCGCGCGTCAGGAATCTATCGCGAAGCGGAACATCGATACCTTCACTCCCGTCAATGCCTTCGGCGTCATCAATTCCCTCGCCCGGGGATTTCGTGCGACGTCGAACCACCGGTGACGTTGACGAGCGACTGCTCGATCGAATCGATCCCGCGCACCAGCTCGAGCGACTGTCCCGCTTCCTCTGGCATAAGGATCGGCTGGCGGCGTTACGCGGACAATGGATGTATTTCTATACCGACCTCAAGGGAGTCGACGGCAACGGCCTCGCCGGCGTCAACATCCACACCGGAGAAACGCAGCGGCAAATCCGTTTACGAGAACTCGACGAGCGCTTTATCACAGATGAGGCTCTGGGATTGATGTTCGTGTCGGCAGGCAACCGGCTGATTGCCAACTCAGTTAATCGGCGGTGATTGGCAAGATTGTAGGGGCGGCACTCCGTGGCCGCCCCTTAGCTGCGAGCCCGGCGTTGCGCTACCGAGAAAGGGGGCGCCCACGGAGGGACGCCCCTACAAAATTTCGATAGCGCCGACTTTGGGCACACAGTTACCTAACGCCCCATTCCCAAATCCCAAAGAGAATTTCCTTGCTGACTGGGTGGTTGGATTGTTTGAGCGACAAAGCTATCTGCCCTCGATGGTGGGATTCATGAGAGATGAGGTAACCAAGAAATGCGGCCACGTGCGGCTTGAAGCCTTTCACCTTTCCGCCCGACTCAATACTCTTCGTTAGAAGTTGATTGATCGCCGCACCGGATTCCGCAAGAGACTTTTGCAGCAAACGCTTGTCAGTCGCGTTTTCCTTCTCCACCTTCGCGAGCTTGCCGATCAACTCTGGCGCTGCTTGTTTCAACCACATCAAGCGCACATTGTGAATGTGCGCAATTTGCTCACCGACACTGCGACCTTTGGACGCCGCCAGATCCTTCAAGTGTTCGGGCTCGACCGCATCGAGCAAATAGAGGTTGATTCGATCGTGGATTTCCCACGTTTCGATGAGTTGTTTATCGTCCATGTAGTGTTGTAGCGGCGGCACTCCGTGGCCGCCCCTCCTCCGCTTCCATACCCGCTCCCAAAACACGTCGAGCTCGCAACGGAAGGGGTGCCCACGGAGGGACACCCCTACAGAATTAGGCCCACCGGCGCCATCGCGGGTTACCGGTTGACGGTTGTGATTGTGAACGTTGCAGCCGGTACAGTGCTCTTCAGATCGTAGCTCTCAATTTGCAGGTCTGCCAAACGCTGGCCCTGGAGTCGAGTCACGACGTGGAAGGGCAGCATCATACAATCCGCGCGTCGATAGTCGCTGCGATCTTCTTCAATGAGCACCTGGCTGTTGTAGCGGGTGGTGATCTTATCAATCAGGAAAGTCCGCATGTTAATCCAGTAGCGCACAGTGTCCTGAGGATTAAATTTAACTTCCACCACGTAATCATTGCCTTCATCTTTTTGGCGTGCGGTGACAAGTTGGCCATCGATCGCTCGATTGAGTGTGTCGAAGCCCATCATGCCCCAGTGGCGTGAGGCCGCCGTCTCGCTCACGCGAAACTCGTTGCCGAAGATCATTCCGCCGCCAGTCGTCCCGGTGTAAACCAGATAAGTTCGGCCGGGAAGTGTTGCGCTAGGCGCCACATCAAGGCGACGCCGCATCTGTTTGTCCTGGTAATCCGTGATCTTAAGTTTAACTTCGGCCATAGCGCCCAGGGGGTTGGCGCCCATTCCGCCAAACGCAGCCGCATTCACGAAACCGCTGGCCTGCACCGTAACGTTCTGCATGTTTGCATAATCAGCACCGCCGTGAGCGATGCGCGTAACACTTAGAATCTCACGCCCGGTAAAGTCGGCAGCGGCGTTGGGGATGGTCGTCGTGGTTGTCGCTAAAGCCACAACCGCGCAGAAGCAAAACGTAAACATCAACGCTTTGCGAACAAATGAACTGGTAAACATTGGTTGGCTCCTTCTGTGTGTCTCTTAATTGCACGCTGCTTTTACAGCACGCAACCAAGAACGTCAATGTGGTTAAAAGGTGTATAGAGTACAGCCTTATGGCTGCCTGTTCCGCAAGATGCAAGCTAAAGCTTGTACTCTGTACGCGTGTTATCAAATGTCCTGTGCGCGCAGGGAAATTCCTGTCGCGCCGAGAAAGACGAAGAGCATCGTCAATAGCACCGCCAGGTTGGTGAAATGTCCGCCCCACGGGTGCAGGAAATCGACGTAGCCACTGAGATCGTCGGGGATCCTAGTAGCCTCAGCTATTTCCGGCGCCGGTCCTAATTTGGGCGGGGTCGGCTTGGTGGGTGAACCACCAGCCATAAGGTCTTTCTGATATTGGTCCATCTTCTTCTCGAAGTCCTTCGAGTTTCTTTCAGCATCCGACTTGTATTCGTCGATTTTCTCCCGGGCATCAGCAATGCTGGCGTCGTTCTCGTGCTCAATCTGTTTGTAGAGGCCGCGTCCTTCATTGTTCTCGGCAGGTTCTGCATCTTCGTCCTTCGCGCGTAAAACCTCGAGGCCGGACAAGCGTTTCATTTCGTCAAATGCCCAGGTCGCGGGCATTGCGACTCCGACTACTTTCGCAAACGAGACCGGAACGCCTACCAACCCGGAAAAGAGAATCTGCGGAATCAAAATGAGCGGGACCAGACTCGTGGCCATTTCGGAAGTCTTTACTACTGCCGAGATAAACAAACCGAGTGCAACGCCCACCATGCCGGTCAAGATCATAATCATCAGTTGGGGAAGACCAAGCAGGTAACCGGGCAAACTCATCAGCGTGGTGACATCAAGAAACTTCAGCGTGCCGAAGAGCAGAAAACATTGGAAGCTTACGATCAGCATCAGCACAAAAAGTTTCGAACCTATGTACGGGAGCAGGCGCAGATTGACCATTCGTTCCCGGTTGTAAACTGCGCGTTCGCGAATAATTTCTCTCGACGCGACGGAAGTCCCAAACCAGAGCGCGACCAGGGCCAGTATGAAGAATGGGAAATCACGCTGGGCCTTCTCGCCGACAACCAGGTAAGTGAGCAGCGCGATGATCGGCGCCTGAGCGAAAAGAATGAACAGGTTAAATTTGTCGCGGCCCAGGACACCCAGGTAACGTCGCGAAAGCGTGCCCCACTGCCGGATCGAATCGACGATCGTTGTTCGTCGCTTCGCCGGCGCTGCCTGCCGTGGAGTATTGGAAAACGCGCTTAGCGGATCTGCCACATTGCACTTGTATTGCTCGGTGCCTATGAAGCGTCGTTTCCATTGCTCTGCCACCTCTTCAGCGGCCTGCTCCCTGGACATGTTCCCGCTGGTTTTCTGGAGGCGCTCACTAATCGGCGCTTCCAGTTTGTCGTAGAGGTCTTTGAAGCTTTCGGCGCCTACATGGGCCAGTGCCTCGTGAGGCTTACCATAGAAGACGAGCTTGCCTCGCATCAGTACCACGATCTTGTCGAAGAGCTTTACGTTCTCCATCGCGTGTGTGGTGAGGATCACTGTTCGCCCCGACTCCGCGATCTGGCGGAAGAGTTTCATGACCTTCTCTTCGGTCGCCGGATCGAGACCCGAGGTCGGCTCGTCGAGGAAGATGACTGACGGCTTGGTAATCAGCTCTACTGCAATTGAGACACGTTTGCGCTGGCCGCCTGAAAGTTGAGAGATGGGGACGTCTCGGCGTTCTGAGAGTCCGGTAACGTCCATCACCTCATCGACGATTTGATTGATTTCCTTGGTCGAGATATCTCGTGAGAGCCGCAAGCGCGCCACGTAATAAAGCGTGTTATAGACCGTCAGTTCGCGATGAATAATATCGTCCTGCGGCACATAGCCGATGGATTGCTTAAGCGACTCAAGGTGTTGATAGAGATCCAGATTGTTAACGAAGACCCCACCACTCGAGGCCGGGCGCATGCCGTTGAGCGCGTCCATAAGCGTCGACTTGCCTGCGCCCGACGGCCCAAGCAGTCCCACAAACTCGTTAGGCTGAATGCTCAAACAGACTTCGTCCAATAATCTGACTTTCCCGCCTCCGGATCGATTAGGCACTTCCTTCGTAACCTGGAAAACATCAATGCGTGTCTTGGAGCGAGTGTCAAAAACCGCGACGCCTAATTGCGGATGCACTTTCAGAAGAAAGGGGCCGACTTGAATGTCGTCTTCAGGCCGGACCGGTCTTCGACCAGTGATACGTTCACCATTAATATAGGTGCCGTTTGACGAACCAAGGTCCTCGATCGCTACACCCGCAGTAGTATTCAAAACAGAAGCGTGGCGATTTGATATCAGCAGACCATCCAAACGAATGTCGCATTCCTCGCTGCGACCAATCGTGAGTTGACCCGTACTACCAAACGCCCGCTCCATAAAAATCTGTGGTCTATCACCGATACCGGCATGGCTAATCTGAAGTGGACTCTCCGAACCAATTACCATGGTCCCCATCTTTCTCGCGGATGGAGATTCTGCTAATGGGAACTGCGCGGGCGCAACGTGTTGAGCGGGCTGCAGCGCGGGACGTGGCACCGGATTGGAAGGATCAACAAAACCGATTGTTGGTCCTCCGGGACCGAGTTCAATCTTATCGTTGTGATAAAGCGGTTCCGGCTCGGCGATTCGCCGGCCATTCAGGAGCGTTCCGTTAAAGCTTCCCAGATCAAACAGCACATACTTTCCGTTTTGCCGGCGAATCTCTGCATGACGGCGGGAAACAACCGCTGCGGCAGCGTCGATGACGCCCTCTACCTCAGGATCGCGTCCGAAACGAGTCAACTCTTTGGTGAGTTCAAGCCGGTGAAGGCCCTGCGTTCCTGTGCCCGACATGTCAACAAAGACACGCTGGGCCTGCCGGACTTGCGGCGCGGCAGCGGGCGGTCTTTGTGCGGGTGGCTGAACACTCGGAGTGGAGGGGGACCGAGGCGCCTGACGCGGCTCGTCTATCACGGTCCTGGGGACTTCTTGTTCGATTCTGGTAACTACGAGAACTGGTCCACCAGGTCCGAATTGCACGCGAGAATTCTGGCGTAGCGGTGCAGGCTTTTTGACCAACTGCCCATCGAGAAACGTGCCGTAAGTGGAACCTTTGTCCACCACCGTCCAGCTTCCATTCTGCAGCCGAAATTCTGCATGCTGGCGTGAAACCGTGGGCCATTGCTGCTGATCAAAAACAATCTGACAAGTCGCCGGGTTGCGTCCCACGGCAATCACGGGCTGGCTATACGTGGTCTCGATTTGTAGTCGTCCCTGGATCTCTGCGGCGAAGGCGATTTGTTTCACGTCGGGTAGCTTTCTTAAAAAGTCCGGGTAGGTGTCACGTTGTCCAAAGGCTGTAATTAATGAAGTCGTCGTTATTTAACTCATAAACCGTCTACATGCAAACATTTCTTCAAAAGGAAACAAGAGAAAGCCTGCGCCAGGCTCGTCGAGCACTTCACATTCGGCTATAAATCCTGAATAAGGGTTGACATTTCCCATCCCTGGCTTAATATGTCCTCACTTGGGACAATTTCCGAAGCGCGGGTCATGACCAACGGGTAATCGCTCCCCAACGCCGAGAATTCTTCGCAAAAACGCGCGTAGCGCTTGAATCAGAACGGGGAGCAGAACGGGGTACCGCACCCGGGCAGCCGGCTGAGGCGGCGGCTGCGACCGGCTACTGCTGGGTATGAGATGTCCTGGCAAAACAGGTTAAGCGAGTCCGCCTTGATTCGGTCGCCGGCCCGGTCGCTACCGAGAGTGTGGGAAAACTGAAGGTACGAGTGAATAACGCTGAAAGCGTTCGCTAGCTCCAGCCAGGGTTGCGCTTTGGCAACCCTGGGAAAGAGGCATTCATTTTTAGAAGACGCAACTCTGAAGGAGTTGCGTCGCCATTCGCCAAACGCAAGCAGCGCAACTCCTTCAGAGTTGCGAAGAATCTCTTGGAACGTCTTGAA
>DASQKG010000302.1:0-5912 GCA_035630655.1 Pyrinomonadaceae bacterium
TGAACGCTCACTCATCCTGGCGCGCACCAGTGAAGGTAAGAAGCGGGCCATTGAGCGTGGGGTGAAGATGGGCAGAAAGAAAAAGTTGTCCCCGTATCAGCAGGACGAATTGCTAGCCCGTCTCCGTACTGGTGAGACGCAGATGGCTCTGTCACGTAGCTATGGGATTTCACAAAGCACGATTTCGCAGATGGCGGCTGCTTCTGGGGTCTAATTTCCTGCAGCATAGGACAACCAGGGAACTTTTCGCGGTTTACCGCATTGGGGCGCGTGGCGCGGACGGGCTTCACAGACTATCATCGGGCGCCTACTGTGAGGTTGAGGCGTCGATGGTTGGAGGGACAGTAAGCAGGGGCAGGACGCTGAAAGCGTCACTGTTGCTATTAGTAGCGTGCTGCACAGTGCCAATTGCGTTGGCCGCGGCAACCCTGGTCTTTTTCTTTATCAGCGAAGAATACGATCGAGCGGAGCAGGAGCTGAAGGACCGAGCTTCTTTGATGCTGGGTGCGATCCACCTCCGCACACAAAATATTGTCGAAAGTCTTGAAGTGCTCGCTGGCTCACCGGCCGTGCGTGCTAGGGATCTCGCAACATTTCGCGAGCACATGGTTCGAGCCAACGGGATATATCAAGCCTTTGGTACCGTACTCGTAGAGCGGTCAGGACAAATCGTCATCAGCACCCGGCGGGCGGTGGGCGAACCCCTACCCATACGAACGGTTCTGGATACTCAGGAAAAGGTCTTCGAGACTGGCAGGCCGCACATCTCTGGTGTTGTCGCCTCGACGGCTTCAGATGCGCCGATAATTTCCATGGAAGTGCCCGTGACCATCCAGGGCCGAACGGAGTATGTGCTCGCGGCAGGAATATCACCACAATACATAGCGGATGTGATTAAGACCCATGTGCCTGACGGGTGGATAGGAGTTATTGTCGACAGCCGAGGGCTTGTGATTTCGAGAGTTCCGGACCTGCAACTAGTTGGCCAACCCGTCAGTCCACATTTTCAGCAATACGTCGGCAGAACATCAGAGGGATGGATAAAGACTACTTCTCGCGAAGGTACTCCCATCTTTAACGTTGCAGTCGCGTCCAATGAACTTGGGTGGACCGCCTTCATATCCATCCCACAAGAGTTCGTCGGCAAGGATATACGTTGGGATGCGGGGGCTCTAGCCTCGTTCGTCGTTCTCGCTCTCATCCTAAGTCTATTACTCGCACGTCGTCTGTCTCGTGAAATTGTCGGGACACTTTCGGCTTTCGAATACAATGTTGCAGCTCTTTCGGAGAACCGAGAATTGCATCCAATTCCGACAGGATGGGCCGAACTCAATCATATGCACCGAGCATTGCTGGGCGTTAAAAGCGACCTAGAAGCCTCTAAGAAGAGGGCGGACGAGGAGCGTAGCCTTCTGAAAGAGACCGTCCAGTCTATGCCGATTGGCGTGGTAATCCTTGATCCTCAAGGCAACGTTCTGGTCGTCAACGCTAAGGCGTCAGAACTATGGGGCACGGACCAGCTTCAACACTTCGATGACTTCAAGAGAATTACCCGTCGTCGGTTGGACGGTTCAGCATATCCAGCAGACCATTGGCCCATAATGCGGGCACTCTACAAAGGTGCTCTGGTCCAGAACGAAGAAGTAATCCATGTGCAGCCGGACGGAAGCGAGAGGCGACTTTGCATTAATGCCGCGCCCGTACGAAATTCTTCGGGAAGCACAATTGCTTCCGTTGCGGCCTTCTACGACACGACGGACCTTCATGCCGCGCTAGATCAACATAAGCTTCTTCTCGAAGAAATTAATCACCGCGTAAACAACACCATGGCTACGATCCAGGCGATCGCGACATTAACACGTCCCGGCGTTTCATCGGTTGGCGAATATGTTACAGCGTTTCAGAAGAGGCTGATGGCACTTGCACATGCCTACAGACTTCTGACGGACAACAACTGGCAGGGAGCTGATCTCTGTGAGATTTCGAAGGGTATCCTCGCTCCCTACGGTAACGAGCAGGTAGATTTTGACGGTCCCCGAGTGCAGCTTGCGGCCGTTCACACTCTGGCCATCGCTGCAGCATTGCAGGAGTTGGCAACCAACGCCGCAAAATACGGCTCCCTGTCGGTTCCCTCAGGACGTCTGAACCTACGTTGGCGTGTCGAGAATGATCAGCTTCATTTGCATTGGCAGGAGAGTGGCGGCCCCGTCGTTGTTGAACCAACGAGGCGAGGCTTTGGCAGTAGATTTATTCAGGAAACACTAAAGAAGCAGGTGGATTGGGATGTTGAGGTCGAATACGCCAGCGAAGGCCTCAAATTCAATTTGTCATTGAAGTTGGACTTGCCAGCTGTTCAGAAGGCCTCTGCGGCCTGACCAAAAAAATTATCGGTTGTCCTCTCCACCAAGAGGATCATATGTGGTCACACCTCCACTAACCAAACGGAGGTTTGCAATGACCGAGAACACGCCGAAGACCAAAAGCGTCGGCGTCATCAAAACCGATAAGCTCGCCAAGGTCGCCGTCTGGAAAGACTACGCCAAGGCTGCGCAGGACGCTGCTGCTGCCCGTCAGGCTCAGCAAGACGCCAAATCCAAGCTGAAGGAATATCTCGTCACAAAGCTGGACGTCGCGGAGAAAGACGCTCTCGATTTCACCGTCGAGGGATCGACGGTTCGGGTCTTCATCAACTTGGTTGAGAAGAATCCGAGGAAGGTCAGCAACGCTGGGCTGGATTTGTCGGACAAGTTCTGATCTGCATCCTTACGCGTAAGGACGACTGGGCGGTGTCGAAAGACGCCGCCCTTTTGCTTGTGAGGAGAGCCGACGTAGCTTTCTAAGCCAAAATTTGTAGTGTTATATTTGGACTAACTGCCACGTGAGCAATTGCGGGGACAACCAGATGGGGGATCTTAATGACACTGGACCGTCGAAACTTTTTGTACCTTGTCGGCGCCGCTGCGAACCTAGGATTACCAAGGGTGGCAGGTGCACAAACGTATCCGTCGCGGCCGATTAAATTGGTGATCCCTTATCCGCCCGGCGGGGTACAGGACGCGGTTGGACGCCCTTGGGGCGAGAGCGTGAAAGCGCGATTAGGAACCGTCGTAATCGAAAACATCGGCGGCGCTGGCGGCGCTCTCGGTGGCAGTACCGTCAAGCGGGCGCAGCCGGATGGGTACACTCTGCTTCTGGGCAATGGCAGCGTGCTCGTGATCAACACGGTTGCGTCGAGCCGCCCACCATACCATCCGACAGATGATTTTGAACCGATCTCGCTACTTGGCTTCAATTCATTGGCCATCGCGGTGAACTCTGATTTGCCCACTCGCACTCTTGGTGAGTTCGTTGCTTTAGTAAAAGCCAATCCTTCGAAAATGTCCTACGGGTCGAACGGTGTAGGTTCGCTCAACCACCTCACGGGAGAATTGTTTAAATCGCTTATCCACGCAGAAGGCATGGTGCATGTGCCTTACCGCGGAGCCGCAGCAGCTACGACTGACGTGATTGGCGGCCAAATTCCAATGGCCGTAGCTGCAGTGAACGGCCAACTTCTTGAATTACATCGTACCGGTAAGCTGCGAATTCTGGCGATCACATCCCCTCGGCGCTTGGCTGCTGCGCCAGACATTCCGACTGCGATTGAAGCAGGACTACCTGGCTTGTTATGTCAGGGGTTCAGTGGATTGTTTGCGCCGAAAGGAACTCCAAGATCGGTGATAGACCGAATTTCTCAGGAGACTGGAGCCGCCATGGCCGATGTCACTCTACAGAAGACGTATCTCGGAATCGGCGTTGAGCCATCGCTGGAGACCGGGCCTGCAGCAATGAAGACCTTCTTGGATGAGGACATTGCGAGGTGGACACCAGTGATCAAATCAATCGGATTGAAGCTTGATTGATGCCCACCCGGCTAAGGGGCAGCAGCTAGCTGCCTCTTCTTTTTGACTAGTGGACGGGTTTGGGTTGCGTCAGCTTGACCGAGACCAACCACGACACCCAAATCGTCAGAAAGAATAGCGGAAAGAACACAGCCAAACTGGTGAACGGTGACGTCCACTTTTCGGCGAGTACACACAGACTGGCAATTCCAAGCACGGCGCTAGCGACGATGAATATGTAGGTGACTAAGAGCTTCATGAGCTTCGCTCCCTCACACTTCGGGGAACGACTTAGGTGTGAGGGCGCGCTGAAGCGCAACAGTAGGACTACGGGGCGGGACTACGTTTTAGGAACGATATTCCCGCGTTTCGATGCCGCTCCCGCTCACCGAGTGTCCATGCCCTTCGAGATGATTACATTCTGTGCTGCGGGCGATCTGATAAACTTCAAGAAATCGAGTGCTGCTTGGACCTGCGAGGACTTCAGGATACCGCCCGAAAACGCGAGGTCTTCGGTTTGAAGCTCGTCAGGTAAACGGCCAACAAGCTCTATGCCTGGAACAATTATGAGCTCGTTCACATGAGAAAGGCCTAACTCTGCTTCCCCCTTCGCGACAGCAGCGCCTACACGACCACCGCCTGGTGTAAGGACTATCTTTCCTTTGAGTTGTTCAACCAGCCCTAAGCGCGAGAGCACTTGCGCGATGTGAATTCCACTTTGTGAGCCCAAGGCGGGATCCGCATGTGCGACCGTCGCGGCTTTTAAGACGGATTGTTTGAAGGCATCGATGGAGCGGACATCTGGCTTCGGAGCGCCCTTACGGACGGCTGCGCCGGCAGCAGCACGTGCAAGCAGAACGTTCGTTTCCGCCGCGACCATTCCCGAACCTATTAGCTCCTGCATCAGTGGCTGCGGCAGGACTGCTATGTCGCCGTTTTCGCCTTTCAGTACCTGTGCCTTGATGGCTCCTGCAGTTCCGACAACAAGCGTGATTGTATGGCCTGACGATTTTTGAAAATCGGGAATAAGGGCGTTGAGAACCTCGCGCATTCCGCCGGCGCTAAGCACCTTGATTTCTGCTGCGGAGGCAATCTCGATTTGAAGAAGTACGGCGAGCACCCCGGCGAGTAGTCTCATGGGCTTCCCTCCAATATGTCCATACACAACGTAAAAGCTGAGATATCGCTGCTAGAGTTCGTCTCTCGATATCGCGGAATGTGCCCCGCAATTGAAATGCCTACAAGCAGAAATGCTCCCCAATGCATCGCCGCCATAAAGTTCTAGGCGCATCAAACTCATCAAAATCTGCCAGACAAAGTAGTTCGTATCAACACGGGCAAAGACTGCTGCTATAGGGCACGATGTCGCCCAAGCAAACACCAGATTACAAGTCATTTGCTATGGGTCTCAACCTCAGGCTACGCCTTCGGCTTCGACAGCTACGCAATTCCTGTAATAGATCATGTGACCGATTAGACCCGATCGAGTTGGTAGTGGATCCAAACCTCGTATGACCTGTCAGTGAAAACGAACATGGTACACATCATACGATGCTGTAACTGGAGATCGTAGCGTTGGTAGAGCGTAGCGATTGAACATGCCAGTAACTGGTAGAGCGAAGCGATTAGACAATATTATTCAATCAAGGGACAAACCGAAGTTCGCCCAAGTTGCGGTAGCAGCGATCTAGATTTCCAAAAGGACGGCTATGCGTGAGCAGATGGATTGTGAAGTGCGTCTAAATCTATCGTGTCGAACCAGTTCTCAAGACCTAGCTTCTTGCTCCGAGGCCGAACTTTGGACCGCCGGAAGGTAGATTTTTCCGGCTTGTGCTCCGAGGCCGAACTTTGGACCGCCGGAAGGTAGATTTTTCCGGCTTGCTCACGTTGGCCGTATCTTGAGCATGTAGTCCAACCAGTGGTCGTTGCCGGTTGCGCTGAAATGCATCTGGTCATGACCCCAAAACGTCCGCCGCCAGCAAGTCCAAATCTCCACCTGAAAGAATTCGGGTCCCATGTGTGCCGGCGGCT
>DASQKG010000303.1:0-11270 GCA_035630655.1 Pyrinomonadaceae bacterium
AATTTCAATGGCACGCCAAGGCCAATCCTGCGGCAGCATTACGATGGTTTTGACATTGGCGGGCCGGTTTACATCCCGAGGTTTGGCGAGGGGGGACGCAGCCTTTACAGTGGGAAGGACAAGGCATTCTTCTTCATCTCATACGAAAAGTTTGTCCAGAGTGACTCGCGTTCGCGTAACCGCACCGTCCTGACTCAGGAGGCCCGGAACGGTATATTCAGGTATACGTCCGGCGGTGTCCTTCGGACGGTCAACCTTCTAACGCAAGCCAGCGTTCCCTTCCATACGCTGAATCCGCTCATGACGGCCCACATGGCGCAGATACCTCTTCCCAACAATGATTCAGGCTGTGGCGGCGATGGTTTCAATATTAGTTGCTACACTTTCAACGCCGAACAACTTACCACTAATGATAAATACGTAGCCAGGTATGACCATCAGCTTGTAAAAGACTCGCGTCTGGGTGCGCATAAACTTGAATTTGTTTTCAGCCGCGTCATTACCAGGACGTTCCCCGATGTCACTACAAACGGACTCGAAGCACCATTTCCGGGCGGCGTAAATGGGTTTCAGGCATCAACCCGAAATCTAGTCACGCCGGCACTGGTGTCAACATTTGGGAGTAACGTGACAAATATCTTCCGGTATGGCCGCCAATGGGCTCCGGTAGATTTCAATCGCGACCAGCCCCAGCTAATTCCATTCATATCGCTGCCGGGGGTGCTCACAAACTATGACAACACGTTCCTGCCCCAGCCTCGAAATACCATCGTTAATCAGATAACCAATACGCTTTCGTGGGTCAAAGGTGATCACCTCTGGAAATTTGGCGGGGATTGGCAGAATGTTTTGGGCATCAGCCTGAACGACGCCGGTATCGTCCAGTTGAACCAGATTGGTCCAATCGCAGCAAATACTGCTAACACCAGCGGCTTAACAGTAGCGGCTAATTTGCCCGGAGCTTCCGCCGCACAATTAACTGCTGCTAATACAGTCTATGGCGCGATCACCGGCCTTTTGGGGAGCGCGAGCCAGACCTTAAACGTGCGAACTCCGACCTCTGGTTTTGTTCCTGGTTTCACGCGAGAAAGGCTGGTTCAGGGAAAAGATCTGGCGCTCTTCGCCCAGGACCAGTGGCGTGCAAGAAGTAACCTGACGCTCAGTCTCGGCGTGCGCTGGGACTATATGGGCGTTCCCACCGTTCCGAATGGGCTGGCCATTCAACCAGCAGTTTTTGATTCTATCTGGGGCGTTTCGGGTAAGGACAATCTCTTTAAACCGACCGCGGCTCCGGGCAGTCAAACGGCGGGCGTCGCGTCACTGCAATTCGTCAGCGGCGATACCGGCATCGGCCTTTACAAGAATGACTGGAACAACTTCGCGCCGTTCCTTGGCTTTGCATATTCGCCTGCCTTTAAGTCGGGACTGCTCAACCGTTTGTTTGGTGACGAAGGCACCAGCTCTATCCGTGCTGGATACTCAATGAGCTTCCTGCATGACGGAGTCACGACCTTCACTAACCTCCTCGGAACCGGCAATACCAATCCCGGACTAATCCAGGCGGCTAACACTTCGCCGCTGAGTGGCGTCACGCCGAATACGAATCAAATTCGCGGCCAGCTGACTGCCGCAGGCGTGCCGTTGAACTTCCCGACATTCAAGATTCCCATTACGGATCGAGAGAATTTCCTGACGAATGTTAACAGCGGTCTGTGGACGGCCGATCCAAACCTTCGCGCCGCCTACGTGCACCAGTGGAATTTCGGTATTGAGCGCGAGATCTTCAAGAATACGGCTCTCGAGGTGCGATATGTTGGCAACTATGCGCCCAACACATGGCGTGCTTACAACATTAACGAAGTTAACATTTTCGAAAATGGCTTCCTGCCGGAGTTTCTAAACGCGCAAAAGAACCTCACCGCCCGTGGCGGGACGAGTTTTGCCCCCGGTTGTGGGGGCTGCGTGCCTCTGCCGCTCTTTGATAAGTTTTTCAACGGTCTTTCAGGCGCCAACGGGTATACAAACTCGGCGTTTATTACCAACTTGACCAATAACAATGTCGGCGGCTTTGCCAATACGTTGGCGTTCGGTTCAGCGTACAGGGCTAATCGCGAAAACCCTGCGCTTGGATTGGCGGGAAACTTCTTCGTAGCAAATCCAAATGCAGCTTTTGTGAATATCCTGGCCAACGACGCAATGTCCAACTACCACGCGCTGGAGATCGAGCTTCGCCGCCGGTTCTCAAACGGATTGCAGTTCCAGGCGGATTACACCTGGAGCAAGGCGATGGGTGACGCGACGGATGTTCAGGGAAACAACCAGAGCGATCTGGCCTCTCGCCTAACACTGCGCAATCCAGATGCGGATTATCGCCGTTCGACTCAGGACCAGACGCAGCGATTTGTCGCAAACGGCATTTACGACCTTCCTTTCGGAAGGGGTAAAAGATTTTTGAGCGGTGCTAATGATCTCGTAGACAGACTCGTGGGAGGCTTCAATGTTGGAGCTATTGTCACCTGGTCGACTGGTGTACCCTTCCACGTGGCCTCAGGCCGGTCCACATTCAATAGTGCCACGGCTAACAATGGGGCCCAGCTTACCGGTATTACCTTCGAGGAGTTTAAGAAGAACATTGGGCTATTCAAGACTCCAGCCGGCGTGTTCTTTGTCAACCCGAATCTCCTTGATATAACCATAAACCCGGCAACCGGCAAGGCTACCGCTGCGACCCTTAAACCAGGTTTGATGTCGGCTCCAGCCCCAGGCACATTCGGCGATTTCCCGATAAACAGCCTCGACGGCCCGAGTTTCTTTAATTTCGACCTGGCTGTTACCAAGAGGTTCCGGATTGCGGAATCAGTCACTTTCGAGCTCAAGGGCACGGCAATCAACGTCCTGAACCATCCCAATTTCATTTACGGTACTGTAAATTTTGATTCAACCTCGTTCGGTCGTGTTACCACGCAGCGTGGTGGCTCACGCGCGATGAACATCATCGGGCAAATTAGGTTCTAGTCCGACGAAGTTGATGTTTGCTGGATCTGCCTCCGAGGTTCGATCCATTTCTGGGGGCGTTGTCGGAGATTTCGGCAGCGCCCTTTCATTGTCATCATTAGAATGTCACTAGCCGCCCCTAAGCGATCCATGCTCAGTCCGAAAATTCCAGAAGACGCACTAAGCGATACACCGATTGAGGTGGGTATTATGTTAAAGAGAAATGTACCAGGGTTATCTTTGGTTTTGCTTACGCTTTTCGTCGTAGTTCGAGTAGCCGCCCAGGGTATTCCTCAGGGGGCGGCATCAACCGATACAGGTTTTGGGGGGGTGAACTCTATCAGCGGCATGATAGTCTCCTCAACCGGACAGCGTATCCAGAGACGCGTTTCGGTTCGTCTACGGACTATGACCAGAGGAGACCGCGTCTCGACGACTGACGAATACGGAAACTTCGTGTTTCGTGGCCTTCCCTCTGGTGACTTTGTGGTGGTAATCGATAAGGAGCAGGATTTTGAACCTTTCTCGCAAAACGTGTCGGTCATCCAGCCACGTGGGATGCCGCCGCAGACCTATCATTTGAGTATCCGACTGGAGTTGAAGGGAAGACCGGAGGCCAGGCCCGGGGTCCTAAATGCAGAGTTTGCGAATGTTCCGAAGCCGGCATTGGTCCATTACAATAATGCCGCCGACCAAGCTAAGAAAAAAAACCATCAGGGAGCGATTGAGCAACTGAAGCTGGCAATCCAAGAGTATCCGTCTTTCACGCTCGCATTCAATGAACTCGGGGTTCAGTATCTCAAACTGAATCAGTTGGAGAAGGCCGACGAGGCATTTCAGGATGCACTAAAGATTACACCGGATTCCTTTGCTGCCCTTATTAACCGCGGCATTGCAAATGTCATGTTGAAACGCTATGGCGAGGCGATACCGATTCTCCGTAAAGCCTTAAAGAAAAATGACCAGTCCGCGGTAGGGCATTATTTTCTCGGCCAGGCCCTTGCAAATTCTGGTTTGTTCGAACAGGCAGAAAAAGAGCTTTTGGCTTCGTTGGAACTAGGAAAGGAACAGATGAAAGAGGCTCACAGGCTCCTGGCGATCATATATAGCTCTCGCGGAGCCAAGAAACAGGCCGCTGATGAACTAGAGGCTTACCTCAAATTGGCGCCGAATACGTCAGACGCTGAGCAGCTAAGGGAGACGATCCGAAAGTTAAAAGAATCGAATGAGTGACTTTGAAGAGGATTATTAACCTCTACAAATTGAATAAGGCTAATAGGCGTTGCTGTGTGATCAGCAACGCCTTTCTCTTGATAGGCGGGGAAAGGTTCTCGCTCGAAGCAGTATCTTACGGATCCTGAGCGCTGGGTCCCGCCTCATACGGCTCCTCGATATGACCGCCACTTGTGTCATTGGCGGGGCGGCGAGAAACTTTGTCCGCCATCTGCTCTTCGGAGCGGCAATTTTGATTACTTGAGCAACGCTGCCTGGGCACTCAGAATCAGCAGATGCCAACGTTGGAAGGTTGTAATCGGTTCGTTGGGGATGAGCCGAACGTAGGCCGTTTGCACATACAGATTTTCCGGTGTCGGCCACTCCAGCCGAACAATCGGGTTGAATGAGGCGGGTATTGCAGCGGGCGAGACTGGGCTGGGACTTCCTCCGTTTTCAGGCTTTGGCTGTCCTGAAGCCTTTTCTTCGTAGCTTCTTGAGCCAGCGAGTAATGCATCGTGAAGTTTGATCACAGCTTGCGTTGGCTTGTTAGTCGCCGCGTCATAAATCTTCACATCCGTATCGAAAGCGGTAGCTACTTTTGAGGAATCGGACGACCATACCGGCAACGCTTCGGTCAGTTCGTCATCAAGCAAGCGTTCGGTCCCGTCAACGCTAATCAAACGGGGACGTCCGACCGGCAACTTGTAGTCTCTTTCTCGCGCCTCCCATTCGCTTTCACGACAGGCCAGCGCCACCAGTGCGTGACTATCTGCCGCCCACGAAGCGTAGAAATAGATAAGTCCTTCGCGAGAGGTCAACGGTTTCAGGTCGTAGCCATCCCGGTTGCAGATGTAGATCTGTTCGGTATTGAAAACCTGAACTGGCGGAAAAGCTGGGCCAACCGTGGGCAGCGGGGCAGGTTCAAGCAATGCAGGAGGAGGCGAGTCGGATGGTGTAGGAGTGGGAGTTGGTTTTACATTTTTGTGGGCGATGAAGGTAATGGTGTTTCCATCGGGCGACCACGCCACAGCTTCGGGAAACACACACGAAAGATCGGGTGGAGTCAGGTTGCGCACAAAATTGCCGTCTGATGAATAGAGATCGATGCGAAATGTCTGGCTCGATTCGTCCGCACTGTTGTAAAGAACGAGGGCCCGGTAGCCATCCGGCGATCGGACTGTCTTCATTAAGGCGTCGTTTTCCCGGCGCGTGTTGAAGTCGATCTGGATTGCTTCAATCTTATCGTCTGTTGCTTCGTTCTTAATTCCTTCAGGGATCGGCACGTCCGGCTCGAATCTATATGCCAGGCGCTGGGCGGGAACATCGCGCAACACACGTGGCCGCACATCGTCAGGCCGCAGAGTTATTGAAGTACAGGATGCAGCGCCCGCTATCAGGATTAGCAAGGCGATTAACTGGGCGTGCGTAATACAAAACCGAGCGCGGTAGCGCCGGATGCTAAAGTCTAGTTCCATCTTGATCATTATTAACAAACTGTATTGCCAAAGTAGATTCCAGGATCCGGCGCTACCGCGCTTCTGTTCTGTAATGGCATTCAGCGTCCGTATACGAGTTCACGAGACAGGGACGGAGTCAACGTGAGCAGTGCTCGAATAGTAGTTCTCGGCGAAAGATGATCGTCATCGCCTTCGTCCTGCTCGACACAATTATGAGCCAGTGAGCGCGAGATTCTCCTGGGCAATGGTTCATAACTGGGTGTTCGAGAAACGTAGCCTCGCGCCGCCAGTGTCCCCACCAGGTCGCAGGTCAGTTCCTCCGCTCTCTGGCCGTTTATCCTCGAGCCAGTCAATGACGACGCACGACTTCCAACAGCACGAAACAACCAGCCAAGGCTATCCTCCCCGCCGTCCCCAATGTGAACCAACTCGTGGGCCAGCACCGATACGATCCCTTCGTCTGACGGCAAGCCGGCCAGGAATATCGTCCCGAAGATAATTGTGTGCGGGTTCTGCAGAAACACGGAAGCGTTATCGCGTGAATCCACGTCAGGACGGATGTGCGTAACGGCCATGACCCGATTGATCGCCCGCTGCACTCTCGCAGAATGGACCCTCGAACCAGCCACGTTGTAATCCTTGAGAAGTTGTCTGAGTGAGCTGGCCACCAAGTCTTTAGCAACTGGTAATAAACGTTGAGCGCGTTTAGCCCCGGCGACGGCCTCGGGGCTTTTCACAGGAAGCGATGGCCGCCCCTGCATGTCGTCAATGGGAACACTGCCTTTAGGGTCTGTGGTCCGTTCCCTGCAAACCACAGCGCTGGCGAGGTCCACCATCTCGCGCGCTTCAGGTGTTAGAACATTACGAGAATGACTCTTCTGAGATTCGGTAAGAGGACGACGTTTTTGAGCTTGACCCTCAGTAGCAACGCCGCCGTCAACGCTGAGTCCAAGGGCCAGCGCGCAGGCCACGACGCCCATCGTCACTAATCGATATGAAGAAAACAGTTTGCCCATCTCGCTCAGCCGTACCTCTTGAATCTCCGATCGCCTGGCTCTCAAAGTCTCACCTATCCCGCCACACGGGCTTACGTTTCTCGATGAAAGCATTGATGCCTTCGGTTGCATCCTGAGTTTTCATCAATTCGTGAAGATACATATCCTCCACCTGCTTCAGCGCGGAGTCTAGCGACCGCCCCCGGCCCAGATCTATTGCTCTTTTCGTCAGTTCCAGTGCGGTGGCCGAAAGATTACGAAACCTGGAGAGTACCTCCAGCGTCTTCCCTTCCAGCTGGTTAACCGGCACAACATAATTCACCAGCCCCAGCCGCGCTGCCTCCGACGCATCGATTAGTTCGCCCGTTAGAATCAGTTCACGAGCGCGTTTATCGCCAATCACGTGCGGCAGAAGAACCGCTGCGACAGGCGGATAGACACCCAACTTAATCTCTGGTTGACCAAAGCGAGCGCGGTCGCTGGCGATCGCCATATCGCAAGCCATCACCAACTCGCAACCCCCGCCAAGAGCAGCGCCGTCAACCACGGCAATTGCGGGCCGGGCGATTTGTTCGAGCGTGCGGAAGATTGCATGGAATGTGTCGAGCATTTGAAAGATCAATTCTTCCCCATGCTCCTCGACAGCCACTCCTGCACTAAATGCACGGCAATCAGGCGAGGCATCGAAAACAACAGCCACTAGTTGTCTTTGTTGAGAGCATTGATTCAGCGCGTCGTTAATCTCCCGCATCATGGCGATGTTGAAGATGTTTACCGGCGGACGCGCAAACGTTATACGCGCAACGCGGTCGTCGATGCCAAACTTGATGTGCTGATATTCGTTAGCCATTGCTGCGCTTCACCGCACGCGTCGTCGTATTGTACGGGCTACAGGCTCTCAGCAGGTAGGCCATGTTAAATCGATAATACCTGGGCCTCAGAACTTCATGCGCCTCTGCCTTTTACGGTTCGTAGGTTTTTGTTCTTCCGAGAGTATTTCTCCCTATATTAACCAGTCCAAAACCCGAGACTCGCGGAGCGATCTCATTAGCACCGCGGCCTCAGCCCGGTGAGGCTTTGGACAAAAAGTCGGCGAAGCCGAATAAATCAGAACCGGAAGCGACCGGGTCGCCGCTCATCTACGAAGGCGATGGTTGCAGTGAAACCCTTGGCTTTTTTTACCAACGGTGACCCGGTCGCCGCTTCCGGTTCTGATACCGCTTCGCGAACACCTTCATTCGACTTTTTGCGCAAAGCCGCCCGGTCACCAGGATTGCCAAATCGCCCCGTTCTTGTCACGCCTGCCAAGCTCAGGGCTAAAGCCACGGTGTTAATGAGATCGCTCCGCGTAAGGAGGTGTTTCCTCATTCTGGCTGCTGGCTGAAAACGCCATCTAAGTTAAGTTATTTCGATAACGGCGCGTTCAGCCACGAGCGATAAATCCTCTTCTGTTGGTCGGTGGGATTAGGCACAGGCAAGATTCGATACGTACCATCCGTGCGTTGGCCTAGCTTGATCAGCAAGGTGCTAAGGTCGTCGAACCGGAAAATCGTTAGCGTGATCAAGTCGCCGGGGCGTTTTTCCGCAAGGCGGGCGTCAAAAAACTCCTTGGTGGGCCGCATATTGTTAAGCGCGACGATCTGGTCGCCGGCATTCAAACCCTGCTCATAGGCCGGTGAGCCTGCGTAGACACGCGTTACCATCAGTCGATCCTGCTGCTGGGTCAGATCGGCGCCTAAAAATGCTTTTGGCTCCGGATCTACTGACTCGGAAGCGGCTGCCCTATCGAGCCTCAGCCCCGCCGCCGCGAGTGCGTTGTTGTAATCGAGTTCTTCACGGCCACGAACATAACTTGCGAAGAACTGTTCCAGACTCGAGCCTGATATGAGTTCACAAGCCTTCTGAAAATCCAGTGGCGTGTAGTTGCGGTTCTTCTTATAAAACTCGACGTAAAGATATCGCATGACGTCGTCGAGCGATTTTGCTCCAACGGTGCGCTTGCGGATCTCGAGGTCCAGCAGCAACCCCAGGATTGCGCCCTTATCGTAATAGGAAACCTGCGAGTTAATCGAATTCTCATCCTGGCGGTAATACTTGATCCACGTGTCAAAACTTGATTCTTCTGCGCTCTGTACAAACCGTCCGGGGGTTTTTTGCAAATCCTGAATGGCCGCCGCGTTCTGGCGCAGAAACGATTGTTCGGAGAGCAACCCGGCGCGTCTTAAAACGAGGGTGTCGTAATAACTGGTAATGCCCTCGGCAACCCAAAGAAGCTTGGTGTAGTTTTCTTTAGTGTAATCAAAAGGTCCTAAAGCATCGGGCCGAAGCCGTTTTACATTCCAGACATGAAAAAACTCATGCGCGACAAGTGAAAGAAAACCTCGATACGTTCGCTGCGGCGGCGCTGCGGGT
The DNA here is from genome assembly GCA_035630655.1 of Pyrinomonadaceae bacterium. Taxonomy (GTDB): domain Bacteria; phylum Acidobacteriota; class Blastocatellia; order Pyrinomonadales; family Pyrinomonadaceae; genus PSRF01. The sequence continues at coordinate 9,074 of DASQKG010000303.1, forward strand.
GCGGCTGACGTCACCACTTCAGTTCGGTCTGGGGTGAACCCGAATCGCGGATAACCAAGCGCGGTTGAATTCATGTGTTCCAACCCGCCACCCGCATTCGCTCTTAGATGAAGAATGAAGGTGTAATCGCGGTAGGGAATTTCGCCGCCCATTATTTCAATCTCCGCCTCAACAATCTTCTTCACATCAGCGCGCATCTTTTCCGGATCGTAGTTTCCGTCACCATCAATCACGATCCGGTGCGGCACGCCTTTGACGTCAAACGAGATTGTCTTGAAGTTGCTCACCTCAACCGGAGAGTCGTAAAGCACGTCGAAATTCTCGGCACGAAATGTATTCCGCGGACCAGGAAGCGCGGGCAGGCCGGTTGCCACTTTCCATGGTTGAGGAGCAATCACCTGAAGGGTGGAGGGCGAGTTGAGAGAACCTTCCGGATGCATTAACAGTGCGGCGTTGTTCCAGAAGGCATGATCGGAGTTGAGTTCATTGGTTCTGACTGATAACTCGTTGGCGTAAACCCGGTAATTGGCGCGCCACTCACCCGCCGCCGGTGTCTCGACGCGCCAGGTGTTTTTGTTGATCTTGGTCCAGGCCAGTGGTTGCCCAGCCGCATTCGTGGCGGCGAAGTCCTGAACGTGCCGCTCGAATTCTCGAATCAGATACGACCCCGGTGTCCACACCGGCATCACCAGGTCGGTCGACGCGCCCGTTGTTTGCCGCATACGAATTTCGACTTCCAGAAGGTGCGTGTGCGGTTTCGGCATCGAGACGACAAAACTGATTTCGGGGGCGGCTGTTTTCGGCTGTTGCCCAGGCGTGGGGATTGCGCAAGCCAAAACAAATAGAGCTATTCCGAATACAAGAAACCAATTTCGCCGCATAGTCACGTCCCCTCCTTTAGAAACAAAGCGATGTGGCATCTTACTACGAAGGAACCGCTATTCGAATCGAAACCAGGGAGTACCGCTACCGCGGAGACCGAATCACCGGGCTAAAGCCGCGGTGCTAATGAGATCGCTTCGCGCATTGGACCGACTCCTTACCCGAGTGGGTTTTAACACCCGTATCTCGGCAACGCTTTTGCGAGACTTTTGAAAACCGCACGCGATTAAATGCCGCCAGCATTCATTAATTATTCGGAGGACAAATTGATGCCGGTAGTCGCTTGTAAAAAGTGTGGAACCAAGAACCGTGTCGAGCCGCACCAGGCGGAAGGAAAAGTTGCGCGATGCGGAAAGTGCGGCGAGCCTTTAGAAACACAGTCGGCAACAAATCTGGACCAGCCGTTGGTCGTGACGGACAGCACTTTCCAGCGTGATGTTCTAAGCGCGCCTGGCATCATTCTCCTCGATTGTTGGGCGCCATGGTGTGGACCGTGCCGCATGGTTGGCCCAATCATGGACCAGCTCGCTCGCGAGTCGGGGGGCCGTTACCGAATCGCAAAACTCAACGTTGACGAGAACCCGCGCACAGCCGGCCAGTTTCAAATTCAGAGCATTCCCACAATGCTCCTCTTCAAGGACGGGAAGCTCATCGACAGGCTTATTGGCGCCCAGCCTAAACAGGCGATCGCGGATCGACTTGCCCGGGCCGCATAGCAGAAAAACCGAAGACCTGAACCCACGACAGCGAATTGTCTTGCTTCCAGGCAGGTTTACCAGCGCGACATTTGACGGCGGATAATCTAATATCTTCGCCGATCCAAAAATCCAGATGAAGGGTGGTCCACCATGCTTCGCAATATAACCAAGACATGGCCGGTGTGGTTTACCTTGCCGATTCGGTTCGCACTCGGCGGCATTATGTTCGCCCATGGCGCGCAAAAGGTTTTGGGAACCTTCGGCGGCCCGGGGTTCAACGCCATGATCAATAACCCGAATACGCCGTTTCCGTTTATGCGCCCCGCCTGGTTATGGTGGGGCGGGGCTGCCCTATCTGAGTTTGTTGGTGGAATCCTGATTGTACTTGGATTACTGACACGCGTCGGCGCATTCTTTGTCGCCTGCACCATGATCACAGCGATCTTCGGGGTACACTGGCCGGTTTTCTTTGCGCCCAGGGGGATTGAATATCCTTTGGCTCTGCTTGCCATGTGCTTCTCGCTCTTGATTTCCGGCGGCGGAATGGCGTCGTTCGACATGGCACTCTGGGGCGGCCGCAGGAGATAACCGGAGCATAGCAATTGTGGAATTCATAA
>DASQKG010000304.1:0-22874 GCA_035630655.1 Pyrinomonadaceae bacterium
GCTTGACTGGCCCTACGTTGATAACCGCCGATTGCTTGACCAGCACCTGCGCACACTCCAGTGATTTGCGCTCCCGCCTGCTTCTCAATGGCTACGTTCATGTCGTTTTGATATTGCTGAGCTGAGCAGATGATCCTGTTCGCATTTGTCTTCTGATTTTGAACCGTCTCTACACTGAATTCTGTCGTTGCATAATTGCCCGTGCGGTTGCGTTTAGTGATGGCATCGTACTTGGGGATCTTAACCAGCCCTCTCGCTGTCGGTATTTCGGGCGGAATCATCGAGTTGACCACTGTGACTTCTGAAATCCCGCCGCCGCTCGATGAGGGTCCGCTGCGTTGTTGCAGCGCCTTAAGCAGTCTTCCGCCCAGCAAGCCTTTCCAGCGACTGACCCGCCTCCTCGCGAGATCGCCTCGTTGCATGTGAGTAGTAGAGAACGAAAGCCTTGTCGGACCAGCCCATCCACTCCTGAACGGTCTTCGGACTGACATTGCTTTCAAGCAGATGAGTGGTGGCCGTGTGTCTGGCATCGTGAAGTACTAAGCCATCGCGCGTGCCACGACCGTATGGAACTCCCGCGCTTTCACAAGCCTCTCGGAGAATCCGGTAAAACTTTGGCGTGATGTTGCCGCTACGTGAGAACACCAGATCTGTTTTCGATGCGTCGTAGAACTCGCGCAGAATTTCCATTGACGTTGGTCCGAGCGGACCGATGACTTTGTAGTTGCCCGTCTTGCCCTGTCTGATTCGCACCTGGCGCGCTTCCCAATTAATCCCGGTCTTCGGTATGAGATTCATCTCACTATGTCGCACCCCATTCAAAAGACAGAACTGGACCTTGCGACCAACCTTATAGCGGGCAATCGCTGCCTGCACGTTTTCATCTTCGCGCTTGGGTGCAAACAGCTCGCCCAGGACCACTTTGATCTCATGTTCGCTCCACGTTCTTTCTCTGCGACCATCGATGATCTTTGGTCTGGGTACTCGTGGTGGTCGCCATTGGTCCAGGGCAGGGAAGTAGTTCTCGGCCTGATTGAACATTGCCACAATGATGTTTAGTTCACGGTCGATTGATTGCGGTTTCAGTTCATCTCGCATCCGTTTGTCGATGTATCTCTTGCAATCAGCCTTCGTTACTTCATCCACGCAGAGACCAGGCGTGAGCAGGTTACAGAAATCCGCAAGCACGCGCCTCGCCCTCGTTTGCTCGCGAGAATTCCGGATGTCGTCGGCATATCGCTCGGCCAGCTCGGACAGCATCGGGCGATCTAAGGCTACGGATAATCCAAAGCGACGCGTTGTGGCGTCGCGTTTGATCTTGTAGGCGGCGGTCTCCGCGTCGGACCGTTTCAGGAAAAACCTGCGAATCCTGATCCCATGCGTCAGCCGAGTATCAAGCCGGTAAACATTTTTCCTGAGCCGACGTGAGTAGACCTGTTTGATCATCGATAACTTCCTCTTTTAACTAGCTCACCATGCGAAGAATTTTCCGACGATCTCTTTCAGCCGCGTGCGCCTGGGCAATCTTCAACTCAACCAGGGCATTAACCTCTTCCCTAAGCAGCATTATTCGCCGCCCGAAGCCTGTAACGTGAGTAAGGTTTCTCCGTGCCGGCCTTTCGCTGGCGCAGAGTGTTTGGGTGCAGCCCTCCGAGTAACCGTCCCGCCTCTTCAAAGCTAATAAGAAGTGATTCACTCATCTGTTTGTCCTCATCTTTCTGGTTAATCTTGAAAGTCGGATTTAACCAGCCGCCCTTTTTTCTTGGCTGTTGGAGGAGTCCGGCAACTTGAGAAGCGGGCTTTTGTTTTCGGAAGGGCCGCTCGACCTTTGCATCTCCCGAGGTTAATTGCCTCGATCTAGGAAGTGGGCTGATTGGGAATGAGGGTAATAACCCTAGGGGCGTCTTCTTGCGGCCATTGCTTAAGCTCACGCTCAGTTTTTCCGGCGAATTCCGCGTCCTCTCTCTACCGTCGATGGGGTCTGATGAAGTGGCACAGAATGTGCGGACTCATCCCCGCCGATTAATGCCGGCGCTCTTGAGAGTTCATTTCGAACGGGAGAAACAAACAAATGAGTAACACCGCAACAATATCGCGGACAGTTTCTGACGTGCACATACAGTTTAATTCGTCAACGAGTACGTGGGGCGAGATAGAGGATTACGCAACCTGCATTGAGGGCACTATTACTGCTTGGGAGGAGATGCGCGATGAGGACACGCTTGTGGGAAAGCTACGACTCTTCTATCTCGACATGGGTGCCATACTCGAAACGAACATTAGTGTTTTTGACCTTTTTGATATTCGGTCAGAGACAGCACCGTTCTATTCAGCACTCATCGATACTGAAACCGGGGATCTCAGATCAGATTTGGAAAAAATGCTGGGCGAGTACATTTTCGGGTTGAATGTACTTATCGTTGATCGCCTTGAAATTCTTCCAGAGTTTAGAGGGAAAAACATAGGATTGGAATGCCTGCGACTGTGTTTGCAGCAATATGCTCGCGGGTGTGGCGTCGTGGCCCTAAAATGTTTTCCGTTGCAATTCGAGGGTGCGGAACTGGACGATCCTGCTTGGCGTAGAAAGATGCAGTTCGGAAAGCTCAGCAGAGATCATAAGCGGGGTTCAGCGAAGCTGAAAAAATATTATGCCTCGCTCGGATTCAAGGTCTTACCAGGAACTGACATCATGGTGGCCTTCGCTGGGTAGTGTTCACGTTGATCCCGCCAGGTCGATTCCGGGTAGTGCGTGAATTTCACCCAGTGCCAAGTCTAGCCAGTGATTGAAATTCACCTCCTGATTCAATTCCTTCAATTCTTTGTTAATGAAGAGGCGAATACTTCACCAGGTCCCACGCAGCCCAGACTTCCTTGAGCAGTGTTCCTTCGAGCGTTGAAATCCATTGGGGGATGGTCATTGTATTGAGTGAGATGTTTGCGAGAACAGCATCGTCTATCCCTTTGTATCTTTCCCAAGTGACGACTTTCGTTGTGGCCTTTAGGTGCTGAGCGGCAATGTCCTGTTCCCTGGCTGCTACCAGTCGGGCGAGTTGCCGTGCGACTGCTGGATTGGTCTTATAGTCCGCGTCAAAGGCGATTAAGACATTGTAATCGCGGACGACCTCGATGATTTCTGTATGGGAACAGCTAACTCCGCTGGTGGCAATAACGCGCCCTTTCGGTCTGAGACTTACCAGAACGTCAGCTTTGAGAGTGCCTTCAGTAATGATAACCGTTTTTCCCGGCGGCAAATCAACCGGCTTGAAGGTGAAGTGGATTGGCGTCCCGGAACTCGCGCCTCGGAATGGAAACGGGCATGCGAGCCATCGGTATTTCTTTTCGCCGGTTCGAAGATCGTTTCGGTGAAGCCGGAGCTGGCAGGCTTGGATTTGGCCTTGGTCGTCACGATAGGGAATGACCAGCAACGGCATGTTGTAGTCACGAGGGTTCCATAATTGTTTGTTGCCAGTTTCGTCTTGCCAGAATCCGGGAACACCGATTCTGGCAGCGTACTTGCTCCGGACTACATACTCGGGGAACCTGACTGTGAGGAACTTGTTCAGTGTTTTGGCCAGACTAGCGCATTCCTTGTGGGTGCGAGGAAGAGCGCCGTAATTCTCTGTTTCCGTTTCACCTAGTCCTCTTGATAAGAGTCCGCAAGGTCCCTCTATCAGTTGGGAATAATACTTCACCGCCGGCGACCTTCGAATCAACTCCTGGTACACGGCATTGCGAACGTCGATTGGAGCGATTTCAATTGGAGGTGGCACTTGCTTTCTGGCTATTTGGGGACTGGCAACCAGGAAGAGACGGTTGTGGTGGAAGATATTGCCGCCATTGCGCGAAGTGCCTTTGGAGCCAATACTGATCCGCATGCAAATGGAAGTTTGTTCATCGGTGGTGTAACCGCACCAGTCGGGTTTCCCACAAACTTGGCAGGGTCGATATTTAGTAACTCGGAAAAAGCCGTTGATAGCAATTCGTTGTCGCCGCGGGAACTCGTGGACGGTGTATTGGTTGGCAAAGGGAGTATGGACTGACATTGGCCCTCGATGCTGAGTTCTCAAGCGAGAACTCCATTGATTGTTTTCAGAGTCTTGTCTTTTGGAAGACGGGTCTCCCCTGACCTCTCGATTGTTCGAAAGTGTCTATTGCCTTGGCCTCCGCTTAATTTTTGATGGCTGGAGTACCAGTAGCGGGACAATTCGAAGGATATCGTAGCGGCGGAAATGGCGACCCTATTTCTGGAAGTGTAATTGGGCAGTGCCATGCTATATTTGCCGCAACCCTTGCAAGCCAGCCGAACGTCCTTGTGGAGAAATATGAGTGCTTGGTTTGAATCTCTGGAAAGAATTTCAAGGCCCACGCCTCAGAGGACCGGCTATTCAGTTAGCCAATGAGGACAACACCGGGGCCACACAGGCGACGGCCGTAGAGTTCCTCGATATCCCCTATCCTTCAAGTGATCTTCTTAAGGCTTTGGAACCCATTGGTCCAAGCAAAGTAGCCGCTGGATTAATCGGTGAACGCGGGCAGGAAAAGTCGCATTTGAGGACGAGCGAGGCGTGTATAAGACTCGGAAATCCTGACCTAATCTCAGAAAATGATCACTGACTATCACGCGAAATATTTTGCTTACGAGCTAACCAAGCGGTGCCCCTCTGACAGTCTTGAGAAGCTTGCAGGGGCCGTAGCGAGTGCGCAAGTAGACCTCAATCCGCACCAGGTAGATGCAGCGCTTTTCGCCTTTCATTCTCCGCTATCAAAAGGCGCTTTGCTTGCGGATGAAGTTGGGCTGGGCAAGACCATTGAGGCCGGGCTTGTAATTTCGCAGCGCTGGGCAGAGCGCAAACGTCGAATTCTGGTCATTACGCCGTCGAGTTTGCGTAAGCAGTGGCATCAGGAGCTGAGTGAGAAGTTTTTCCTACCCTGCACGATTCTCGAAGCGCGCTTCTACAATGCGGCGATCAAGAAAGGACAGTTTCGTCCCTTTGAAGTTCAGGATGAAATCATCATCTGCTCTTATCAATTCGCGCGTAACAAAGCCTCCGATGTGGCAAACACTCCATGGGACCTCGTGGTCATTGATGAAGCTCATCGACTGCGAAACGTCTATAAGCCTTCAAATGTCATTGCAAACACGCTCAAACAAGCACTTGGACAAAGGCATAAGCTGCTGCTGACCGCAACTCCGCTTCAGAATTCGCTGCTCGAACTATTCGGTCTGATTAGCTTCATCGACGAACACACCTTTGGTGATCTCCAAAGCTTTCGTGAACAGTTTGTAAACCTAAGCCAGGATCAGGTGTTCGACACCTTAAAGGCGCGTCTCAAACCGATCTGTCATCGCACCTTAAGGCGGCAAGTCACGGCCTATGTTCCGTTCACCAGCCGGTTTGCTCTCGTCGAAGACTTCATGCCCGAAGAAAATGAAGATCGGCTTTACAACTTGGTCTCTGAGTATCTTCAGCGTCCGAATCTTCAGGCGCTGCCGTCCAGCCAACGCTCATTGATGACGTTGGTCTTACGCAAGCTTCTTGCTTCGTCAACCTTCGCTATCGCCGGCGCTCTTAATACAATTTCCGAACGGCTCACAAAGAAGCTGCGCCAGCAACTGCCGGCCGAAACTTTGGTTGAAGAACTGGATCAAGACTACGAAGCGCTGGACGAAACCGCTGAAGAGGTACTGAATGGGTCACCGATCGAAGAGCAACTATCCGAGGTTGATCGCGCGACGCTTGAAGCTGAGATCGCCGATCTTGATTCCTTCGCTCAACTCGCAACCAGCATCGATCACAACGCCAAGGGGAAAGCTTTGCTTAAAGCGCTCGGCGTGGCCTTTGCCAAAGCGAGAGAGCTGGGCGCCGCGGAAAAAGCGATTATCTTCACTGAATCGCGCCGCACGCAGAGTTACCTGCTTCGGGTGCTTGCTGATAGTCCCTTTGCGGAGGGCATCGTCCTCTTTAACGGTTCGAATACCGACGACCGCTCAAAAGAGATTTATGCAGCCTGGAAAGAAAGACACCAGGGTACCGACCGCGTCAGTGGTTCGCGAACTGCAGATATGCGCTCGGCAATAGTTGATTACTTCCGCGAAGAGGGCCGGATCATGATCGCCACCGAGGCTGGCGCGGAAGGAATCAATCTCCAGTTCTGTTCGCTTGTGGTTAATTACGATCTGCCCTGGAACCCACAGCGGATCGAACAACGCATCGGCCGCTGTCATCGCTACGGCCAGGCACACGACGTTGTTGTCGTCAATTTTCTGAACAAGAAGAACGAAGCCGACCAACGTGTCTATGAGTTGCTGTCGGAGAAGTTTCAACTCTTCGAAGGCGTCTTCGGCGCAAGTGATGAAGTGCTGGGAGCGATAGGCTCCGGCGTCGATTTCGAAATGCGCATCGCCGCTATCTACCAGTCTTGCCGTAAACAGGAGGAGATTAAATCGGCTTTTGATCAACTGCAGCTTGAACTCAATTTTGAGATTAGCGAGGCGATGACGCGGACGCGCCAGAAGTTGCTTGATAACTTCGATGACGAAGTCCGCGAGAAGTTGCGAATTCGCGATAAGGATTCTAAGGCTTACCTCAATCGTTTCGAACAGCTACTCATGGATCTGACACGACACGAATTGAACGGCAAAGCCGACTTCGTTAGCGACTCTTCATTCGAACTTCGGACAAACCCGTTTGCCGGAACAAATGGCGACATTCCTCTAGGTCTTTATGAGTTGCCCCGCCGTTCGGGCGAAGCACACCTCTATCGTCTCAATCATCCGCTTGCGGAGCGCATAATCAACGCAGGAAAGAAGCGTGAACTACCGACTGCGGAGATTCACTTCGATCACGCAGCGCACGAAGGCAAGGTCACTATCCTTGAACCGTTGCTGGGACATTCCGGTTGGCTCTCGCTTTCGTGTTTCACTGTGGAGTCCCTCGATCAAGCAGAGGATTATTTACTGTTTGCTGCGGTTACAGATATGGGACAAACAATCGACGAGGAAACGGCAACTCGTTTATTGAAGCTGCCGGCGCGAGTTGGAGCGCCAGTCGATTCAACGCCGGAAGTATTAAGTGTGCTTGAAGAAGGAACTCGCAAGCGCAAAGAATCCATCCAGCGTTCGATCTCTGAACGCAACGCGATCTTTTTCGAGACCGAAGCTGAAAAGCTGGAGGGCTGGGCTGACGATCTGAAACTCGGCCTCGAACGCGAAATCAAAGACATCGACCGTCAGATCAAGGAAGCACGACGCAACGCCACGGCCGCACTGACGCTGGAAGAAAAGCTCGCTGGACAGAAACAGATCAAAGCATTGGAGGCTTTACGCAGTTAAAAACGCCGCAGCTTGTTCGACGCGCAAGATGATGTCGAAGCTAAGCGAGATGCATTCATTCAAAGCTTGGAAGCGAAGCTTAATCAACGAACAGAAAGCGAGACTGTGTTCTGCATTCGTTGGGTGCTCGGCTAAAAGGACAGACGTCGAACTCTCGAATCACAAGTGAATTCAATAGCCCATGCCTATTACCGTTCAACAGCAGAATGCTGAAAGTGCAAAGCAACGCGAAGCGGCGCATCGAGCGGAGCCTCAGGTAAGTCTTGTCGCGGGCCCTGGCACAGGGAAGTCTTCAACCATAGAGGAAAGGGTTCGTTGGCTATTGGAGTCAGGTGTGGGCCCAACTGCCATTCGCGTAGTTTCGTTCACGCGTGCATCAGCACGAGATCTTCAGAGCAGGGTCCGGGCTTACTGCGCTGCGCACAGTCAACATGGATCTGAGGCCGTTTCTATCACAACACTTCATTCATTGGCGCTGCGGTTACTGCGCTTGGGCGGACTCCTGCAACTCTATCCCGCGGATCCTCTCATTCTCGATGATTGGGAACTTGAACAGGTCTACGATGGTGAGTTTGGCGAGGCGTGTGACATCTCAAGCAAAGTACGACGCGAGGAGATTCGCCGCTATTATGAAGCTGTATGGAGTACAGGTGCCCCGAATGCACCGACCTACCTGCCTCCTGAAAATCCAATCACATCCCAGGAAAAAGCGAAGTTCGACAGTTTCCACTCGCCTACGGCGCAAGTCTATAGTTGTGTCTTGCCGGGTGAAATAGTTCGCAAATGCGTCGATGGAATCTTAACGGGAACTCTAGACGCACGGCAGCTCCTCCGAATAGATCATCTGATAGTGGATGAGTACCAAGATCTCAATCCCGCCGACCTTCAGTTCGTTGATCAAGTAACCGCCCAGGGGGTCAACGTCTTTGTCGCGGGTGACGACGATCAGAGCATCTACTCTTTTCGTCATGCCTCACCCTCAGGCATCCAGACTTTTCCGCAGAGGTTTGTTAACTCTGTCAGGCGTGTGCTCGACGCGTGTTTTCGCTGCACTCCAGCTGTTCTTTCTGCAGCGAGTTCACTCATCGGCAACAATGCTCCACCTGGTAGGATTCCTAAGAGCCTCACGTCGCTCTACGCCGCTTCTGACCCGCCGAATCCAGGCATCGTTCATCGATGGGCAGTAGGTAATGCGTTCGTTGAGGGAAACGCCATTGGCCAATCGTGCGATTCGCTGATAAGGGCTGGGTTATCGCCAAAGGATATTTTGATATTGCTTGCCACGAGTGATGCGCGAGTTCAGCTTTGGGCGCCGATCCGGCAGTCATTAGAATCGTTAGAGCTAGCGTTTGAGCCTCCAAAAGATCAGGGATTCATTGAAACCGCTGCAGGACGCCTCGTCCTTGCAGTTCTTCGGATCATTTCTTCGAGAGACGACGCTGGGATACCGCAAGACTTCGTGGCTCACCGAGTACTTCTCGGTTCCAAGTCACGAGTCGGGATAACGACCTGTAATTCCATCAGGGCGCTAGTTCTAACAACCGCTAATCTTTCGTTCAGAGATTTATTCTATCAACCAACGCTTTCAGTCTCTCTCAATGGGCGACAGCGTACGGCGATAGAACATGCGCGAGGGATTTGCACTCTAATTGGACCTTGGTCTCCTGAAGACACCCTCGCTAATCGTCGTGACGAGATTGGGACTGTCGTTGAGCAAACCATCGGTGTCGAGGCCCGTGATACATGGCTGTCATATGGTGGGGCATTACCCGATACCTTGAATCTGGCAGAGCTGAGAGACTATCTTTGGGCTGACACGGACGAACAACGCGCGATAATTCTTGGCTCAGTCAATAGCAGATTGGGCCGTCCCGAAGAATCAATTGAGGCTTTTCCGCGCAAGATTAGAGTGATGACAATGCACGGTGCGAAAGGGCTCTCGGCGAAAGTTGTTTTTATTCCCGGACTTGAGCAAGGAATTTTACCCAATCGGCACCAGACTCCGTATCCAGCGCAAGTTCTCGAAGCTGCGCGGTTGCTTTATGTGTCGATAACGAGGGCGAAAGCGTGTTGCATTCTGTCGTATGCAACTCATCGATTGGTATCTGGTCAAAGTCGAGATCAAACTCCATCGGCCTTCGCATCACAAACCGGCGGTAGATTCAATTGGCGACAGAATGGTTTCGCTCCAGCGGAAGTTGAAGCGATAGTTGAGTCGGTTTCGTTACTCTAGAATTCGTCGGATGACCAGTAAGAGAACAAAACTTGAATTGACTTGGATTGGGAAGGAGAACCGGCCGCGGCTGGAACCGCGAATTCTGCTTGAAGACCCAGAGCTTTCTTATCATGCGTCTCAGCGAGTTTCTGAGAATGACTTCTTCGACAATCGCTTGATCTTTGGCGACAACTTGCTCGCGCTGAAAGCACTGGAAAAAGAATTCGCCGGCCGAATCAAGTGCATTTACATTGATCCGCCTTATAACACTGGTAAGGCATTCGAACATTATGACGATTCGATCGAGCATTCGATATGGCTGGGGTTTATGCGCGATCGATTGTCCATGCTTCGACGGTTGCTTCGCCCCGACGGATTCATCTGCTGTCATATCGATGACTCCGAGGCAGTATCTTAAAGTACTTATGGATGAGGTTTTTGGTCGTTCGAACTATCTGACCACCTTCTATGTCCAGGTTCGCTACCCCGAGAAGACGCTCACACAAGACATGGCTTATCACAAAGAAATCGAGCAGGTTCATATCTACCGACGAGACTACGGAGCCGCTCCAAATCTGAATCAAGCCGACACTTCGTTCGAAAAGTTTCGGTTTTATGTTAACGAGAAAGGACCAGGTCGAACTTTAGAGCTTGGGGGTAAGTCCGTCACCCTGTTTTCTAAAGACGAATTCGAAATTATTGAGGGCTCAGGCAGCGAGGACGGACTTAAAGAAATATGGGCATCTGGAGCGATTTTGGACGGCAACTCGTCAGGACGGTTCTTCCGCGACTTCATTCAAGGCCGAGTTGAAAGTGACGGGTTGGGGGTTTTATATAAAGTTATGGGAATAGGTGGCGATAAGTTTCCTTATCGATACTTCACAGGACCTAAGCGCGCAGGCGCTACGAAGGGCAAGTACTTTCAAGGCGTTCCATTGGATCAATTAGAGAACCCTAACGAGAAACATTTCTCTCCGATTGAAAACTTTTACGATCTAGCTGCGCAGTTCGGCAACTGTCGTAGCGAAGGAGGAGTTGAGTTTCGTAGTGGCAAGAAGCCTGAGAAGTTAATAGAAATCATCCTTCGCCATTTTTCAAACCCTGGTGATTGGGTGCTCGACTCTTTCGCTGGCTCGGGCACGACCGGAGCCAGTTGCGCACAAGATGAAACGCCACTGGGTCCTTGTGGAACTGCGGGAACATTGTCGGACGCACATCATTCCGAGGTTGAAACGTGTGATTGACAACCTTGACGCCACCGGTGTTACTGAGGCCGTGTCTTGGAAGGGAGGCGGGGGATTTCGTTACTCGTGGTTGGCGCCGTCGCTGCTGGAAAAAGACAAGTGGGGCAATTGGGTCATCAACAAAGAGTACAACGCGGCGATGCTGGCGGAAGCGTTGTGCAAGCTTGAAGGCTTCACCTACGCGCCGAGCGATACGATCTACTGGCAGCACGGCCATTCAACCGAGCGCGACTTTGTCTATGTCACTACCGCGCACCTGACCCACGATCAATTACAACAGCTCTCTGACGAAGTTGGGACGGAACGCACGCTGCTCGTGCTTTGTACTGCGTTTCGCGCCCGCGCGGATCAGTTTTCGAATCTGACCGTTAAGAAGATTCCCAAAGCCGTGCTCTCCCGCTGCGAGTACGGCCACGACGATTACAGTTTGCAGGTTGAGAACCTGCCGCAAGCGCCACCCGAGCCGGGGCAGCAAGCATTGTTTGAAGACAGCGGCGAGGGTTAGCGAAGATGATTCGAAGGAATACTTGGCTGACAGCTCGCGGCTTTGCCGCAGCACACTGCGGAAAGGCTCCGCCTTTCCGGAAGAATACTCTTCTAAATCTTCGCGAGGCTGGGCCTCGCGCTGGAGGCATAGCCTCAAACAAATCAAGAGCGGAAACGGAAAGGCATAGCCTTTCCGCACGGTGCGGCGGCAAAGCCGCAAATCAGGAGTGAATGGGCAGTCGGGGTCCAAGGAGAGCCGAAGTGTTAAGATTGGCATCATTGACGACGGCAGAATGGAGAATAAGATGATTGATGAAACCATCCTTGGACGCATAACGGCCAACCCCAACATTTTTGATGGCAAACCCATCATTCGCGGGATGCGAATTTCCGTCGAGCTTATTCTGAGCCTGCTCGCCCAGGGCGAAACGTCTGAGGAGATTCTCGCAGACTACCCTGATCTTGAACCCGACGATCTCCGTGCCTGTCTCGCCTATGCTCACGCCGTGATCGCGCATGACAAGCTTGATGCGGTTCAGGTTGCCAACTGATGAAATTCCTGATTGACCGCTGCGCCGGCAAAGTCGTTGCGGACTGGCTGCGCGCAGCGGGACACGACGTTCTTGAAGCTCGCGAGCGAGGCGCCGATCCGGGTGATCGTGTCCTGCTCGAATGGGCTACAGCGGAATCGAGAGTGCTCTTAACTATCGATACCGACTTTGGCCAACTGGTATTCCTCGATAAGGCAGCCCACTGCGGCCTTGTCCGCTTACCTGATGTACCCGCAAAGCAGCGCGTGCTGATCATCGAGGACCTGTTGGCGCGTTTTTCGCAGGAGATGGGAGACCGCGCAATTATTACGGTGCGCGGCGGCAGAGTAAGAATTTCAAGAACTGAAATAGATTGAGCCGTGGGATTGCAGCAACATTGCCCTGAAACCGCTTCCCGGGGCAAAACGTAACCTCGACGAGAACAGCATGACTAACCGCTACGTCAATGCTATCGCCGGCCGCTTAAGTTTGCGCGCTCCCCAGCGCGAGTCGCTTCAGATCCTCGACCGCATTACTGAGATCGCTCCACCACAGAAGGGTTCGGACATCCAGGCTGCGCTCGCCGCAATTGCCAGCGAATTTTCCTCGGTTACAGACTTCGAGCGCGAGTTTCCTTCGTTGTGTTTCGCGTTAGCGACCGGCGTGGGCAAAACTCGTTTGATGGGGGCGTTCATCAGTTACTTGCATCTTGCACACGGCTTCAATAATTTCTTTGTCCTGGCGCCGAACCTGACAATCTACAACAAACTGCATGTCGACTTTACGCCGAATACCCCGAAGTACGTGTTCACGGGAATAGCAGAATTTGCGACAGACGCGCCGACGATCATCACCGGCGACAACTACGAAGGAATGGCTGGAACGCTCTTCGATCAACTGCACACCTGCAAAATAAATGTCTTCAATATCTCGAAAATCAATTCCGAAGTGCGTGGCGGAAAATCGCCGCGCATCAAACGGCTCTCGGAATATATCGGACAAAGCTACTTCGATTATCTTGCGGGCCTGCCTGACCTGGTCTTAATCATGGACGAATCGCATCGTTACCGCGCGTCAGCCGGTGTGCGCGCTATTAATGAACTCAAACCGATCTTGGGGCTTGAGCTAACTGCTACGCCATTCGTGGAAACCAACCGTGGGCCAGTTCCATTCAAGAACGTCATTTTTGATTACGCACTCGGCAAGGCCATGGAGGATGGATTCGTCAAAGAACCAGCCGTGGTGACGCGGAAGAATTTCAGTTCGGCCGGTATGTCGCCGGAAGAAGTAGAGAAGCTGAAACTAGAAGACGGCGTTCGGTTGCATGAGAGCGTGAAGGTCGAATTGGAAACCTATGCGCGCGAGACCAACAACCAGATCGTCAAACCTTTCCTCCTGGTGATCTCGCGCGATACCACCCATGCGAGCCAGTTGCTCCGGCTGATTGAGTCGGAGGAATTCTTCGAGGGGCGTTACAAAGGAAAGGCCCTGCAGGTGGACTCCAGCCAGACCGGTGCGGCGGAAGAGAAGATGATCGAGAGTCTGCTCAAGGTAGAAAGCGCCGATGAGCCAACCGAGATTGTCATTCACGTCAATATGCTGAAAGAGGGCTGGGACGTGACCAACCTGTACACGATTGTGCCGCTACGAGCAGCGAATGCGCGCATTCTTATCGAGCAATCCATTGGGCGCGGGCTGCGCCTGCCTTACGGAAAACGCACTGGAGTCACCGCTGTCGATCAATTGAGCATTGTGGCCCACGATAAGTTTCAGGAGATTGTTGACGAAGCGAGACGTTCGGATTCACCCATCCAGTTGAAGACGCTCGTACTGGATGCTGAACAGCTCGAAAGTAAGACGGTGACAGTTGTGTCGCAATCACTGCTCGCGATGGAACTGGGTATCCAGCCGGCCCATCAGACGACCAGCACAGTTGTGGCCGGAACAACCCAGCCTCCGGTGTTTGTAAAGCCGGAGGAGCAAAAGATTGCGCAGCTCACCTACGACGTTATCAAGAGGATGGAGAACGAGCCGCAAAAGTTGCCGTCCGTCACCCATTTGCCCAGGCCAGAAATTCAGTCGGAGATCGTACGGGAAGTGACGGAGCGTTATGCGCCCGCGCAGCCTGGCCTCGAAGGTGTTGTCGAGATGCCTGACATCGCCGCCATCGTAGCGAAGACGACGGAGCGAGTGGTGCGGCAGACGATCGATATTCCGCGCATTGTGGTAGTGCCAAAAGATGAAGTTAAGTCGGGTTACAAGCCATTTAAGTTGGAATTATCAAATGTGAATTACCAGCCAATTTCAGGATGATTTATGGTCGCAGGAGTTAAGAACGGGAAAGCTGCGACTGATAACTTTGGGTAAAGGCGGTATTAATGAAGCGAGGCTTGAGGACTTCGTTGTGAGTGGTCTGGTTGACCTGGATGATATTGCCTATGACGGCAACGCCGACCTGCTTTATGACCTGGCTTCGCAAACGGTGGCGCATTTCAAATCCTATCTACGCGATGAGGAGGATGTGAAGAGAATTCTCCGCGTTTACCAACGCGAGATCGCGCGTCTGATTTACGCACAGATGCAGCAGCATTATTGGGAAGAGAAGGTGGACTACGAGGTCAAAGTGTATAAGGGCTTTTCGGAATTGAAGCCGAGCGCCTATACACAGATCGCCAGTGACTCGATGTTGGATTACCGGCAGGCGCCGGTCAATAAGAGCAACATGGCCCGCTATCTGTTCACTGGGTTTAGTCGCTGCCTCTACTCGGTCGAGAAATTCAATTCGGATTCCGAACGTAAACTGGCTGTGATTCTCGAACGCGAGGCGGAACGCTGGTTCAAGCCGAGAAAAGGGCAGTTCCAAATGGTTTACAAATGGGGCGTGGACCAGCTTGAGTATCAACCTGATTTCGTGGCTGAAACTGCTGACACGATTTACATGCTGGAACCGAAGGCAAAGAACGAAATGAACGATCCGCAGGTGATCGCTAAGCGAGATGTAGCGGTGACTTGGTGCAAAAATGCGAGCGACTATGCAGCCACCTACGGCGGCAAGCCCTGGAAATACCTTCTCATCCCCCACGATGCGATCGCGGAGAACATGTCCCTCGACGGACTGGCAGATAGATTCACTGCTAGGGCTTCGTAGGTCTCGCGAACTCAACCAAAAGGACACCATGCTAATGGACTCAGTGTGGTGAAGCGGACGACCGAACTTTATCCTTCATCGTCCGCATTTTATTGAAATGAAGCAAGCCAGACAGCGTGAGCGGGTCGGGCTTGCAGAAGTATCCGAATCTGGTTATGCACGCCACTCTCACTCTATTCGAGCACGAAGCGAAACCGTTTGAATGGACAGGCCGAGACCTGGTCCTGCTCGATAAAATGCGTTCAGCTGCCGGAGCCGAAATCTTGCGACCGACGGTGCGCGGAAGAACGCGGGCGATTCGAGCGGCCCAACATGTTGGCGTTGTGCGTCTACGCAATCGCACGATCCAAATCCTGCCGAAGATTTACCAACTGTCCGAGACAGCAGATGAGAAGGATCGCGCTAAGGCAGCAACGAGAAATCTGCTTTATATGCTGGAATGTGCCGAGAATCTGCCCGTGCGCGAACATGCGCTGGCTCCGCTGCTCAAATTCGGGGACGACTGGTTTGAAATCCTGACGCGACTGTTTGCTTTCCATCTACTGGAAGAGTGGCAGCGCGGCGCTTATCGCACATACCACACGGTCGAAGACGATTTACCGGTTCTTAAAGGCAAGTGGCTCATCTCAGAACAACTGAAGCATCCAGCGCGGCGGCACATTTTCACCGTAGCCTATGATGAGTTCACGGCGGACAATCAACTTAATAGAGTCTTCCAATTTACTGTAGAGAGGCTTTGGCAACTTACGCGTGACAGCGGCAATCGGCGACTGTTAGGCGAGTTGAGACAGTGGATGGATGAGGTCACGCTCTTGCCGCGCGTGACGGCCGCAGATGCCAAACCCGCTCAGCTAACCCGGCTCAACGAACGCTTCAGGCCATTGCTTAATCTTGCTCGACTTTTCCTGGACGGCGGGACCTTGCAAATGACTGCGGGCGATCTTTCAAGTTTCGCTTTTGTGTTCGACATGAATCAATTGTTCGAAGCCTTCATTGCCAGCATCATTCGTCGCCATCGAACTGAAATTCTCGACGATCAGCTCTCCGATTGCGAGCTGCTGATTCAATCGCGTGGCGCGACCTTGTTCCTGGCCCGACGAGGGGAACGGAACGTCTTTCAAACGAGACCTGATCTTGCGATTAGAAAGGACCGAGACTATTTTCCGTTACTGATCGATACAAAATACAAACGACTGGATAAGAACGATCTCAAGCTGGGTGTGTCGCAAAGCGACTTTTACCAGATGCATGCATACGCTCATCGCTACGAGTGTCCCCGCGTTGTATTGCTATACCCGCAGATGGAGGGAACAACGGAACCTCTGCGGGAATGTTTTCCCCTGCACTCAGGAGGCAAGATTATTGAAGCTGCGACGGTAGACCTGCGATTGGACATGAGAAACAAGCTGAGTCGCCAGAACCTTGTCAACGAACTGAAGACAATCCTCAAAGGAGCAGCACAATGATCGGGAACGAAGAGGCCGACAAGTCCTGGAAGGAGAAGTTGGGAAGTTGGCTGAAGAACAATCCAAGAACCATACCGAGTGACCTGCGCGAACTGGGAGAGGAGTTTGTTCGGATATTTCCTAAAGAGGAATTGAGCAAACTGACCCTTGAACAGTATGCACTGGGACTACCATCACTCGATGGGTTCTGTCATTGGCTTGAATTCAAAACCCGCTCGTTGGGTGGCGTAGGAGGAGGCAGCGCCAAAAAGTGGTGGGTATGGTGGAGCAAAGACGAGAACCGATGGCGCTTTACAAAGGCGTTCAGAAATGAAGATGAGGCACTGTCAAAAATCAGAACGGGGCTTCAGCGACTTGTAGAGGAAGTTGAAGCTGGTCGCTTTGGTCAGCTCGATTCAATCGGTCGCGAATTGCTGGGTGGGAATCTAGGCCTACGGTGCAAGCCGTTGTCTCTGTATTTCCCCGATGAGATCTTGCCGGTATTTCAACCCAAGCACCTGGAGTACTTTTTGAACCTGTTTGGGATAACGCCCAAAGGCGAGGCGCTCGCCCTGAACCGTCAGTTGCTGGACGTTCTCAAGGCACTTCCAGAATTTCAAGGGTTCGATACAAATCAGATGATGCGCTTCTTGTATGATTCCTTTTCCCCCAAGGGCGTCTCTGGGGAAGAGGATGACGAAACAGAAACCAGCGTTCCCGTTGAAGCTAGTGAAGATAGTGAGATCGGTCGCTTGGCTGCTCGGACCAGGAACATCATCCTGTACGGTCCACCGGGGACAGGCAAGACGTACTTCGCCCGGAGATTTACAAAGGAGTTTCTGCTCCCGCAGTTGCAATCCGCTGCGTCTGTCGAGGAACGGCGCGTCCGCCTACTTCAGGGCCTAAAGTGGTATGAAGCACTCTCCTTGACCATGGCTTTGGCGGATGGGAAGCCGAGATTTAAGGTAGCAGAGTTGCTCGCACAAAAAACTCTAGAGGACTACGCCGCACTGAAAAAGGTCAAAAGAGTAGCCAACTCAGTTTGGGCGCAGTTGCAGATACATACCAGTCCTGATAGCAAAACTGTCAACTATGCCGCTAGGCACTCGCCATTCCTGTTTGAGAAGGATTCCGACGCGCAATGGTCATTGACGTCCGCGGGTCAGGAGTATGTCAATGAAAATCTGTTTGAGGAACTCGAAGAACTAAGGAATCCGACGACTGACGGTGTAGATATTTCGAGCTTCTATGAATTCGTCACCTTTCATCAATCGTTTGCATATGAGGAGTTCATCGAAGGGTTGAAGCCAATAGCCTCGGAGGATGAAGAAGCTGGTATCAGCTATGAAGTTAGGGCAGGGGTCTTTCGCCAAATTTGTGCGCGCGCGGAGGCAGCCTGGCAGACACATGGAGAAAATGCGCCGAACTATTTACTGGTCATCGATGAGATTAATCGTGCCAATATCGCAAAAGTGTTCGGCGAGCTAATTACTTTGCTTGAGGACGATAAGCGACTCGGGAAGTCAAATGAGTTAACGGTGCGCCTGCCGTACTCGGGTGATTTGTTTGGTGTACCTCCGAACCTCTATCTTCTCGGCACCATGAACACTGCGGACCGATCAATTGCTCTGCTCGACTTAGCTTTGCGACGCCGATTTTCGTTCGTCGAACTAATGCCTGATCCTTCGTTACTCGGCACAGTCGCTGGAGTGGACCTCATTCAAGTGCTCACGGTGTTAAATGAGCGAGTCACGCTGTTGCTGGATCGCGATCATCAGATCGGGCACAGTTATTTTCTCGGTTTGAAAGACGCGAATGATCTCCACTTCGCCTGGGATAACAGGGTCGTGCCCCTGTTACAGGAGTATTTCTACCATGACGGTGAGCGCCTTTATGCCGTCCTTGGTGATGGTTTCTTGCGGAAACTGGAAGTTGGAAGCCTGTCACCTAATCTCAGCGAACTGATTGACACTGAGACTCCTCGCTACGAACTCAGAATTCTGAGTGCAGAAGAGTTGGTGTCTGCCCTGAAAAACTTTGTAACACGATAAGTGGATAGTGTTGCTTGACCCATCCCGTAAGGAGCAAGAGGCAGTCAGCAATTGTCGAAGTTGGAGCGTTCGGTTAAGCTAAGTCGTCGACACTTTGATCTCAGGATCGGATGAGGATGCGATGTCAGAGAAACTAACAGAACAGAAGATTCTTGGTCTCCTCAAAGCCAACGAGGCCCACATCAAGGCTTTCGGCGTGAGAAGCCTGGGGCTGTTTGGGTCTTTTGCAGATGGCGACAATACCGAGAAAAGCGATCTCGATCTCGTCGTCGAGTTTGAGAAGAAGACTTTCGACGCCTACATGGATCTGAAGCTCTTCCTTGAGGGCCTGTTCGGCCGCCCGGTAGATCTAGTACTCGCCGACGCTATCAAGCCGAGGCTACGAGGGCCAATTCTGGAGGATGCAGTGCATGCCCCGGGACTATGAGGTCTATCTCGAAGACAGTTACAAGAAAACGCGCAAGAGGAACAAATGAGCCAACAGGTCAACAAATCTTTTGAGCAAGCGGTTGCGATGCTTAAGGCATCGGGAGCCGCAGAAGTCTATATTTTTGGCTCAGCGGCGAATGACGAAATGCGTGATGACTCCGATATCGATTTCGCTGTATCGGGACTGCCGCCGGAGCAATTCTTCCGTGCCCTCAGTGCTGCTAGCCGCGTCCTTGACCGACCCTTGGATTTGATTGATCTAGACGATCCAACCCCGTTCACACGCTTCCTGAAAGAAGAAGGTGAGTTGCAGCGTGTCGGATAAGCTCATCAAGCGGATTGCCCTTGAGCAAGAGCAACTCAACACATTAATTGACACTCACCGCTCATTGCTTGCTCAATGTGCGCTTCAGCCGCCAAATGACATCGAACTTTCCGCCCTCGGTTTCTTCTTGCACTCTTTCTATTCTGGCCTGGAAAACATCTTTAAGCGCATCGCAATTGAGATAGATGGAGGTTTACCGCAGGGAGAAGCCTGGCATCGTCAACTCCTGGACGGCAATGGCGGCTGCCAACGAGGTCCGAACCGCCGTCATTTCTGCGGCGCTCTACGATACTCTGAGTGAATACCTGGCCTTCCGTCACGTTGTTCGTCAGTCGTATTCATTCCACTTGCAGTGGGAAAAGATGGCCGCCCTGGTCCTTAACACTGAAGCGACAATGAGGAGTGTTGAAGACGAGCTAAGAGTGTTTTTAGAAGGACAGTA
The DNA here is from genome assembly GCA_035630655.1 of Pyrinomonadaceae bacterium. Lineage (GTDB taxonomy): Bacteria > Acidobacteriota > Blastocatellia > Pyrinomonadales > Pyrinomonadaceae > PSRF01. The sequence continues at coordinate 19,649 of DASQKG010000304.1, forward strand.
GCGAAATGTTGGCGAAGAATTGATCGAGGTTCCAGGTTCCGTCTAAACAATTCTCCCTCGTGGTCTCGGAGCAAGATGTTCTCACCAACCTCTATTGCAAACTTCCTCGCCTGTCAGCATCTCACTGCACTCAATCGGGCCGAGGCTGCCGGCGAAATCAAAAAACCTTTCTTCGCTGATCCGGGTCTGGTTCCTTCACGAACCGTAGTGCTCGTCTTCAAATCAAGAGTTGACTGGTGAACGCAGCAAAATCCTCGCGACCGCCACCCAATTGAAGACCGCAGGGCTCGGCCGCTCCACCAGACAGTCCATTAACGAGCCTGACGCAGATGCCGTTTGACGTTGGGTCCCAACTCGGTCCGCGTAACGCGGAGCGCAACTACGGACAGGATCCGACAATAGCCAATTCCGCTAACAATCCGCAAGGCACATTTTTGTTGCGCTTCCGGTTCACCAACAACTCCGGCAGCACCATCACCGGTCTGAGATTCAGGCTCGACAATGTGTCCACGCTGTGCGGTGCACAGACGACCATTGTAGGAACTGGGGACGCAAGAAATCTGTCACCTTCGCCAGACTGCGGCGGCGGCAACTTCACTGCGATTCTCAAGCTGTTGAACTCGACGCCGGAAGTCGTGGTAGATAGCGGAGGCACGGCCTGGATCGTTAATGGGACGGTGATGGAAGATCTTAGCGCTCCTTCGTCATCTCCCGCTCCGCCGGGGACTGGACCACTGTCCCCGTTTGGCGGTGGTATTGATAACTCAATTATAATCGGCCATGCGGACAATGCCGGCTTCATTGGTGACGGTGTCACGGGAGGCGTTGGGAGCTTTGGTACTACTTTGGCCACTAGCGGCCCGACTAGCGTGCTGCGAGTCAGAGTCAAATTCGGGGTGGTCAGGAGCGGACGGTTCATAGTGCTAATCACTCCGATGGCGAAAATATCCCCGTCGCCTTGATGCGTGATTGCACTTCAAAAGTACTCAGCTACCTTGCGACAGCTTTGGACCCAGGATCTCGGTTGCATTCGCTACCTCAAATCTTGCCATTAGCGCGGTCACTACCTCGCATCATCATCGTTGTTTCTTCAAATCGGACTAAAGCAGCCTCTTGTGAGTGTCGGCGTGTGCCCGCGATTATAACGTGCGTTATAATGCGTCACGGCTTCTGGATATTGCGGTCAGGGCCGTAGTGGAGGTGATAGAAATGAGCGTCTTAAAGGTCACAACCGTTGGAAACTCCGTTGGGGTGATTTTGCCCAAGGAGATACTAGAACGACTGCGGGTGGGAAAAGGAGACAGCCTCTACGTTGTTGAAACGAAGAACGGGATCCAACTCACGGCGTATGATCCTGCGTTTGCTCAACAGGTGGAGATTGCCGAGCGTGTGATGCGCGAGGATCGAGATGCTTTGAAGAAGCTGGCGGAATAGGTCGTATGGCTAAATTCGTTTGGCTTCTGGAGGAGACGGTCATAGCGGTCCATCAACGCCAAATATCAGAGCATGGCGGAAGTGAAGGCTTGAGAGATGAGGGACTACTTGCGTCTGCGTTAGCCCGTCCCCAAAATGTCCTGGCCTATGCTCAACCTCCACCAGACTCGGCAGCCTTAGCTGCGGCCTACGCTTATGGAATTGCTCGCAACCATCCGTTTGTGGATGGTAACAAGCGAACCGCACTGGTAGCGGCCCGCACTTTTCTGCTACTGAATGGCGTCAACCTCGAAGCTAATCAAGATGAGAAATACCTGACGTTTCTACAACTGGCACAGGGGACTCTTACGGAAGAGCAGCTAGCCGATTGGATTAGAAAGCGAATCTAATCGCTTTAGACTCTATGATTGCTCCCTCGTGACGTAAGGATCAATCTCGTCACGCGTTAATCGGATACAGTACAGAGGCTCGCAACCATCTGATCGAAGTCTTTTCCCGCGGGAGTCAAGACGTGGACAGTGACGACGTGCTGAAGTATGAGCTTGAGAGCGCTAGAGCCGAATTGGAACGATTGCGCGCGGAAAATGCAAAGCTCAGGCTTCGGGTTGGGGTGTATGACGGAAACCTTGCCTCAAAACCTCCGGTGCTCGCGCCGCAAATCAACAAAGCCACACAAGCGTCGGCAAGCGTAAGAACTGACTCTCCGCCAGAACTCAAAGTATCGTTTTTCATGAATCTGTTCCGGGGACGGGACGATGTTTATGCTGTCAGGTGGGAGGGAAAAAACGGTCGGACGGGGTATTCGCCAGCGGGTATCCGCGAATGGAACCAGGAAGGTTCCGCTGGTAGTGGCCAGAAGAAATCATTTCGCCGCAGCAAGCTGTTTCCTCTAAACGAGGAGGTGATTAGGGATCATCTGCTCGGGAAGCAAACTATCGGAGTCTACCCACTCCTGCAAGATGATACCTGTTGGTTCGTAGCAGTAGACTTCGACAAGAAGAGTTGGGAAGCGGATGCTTGCGCTTTCTTGAAGTTATGCCAGGAGACTGGCGTGCCAGCGTCGCTGGAGCGATCACGATCGGGCAATGGCGGCCATGTCTGGATTTTCTTCGCAAGTCCGGTACAGGCCGCATTGGCCAGGAAGCTCGCGAGCGCCGTCTTGACCCGCACGATGGAGCGGCATTACGCCATGGGTCTCGATTCCTATGATCGCTTGTTTCCAAGTCAGGACACGATGCCCAAGGGCGGTTTCGGCAACCTCATAGCCTTCCCTTTACAGCACGGCCCTCGCGAAAATGGCAACAGCGTCTTCATCGATGACCAGCTAAGGCCGTACGACGACCAGTGGGCATTTCTCTCTTCGATTAAGAGATTAGCCCTGGATGAGGCCCAAGTACTTCTGCGCAAGGTGTATCCAGCCGGCGACGTCATCAACATTAGACATAGCGCTTCCGATTACGATGAAGCGAGTGATCCGTGGATCAGTCCACCCTCTGGACAACTGCGAGCCCAGGTCATAACAGAACCGCTGCCGCCGAGCGTATCTGTCAAACTTGGAAACCTGATTTACGTAGAAAAGAAAGACTTGCCTGATGTGTTTCTGGATACCCTGATTCGCTTGGCCGCTTTTCAGAATCCTGAGTTCTACAAGAATCAAGCGATGCGGCTCTCGACTTTTGGAAAGGCCCGCGTCATCGGCTGCGCTGAAGACTTGCCTCATCACATCGCTATGCCTCGTGGCTTACTGCAAGAAGTGATGGATCTGTTCCAGAGTCATAGCATCGCATTCGAC
>DASQKG010000305.1:0-19228 GCA_035630655.1 Pyrinomonadaceae bacterium
TGACGAACGCAAACTAACAGTTTGCTTTAAAACCGGCAAACACCGCATCACATCTCCGCGACCATCCCAGGTTGCGAAGACTGCGGCAGCGGCGCCGTCACCGATTCTCGCAATCGCTCAATGTCCGCTCCCACTGCACGCAACTTCGCCTCTATTTTTTCATACCCACGATCGATGTGGTAAACGCGATCAATAATTGTTTCGCCAGTTGCCACCAGGCCCGCCAGTACCAACGATGCCGACGCGCGTAAATCAGAAGCGATTAACGGTGCACCATTCAACGGCGTGGGTCCGGTCACGGTCGCGGTGCGGCCATCTATGGAGATTCGCGCCCCCATTCTCTGGAGCTCGGAAGCGTGCATGAAGCGGTTCTCGAAGATCGTTTCCTCAATTGAGGCGCGTCCTTCTGCCTGGGTCATTAACGCCATGTACTGCGCCTGCATGTCTGTAGGAAATCCTCTATAAGGTTGCGTGGTCACATTCTTCGCAGTGAGATCCTTGCCGCGGGTCACCTGAAGTGTGCTCGGATTAATTTCTTCAATCTCCACGCCTACTTCGCGAAACTTTTCAATCACGCTGGCAAGATGTAGCGGCTGGCAATCCCTGATTTCGAGTTTGCCATCGGTAATTGCCGCCGCGGCGATGAAGGTGCCGGTCTCGATCCTATCGGGAATAATTGTGTGCTCAGCGCTGCCCAATCCTTCGACGCCTTCAATTTCGATTTGGCTTGTCCCCGCACCACGTACGCGCGCGCCCATTTTGTTCAGCAATTCTGCCAGGTCGGTGATCTCCGGTTCACACGCGGCGTTCCGAAGTGTTGTCAGACCTCGCGCCAGGCTCGCGGCCATCATCAGGTTCTCAGTGCCGGTGACGGTCACCTTCTCGAAATTGACTTCGCCGCCAGTCAACCGTCCCCCTTTGGGCGCCCGCGCGATGACGTTACCGGCTTCAAGTCTCACCTCGGCGCCGAGTTTCTCGAAGGCAATTAAATGTAGGTCTATCGGCCGCGTGCCGATCGCGCAACCTCCCGGAAGAGCCACCTTGGCTTTCCCAAAGCGCGCAAGCAATGGCCCCAACGCGAGCACGGAGGCGCGCATGGTCCGCACCAATTCATATGGCGCTTCAAAGAGTTCAACATTGCTGGCAGTAATTTTGTGAGTGCGCAGTTCAGGAGTGAGTACTGTGGCGCCGATGTCCTCGAGCAGGCGTCGCTGCGTAATGATGTCGCGCGCGTAAGGAAGATTGTGCAGCGTAACTGTTTCCGGACTAAGCAGGGCTGCGGCCATGCAAGGCAGCGCCGAATTCTTCGCGCCGCTTATCGAAACGCGACCGCTGAGTGCCTGGCCGCCGGTGATGCGAAATTTGTCCACGCCGGAAGTAAAGCAAAGTCCAATGTCCAAAGTCCAATGTCCAAAGTCCAAGTCATGGTTAGAGGTTCTTTTAAATAGTTAGAAGGCTCTTGAGTGGTTAGAAGGTTTTTTGAATAGTTAGGAGGCTCTTTGAATAGTTAAAGTTCAACCTATTCAAAGTTCAACCTGTACTTTTCAAAGTTCAATTCAACTATTGAGAGTTTGCCTAATCGAACCATTAACAGTCCGACCTGGGACCTTGGACTTCGACTTTTCATCCAAGTTTCTGCAGCAGTACGGTGCGCGAGATACCCTGTAGGTCTTTGTAAATATCCAGCAGCTTCCAGGTATTCCTATCAACCATCTCATTCACCAAGCCACTTTGGTCGAAACCAATTTCAAACAACAGGTAACCTCCTGTTTTGAGGAAAGCGCCGGCGTCTTTCAACAGTCGTCCTACCACTGACAGCCCATCGACCCCCGCCTCAAGCGCCATTCGCGGTTCGAAGTCTCGAACTTCTCTCTGCAGTTCCTCCATCGCGTCAGCCTTTACATAAGGCGGATTCGAGACTATCAAATCGAATTGGGCCACTCTCGGGTCTAACTCGGCAAAGCAATCTGAAACGACAAAATCGATTCGCTCCCCCACGCCGTGACGCGCCGCATTTCGTTTGGCGACTGCCAATGCTGCTTCGCAGATGTCGATGGCCGTGGCGCGAGAATCCGGGAACTGACGCAGCTCATGAAGCAGAGTGATCGCGATACAGCCGGAGCCTGTTCCGACATCGCAAATGAAGGGCGAACTATCCAACCCTGTCGAAAGCTTGAGTGCCGTTTCAATTAGTAATTCTGTTTCCGGCCGGGGAATCAAGACGTCGGTATTAACTTCAAAGTCCAGGCCAAAGAACTCCTGCCGGCCCGTTATGTATTGCAGTGGCTTCCCTTTCTTTCGCCCTTCGAGGTACTCCCGAAATCGGACTTCCTGCTCGGTGGTGATTAAGTCGTCGGCGTGTGCGAGTACAAAGCTTCGGTCCTGTTGCAGCGCATGTCCCATCAACGAACCGGCTTCGCGGCGCGCCTCTGGTACACCCGCTGTGCGCAGTTCATGCGCCGCTTGCAATATCGCTTCGGCAATTGAAGTAGCCATATAAAAATTCGTAAAAGCAAACTGTTCGTTTGCTCTAGATGACCTGCACACCATCCGGGTTATAACAAACTTCTGTCGAATCCTCGAAAACTAAGAGTTTGCGTTACAAGTTCGCGTTTTTTGTGTTACCTGTCTCGCAGTCCGAAGAGTGCTTTTCGATTTACGTTATACTACTCAGCGTAACGTTAATTCAAAACGAGGTTAGTTAACGCTCGAGATTCTTGAGCCGGATTTCGGGAACGCTAATCTGATTGCGAGTTTCTGTTAGTACAACGGTACGAGTCTCGTTCCTCCCGTAGTACGACAGGACCTCCAGGCCATTTCGGTTTTGGAGGTTCTGGCGTAAAAAGGGACCGAAGTTTAACAGCGTTAGCCCAGGAGCAGGTGGTGGGAGCACTTACTAAAGCACTTTTGTTGTTCGCGCTGAATTGGCTGGATGCGCAGCTGACGATAGTTTGGGTGCGCATGAATGTGGCCACCGAAGGAAACGCGCTCATGAGTCGTCTCCTGGACCACAGCGAAACATCTTTTCTGTCCGTCAAACTCGCCGTCGGCGCCCTCGCCGGTTACGTTCTCTACCGCTGCGCAGAACTTCCGATTGCGAGACGCGGCATGAAACTCGTTCTGGGACTTTATCTCGCGTTGATGCTGGTCCATGCGGCTACAGGCTTTTCAGCCTTGGGTTGGGAGATGCCGGCCAATATCCTTGGTTTTATCGCCGGTTTGCCCAACAACTTTCTCGCCTTCTTTAGCTGATCCAATCTTCAACTGCACGTCAGGATAGCGCGACCTCCTTGGAGTGCGCCGCCACGCCAACTCAGCGCGGCTGCCGCGCGGGGGAACCCGGTTGTCGGCGCTTTGGTCCGATGCGACTTGTCCATCTTTCGCCTGGTCACAGACGGCGTTCGATACTCGCCGAAGCGGCGCCAAGCCGCCGGGGGCCAAAGCGGCGCCGGGCAGCCGCACTCCAACGAGGCGCCTGATTGCGCCACGCTTCATAAATATCGGACAATCCCTACTCCAACAGTATTCTTGAAACTTGCCGCAGTCTCGCTGCGTCTAAACAACTTGCATCGAGCGCGTCAGAAATCCTAAATTCCGGACGGTACCTCATTTGGCCGGAGGCGGTAGGCGCGCAACTGCAGTAAACTGGCCTGCATCCTAAAAACAACGGAACTTTTTATCAGCAATTGATTAACTTAGAAGCAAGCGAGAACAAATTATGTATAGAATTTCAGCCCGTCAGATCTTAGTCATTGCAATGATTTCGGCCTTGTTTTCCGCGGCCGCAGTCGCTTTGGTCCAACGCTTTTCGAATGGCCTGCAGCCATCCAGCGCCGCTTTCATGGAAACAGCGCCTCCGGTAATAACCAACGTTGCCGCTCCCGACGAACTAAACAACATCGAGGTTTACAAGAAACTATCGCCGGGCGTGGTGAACGTGCACTCTACTTCTTACGCACGCGACTTCTTCGGTTACGTTGAGCCGCGCGAAGGCGCCGGCTCCGGGTCGGTCATCGATCAGGAAGGCCACATTCTCACCAATCACCACGTGATCGAGGGCGCGCAGAAAGTTGCCGTCAATTTCGGCGGTCAAAAGAATTACGCTGCTACCATAATTGGACGCGATCCGGATACCGACCTCGCCGTTATTAAACTGGTTGAGAGACCAAGAGAGGTTTTGACAGTTGTACCGCTAGGTGACTCAGACAAACTTGAAGTTGGCCAAAAAGTCCTGGCCATTGGATTTCCTTTCGGACTCGATAGAACCCTTACCACCGGCGTGATCAGCGGCCTGCAGCGTCCGATTCGTGCGCGCAATGATCGGCCGATTGAAGGCGCGATTCAAACGGACGCCTCAATCAACCCGGGGAATTCGGGTGGTCCATTGCTGGATTCACAAGGCCGCATGATTGGAATCAATTCCCAGATTCTCTCGCCCTCGGGTGCTTCGGCAGGCGTGGGTTTCGCCGTTCCGGTGAACATCGCCAAGCGCATCGTGCCGCAGCTGCTGCGCTTCGGCCAAGTCCGCCGTCCAAAATTGGGTATTAGTGATCGAGAAGTGGCTTTGCTGAAGAACCAGATTGAACTGCCGGTTTCAGAAGGAGTAATGATTTGGCAGGTCGCTCCAGGGGGATCGGCAGCCAACGCCGGCCTGCGAGGAGTTACGCCAACAGAAAATGGCGATTTGGAACTAGGCGATATTATCGTCGGCGCCGATGGCGAAGAGATCGGTGACTCTGACGACTTATATCGAATGCTCGACAAGCATCAGATCGGCGACACCATTCAAGTGCAAATCTTTCGGAACGGTCGCCGAATGACTGTACCTGTACGCTTGGTGGAAACCCCTGCCACCAGGCGCGGCTTCATTCGTTAGGTAGGACAGACATTCCTGTCTGTCGGTCTTACCCAACACAACAAGCGGCGCCAGTTTTTCTTCCTCTCGTTTAGAATGCGGACTTGTCCGCTCGGCGGGGGCACAAGTGCCCGTTCTAAACGACGAGGGAAATTGGTTACAACTGACGGATGGGAATGTTTGCCGTAGATCCGTTGTCCTCAAGGCGCTTGCTCCGCACACAGACAGACAGGAATGTCTGTCCAACTGACATGAACCAAACGAACCACTTCTTCGATCTTGGTTACGGTTGGCTCTGCAAACATTGCAGCGCGGAAGATACTGAACGACAACATAACCGCGCCGAACATCGTTCCGAATCCAAACCTTTGGGATTGCCTTTAGCCACCTGGACCGACCCTACTCATCACACGCTTACCTGCCCTCGCTGCGGCATCGAAGAGACAATCAACAGCTAGAACCTAATCAATGCAAAGCATTCTTTCGCTTTCCCGTGCGCCGAAGCGACTACTAAGAAAGCGTCGGTTAAGCATCACCATGGACGAGGCTGCTAAGCAGCCTTTGCAGGAGTTAGCATGTCAGGACCAGGACGTCATTCACCCAAACTGCTCGCCATAATCCCGAAGGCTGCGTTTAATTACATCAAACGCTTCTATTCGATCATAAACCGCCGCAATCTCAACCCGCCGCGGAGCGTCGCCCGGAAGTTGTTTGTAATTCAGGAAGTAGTGATTGAGCCGGTCGATCAGTGCCTTCGGACAATCGCTGATATCTTCGATGTGGCCGTAAGCCAGGTCGGAGTCCAGGACCGCGATGATCTTGTCGTCAGCCTGGTGGCCATCGATCATTCGCAAGCCGCCGATAGGTTTGGCCAGAAGAAAGAAGCTTCCGTGCGCGAATGTCTTTTCAGTCAGCACGCAGATGTCCATCGGGTCGCCGTCGCCTTTGATGTCTGTCAGTCCGGTGCGTTCAGCGCAGAGTTGGGCCACCTGATCGCCGCAGTAAGTTTGCGGAATGAAACCGTAGAGCGACGGGCACATCGACGAAAATCTTTGCGGCCGATCCACCCGCAAGTGACCCGAAGCCTTGTCGAGCTCATACTTGACCGCATCCGTGGGAACGATCTCGATGTAAGCGTTGACCGCTGCGGGCACCTTGTCTCCCGGGGTCACGCCGTGCCAGGGATGGGCCTGAAACAGTCTGAAAGGATCGCGACCTGTTGAATTCTCTTGCGACATTCTAACGGTCCTTAGTTCGATTAAGGGTTACCTTGAAGGCTTGTATTGAATCACTCTGACCTTTTCAATGGTGATCAGTCCGTCTTTAATCATTTCATCCAACGTGGGAACGAAGGCTTCCACCTTCTCCAAGCTGTCGACGATTTCGATAACCATCGGCAGATCTTCTGACAGGCGAAGAATTTTTGCCGTGTGCAAAATACTATTCTTTCCGAAGCCCATAACTCCTCGCAGAACGGTAGCCCCTGCGAGTCCAGCTTCGCGGGCCTTCAAAACAATCTCTTCGTACAGTGGTCTGTGGCCAGACTTATCGCTTTCGCCAATAAACACGCGCAGCAAATAACCTTCTTGCGGGTTATTCATCAAATTAGTCCTGCGAGCTTATAGCCGGCCCAAATCAGAAACAAGCATGCTATGTTAGACAGTCCGATGTTAAGCAAAGCAAGAAAAACTTCGCCGTCGCGGAGAAGCGTTAGAGTCTGCAGGCCGTAAGAAGAGAAAGTGGTGAAACCCCCGAGAAGCCCAATAAAAATCATGCTTCTCGACGTCGGGCTGGTGAGAAACCGCTCGTACATTAAATAAAACAGAGAGCCGGCCAGCAAACAGCCCAACGCATTAACAGCGAACGTGCCGTAGGGGAAAGTCTCCCCGTAGCGCTTTGCCACTAAGCCCGACAGCCAATATCTGGCAACTGTGCCGACGAAGCCAGCGAACCCGATCAAAATAATCCTGGGCATGAAGGCCTAAGTTTAGCAGATTCCAAACTTCCCGCTACTTCCGAAGATGATAGAATTCTCCTTGCCGACGCAGCCTTAATTCAAAATTATTACGTAGTGAAATAATGGTCACTGAAGTCATCACCCGAACCCATGCCGGAATTGTCTCTCTCCGCTGGATCATCAGTGCGCGCGACGATCTCATTTGGCTCATCGGCTCCGTCCTTTCCAGTTATGCGCTGCTGGTGCTCTACGTCACAGGCATCATTCCGCTGGTACCGATGGTTGCGCTCTGGGCGATCCTTATCGATGCGCCGCATGTCTTCGGCACATTTTCCCGAACTTACTTCGATAAAACCGAGTGGCAGAACCGCCGTCGTCTGCTCTGGGGCTCGCTGCTCTTTTTTGCAGTTGGTCCAATCATGGTGCTTGCGGGCGCTGCGTTCATCTTCTTTTTCTTCGCCGCGCTCTGGGCCTATTACCACCTCGTCAAACAGCACTACGGATTCATGGTGCTCTACAAAAAGAAGAACAACGATCTGGCAGCGGTAGACAACGCGCTGGACCGTTTGCTGCTGCTGTTCGCTTTCAATTACCCGTTTGTGGAGTTTATTGCTCGCGATCCTGAAGCGATGGCGCGCGTGCCTATGCCATTGCAGTCCGGCGTGAACACGCTGGCGAACATTCTTCTGACAGCCACCATCATTCTCGCCGGTGCCTGGCTGCTGCGGCAGGTTCAACGCGCAATAACCGGCGAGCCACTCAACGTTCCAAAGTATCTTTTACTGGCCGCAGCTATCCCGATGCATTGGGTAGTCTTACTCACACCGATGCCGCACAAGCCGATTGCGATCGTTGCAATACTCACCATCTATCACAACCTGCAATATCACCGGCTCATCTGGTTTCATAACCAGAAGTACACGCGCGGCTCAACTGCTTCTACTGAGACCGCAGGCCTCTCGCCCGCAACGTCCGAAAGCGTGGAGATCGGGGACCGTAGCCATCTCGCTACACAGTCCGTGGGCTCTGAGCCACCGACATCTCGACAGCGATACGGCGCGGCCGAATTCATCAGCCGACGCCTTCTTTACTACATCGCTTTCGGAATTATTTTCGGGCTGATTTACCAGGGCCCCAGACAATTTCTCGGCTACACCGCTTTGCGTAACGACGCCGGCGGCGCGTCCCATTCGCTTCCCACTCAACTCGGCATTTCATTCCTGTGGGGCTACGCCTTCATTCACTATTATCTCGATTCAAAAATCTGGCGCGTCAGGCGCGATCCGTCTGTCGGCAAAGCACTGAACATGGGTTGATCATGGGCTGATTGTGTCGCAGCGAAAACGGCAGGCGAGACGCCCGCGGTCCCAGCGGCGAGTAACCATTAGCATCCGGCGCTACCCTGACGCGTCGGGGTTCTGTAATCGTTCTGCTACGCACTGAATTCCGAAACCAGCTCGATAAATTCTTCGGGATACTCTTCATGTGGCAGATGTCCACAGTCGCGAAAAACAAACAGGCGCGAATTCGGAATTCGCTCTTGAATCCGCCGGCCATCTTCGATTGAAACCTCACGATCATTTTCGCCCCACACGATCAGCGTCGGCCGCGTCATCATGTGCGCTTCTCGCGATACGCGTTCGGCATCCCAACGGCGAACGGTGCGAATGATGGCGCGGTGAGCGCCGCGCGTGCGTAGCGGTATATGGCGCGCGTCAACTCTCTTTTCGTCCATCTCCCATGAATGTCGATCATAAACGCGTTTCATCCTCATTCGCAGCAGTCGGCGCGAGCCCACCAACAGCGGCGAAAGAATGTCTCCAATGATTGGCGAGCCAAACAGACGCATCAACATGTATCTCGTGGGCTTGTTGTTGGTGACCGCACCAACTAAAACTAATTTCTTTACCGATTCAGGATGATCGAGAGCAACGGTGGCCGCCACAGCGCCTCCGTAAGAACTGCCAATTAATACCGCGCTGTCAATTTCAAGCTGCCCCATGAAACTCACAAGCATTTGCGCCTGGCGCGCGATGGTGTAATCAAGCTCTTTGGGTTTACCGGAATAACCGTATCCCAAAAGGTCCGGCGCGATTACTCTAAAACCGGCCTCAGCAAGTTCCAGCAGAACCTTGCTCCAAACGAGATTGGACGAGGCGAACCCATGAATAAGAATCACGGCCGGCGCATCAATTCTTCCGGCTTCCTGGTAGTGGACGCGCAGGCCGTCAACCTCAATGAAGTGCGAGTAGTCAGCGTGAAACACGTTCTGGCGCTGCTTATCCCATTCTACGTCGCTCGGACGGAGTAACAGTTTTGCAGCCACGGCCGAGGCCGCTACCGCAGATAAGCCGCCGATCCAGTAGCGCTTCTTCATAGTTGTTCCAAACCGATGACTACGGCAGGATGCAAACATTTTTTCGCCGCACCGAAAACCCCAACTGCAATCAGTTTGAGATTGTGATCGCGCATCCTTACCCGTTCCCCATCATTCCACTCGTGGCCCTCAACCCGGATGTCCAAACCATTTCTCACCCGGCGCACTTCATCGTCATTCAAATCCAGAAATGGTAAACGCGCCAGCACGTCGTCAGGCGGATAAAGGATTGTTCCCAGGGATTCTTCCGCCAGGGCTTCTTTAACCTGCGTCAACGTCCGAGCCTGGTCCACGGGAAGATCTCCTACCCTTGTGCGGCGCAGTTCCACTAGATGCGCGCCGGTGTTCAGGCGCTTGCCAAAGTCCTCAGCCAGAGTCCTTACGTAAGTACCGGCGGAACATGCCACGCGCACCTCCAAATCGAAAGTGCCGTCCAAATTATCTTTCAGCAACTCACCTGAAGAATCGATCGCCTCAAACTTGTAAATGGAAACGCGCACCGGCTGGCGTTCAACTTCCTGACCCTGGCGTGCCAGCTCGTAAAGCTTTCGCCCTGCTTGTTTCTTGGCAGAATACATCGGGGGCACCTGATCGATTTCACCACGCAGGCTTTCCAGTGCCGCTTCGATCTGGTCTTTGTCCCAGGGCCCGGGAGCATTCCCGGCTTGAGCAGAGACTCTTTGGCCGGTAAGGTCGCCGGTGGCGGTGGCGTAGCCGAGACGTATGACCGCTTCGTACTCCTTTTCCAAACCACTAAGAAACTGGGCCAGTCGGGTTGCGCGACCCACCATGACCACCAACATACCGGTGGCGAAGGGATCGAGAGTTCCGGTGTGGCCCACCCGGCGCACGTGCAGAATGTGCCTGACTTGCGCCACCACGTCGTGTGAAGTCAGTCCGGGGGGTTTGTCGATCAGAAGAACGCCATCCATGCATGTCATTGTAAAGTGCAGCGTGCGGATTAGCGATTCGTTCCCTACTCTGTAGTCCTCCGCGTTCTGCGGTTAAAATGCCTCGATATGCCGTGGGGATCCCGAAAACAAGCAGACAAACCAGGGGCGCGGCCTCTCACGCCCGAAGAGCGCCGCAGGAAAACCTTCGAACGCGCTGCCAAACTCCTCGCCGCTAAACCACGTTCAGTTGCTGAACTGCGCGAACGACTGTTGCAGGGACGTCATGCCACCAAGACTGTTGTCGAAGAGGTTATTGCACGTTTGCGCGAGTATGGTTACCTCGACGACGAACGCTTCGCAGTATCTTTTGCCTCATCCAAAGTTAGGCAGCGACCGACGGGCCGCCGGCGTCTGGAAAGAGACCTGTCTTTGAAGAAGCTTGACCGGGCGGTTGTAGAAGAAGCGCTAAACGCTGTTTACGCTGAAACGCCCGAAGAAGAATTGATCGATCGCGCGATTGAAAAACGGCTGCGACTTCGTGGCCGGCCAAAGACTCGCGAAGAAGCGAAGAGCCTGTTTGATCATCTGCTCCGCCAGGGCTTTCCTTTTGACCTCGTAAGCGAAAAGGTCCGGGCCGCGTCAAAAGCTGCGCTGGACGAGTAATCCTCCAAGGCGTTGCTCAATGCGTCTTTGTATCGATTTCATCCCAGTCTGCGTCGCGGCTTCGCCGCCTCCTGATGTGCGGAAGTGGCTATGCCCTTCAGTTAACGCTCCCACTCCTAATCTTGAGGGGCTCCGCCCCGGGGCGAAGCCCCAAGATTTCGGATAACAACTATCGGCGGGGCGAAGCTCCCGCCGCACATCAGGCGGCATAGCCGCGACCGCACACTTCGCGAACATAAAATTGCACAGATGAGATTTCGTGTTGGTTCGTGTGGTTTCGCGGATCGTCGCTCGTTTCACCGACTTCAATTCGCATGCTAAACTCAAGTTTAGTCAGCTGTCATTGGGCCGTGGTCAGTTGCACTTCTTGCTTCTGCTTACTGCTTACTGCTTACCGCTTACTGCTTACTGAACTATGACTGGAAACGAAATTCGCGAACGATTCCTTGAGTACTTCGAGCGGTACGGACATACACGTGTGCGCTCGTCGCCCTTATTGCCTGCCAACGATCCGACGTTGCTTTTCACCAACGCGGGCATGAACCAGTTTAAGGATGTATTCCTCGGCCTCGACAAGCGTGATTACCTGCGCGCCGGCTCCTCGCAAAAATGTATTCGGGCGGGCGGCAAACATAACGACCTCGACGAGGTTGGGAAAACTGCGCGGCACCATACGTTTTTCGAGATGCTCGGGAATTTTTCATTCGGCGATTATTTCAAAGAGGATGCAATCAAGTTTGCCTGGGACCTGCTCGTCAACGAGATGAAGCTGGATCCCGCGCGCCTCTGGTTTAGTGTATTTGCAGGCGACGATGAGGTCGGGCCTGACGAAGACGCCGAAGAGTTTTGGTACCAGGTCGGTGCCCCTCGGGAACGAATCCTGCGCTTTGGACGCAAAGATAATTTCTGGCAAATGGGCGAGACGGGGCCGTGTGGTCCATGCAGCGAGATTCACTACTACATGGGGGAGGATCCTGACGATCCAACGAAGAACCGCGCCGACCTGGTCAATGGTCCCGGCGATGACACGATGGAAATATGGAACCTCGTCTTCATGCAGTTTGATCGCAGCGAAGTTGAGCCGGGCAAATTCAAACTCGAACCACTCCCTGCGCCTTCAGTCGATACCGGCGCTGGATTGGAACGGCTCGCTGTCGTCCTCCAGGGCGTCAAGTCAAACTACGACACCGACCTGATTCGCCCCATCATCGAATTCATCGCCACGCTGGCCGATCGTCATTACGAACCGGAAACGCAGGAAGGCTTTGCCATGCGCGTGATCGCCGACCATGCACGCGCAACGGCCTTTGCAATTGCCGACAGTATTCTGCCCGGCAACGAAGGCCGCAACTACGTGCTGCGAAAAATCATGCGTCGAGCGATTTATCAGGGACGCCACACGCTCGGGCTGGATTTGTTTTTTCACAAAGTTACAGACTTCGTCGTTGATCAGATGCACGAGGCTTATCCGGAACTCGAGGTCCAACGCGACTTCATCGATCAGATGGTAAGACTGGAAGAAGGGCGCTTTAGATCGACCATGACGGTTGGCTTGCAGAAGCTCGAAGAGCTCTTTGTGAAATCCGGACCAGGCAAGCAGCCGTCGTATGTGGAACTCGCTCGACTCTATGACACTTTTGGTACGCCCAGAGATCTGATTCGCGTGAGCATGGAAGGACAAGGACTCAACGTCAGCGAAGAGGAGTTTTTGTCAGAGTTTGATGCCGCTCTAAAGCAACTTCAACAATCCGGCACAAGGGAACAAGCCGCTGGGCAGTCTAAGGCTAAACCCGTTTTCGGCGAGGTGATGCAAAGGACAGGAACCAACGTCTTCAAGGGATATGAAGGTACGCGTGTAGCCGCGGCTCAGGTTGTGTCGGTGGTCAAAGGCGAGGAAGAAGTCGAATCGCTGGGCGAAGGTGACGAGGGTGAGGTTGTCCTCGATCACACTCCGTTCTATGCAGAAAGCGGCGGTCAAGTAGGGGATGTAGGTCGCTTGATTGGCGCGGCTAACCCACCCGCTACCGCAGGTGGTACTGACTTCATGGCGGCGGTTGTTGATACTTACTCGCCTGCTCAAGGTTTGATCGTTCACAAGGTTAAAGTCGAAAAAGGAACGCTGACAGTCGGTGATGAGGTGACCGCTGAAG
Source organism: Pyrinomonadaceae bacterium (assembly GCA_035630655.1). Taxonomy (GTDB): domain Bacteria; phylum Acidobacteriota; class Blastocatellia; order Pyrinomonadales; family Pyrinomonadaceae; genus PSRF01. The sequence continues at coordinate 12,896 of DASQKG010000305.1, forward strand.
TTGACGTCGAAAAGCGTGACGCGACCCGTCGCAATCACACGGCGACTCACTTGATGCACGCAGCGTTGCGCGAGGTTTTGGGTACGCACGTAAAGCAGGCCGGTTCCGTCGTTGCGCCTAATTACCTGCGGTTTGATTTCACGCACTATCAACCGTTGACCGCCGGCCAGATTGAGGAAATAGAACGCCTGGTTAACTACCACATTCTTAGAAACGAGCCGGTGCAAACGGACGAGATGGCCGTCGAAGAGGCAATGCGTTCAGGGGCGATGGCGTTGTTCGGAGAGAAGTATGGTGAGAAAGTGCGTGTGCTTTCCATCAAGGGAGCTGAAGACATCTTTTCCAGAGAGCTTTGCGGGGGCACACACGTGCGGGCGACCGGCGACATCGGATTATTCAAGATCACTAGTGACGAGTCGATTGCATCCGGCGTCAGACGGATTCGCGCGATAACCGGCCTCGATGCTTATGAACGTTTCCGCGAAGACGAACTGCTGCTTGATCAGGTTGCTGGTGGCTTGAAAACCTCGCGCTCAGAAATGCCGGCAGTAATCGGGAAATTGCAGGACGAACTGCGAAAAGCAAAGCGAGAAGCAGACGAGTTGCGTTTGAAGATTGCCAGCGGAGCTATTAACACTTCGCAGTCAAATGGCGACGAGTCGCGCGAGATTGCGGGCGTTCGGGTCGTAGCACGAGAAGCAAGCGGACTCGACGCCGCCGGCATGCGCCAACTTTCAGACACCCTGCTGGCGCGGATCAAGTCGGGGGTTGTGGTCCTGGGCCGCAGCAGCGACGGCAAGGTTTCACTAATAGTTCGCACCTCTGCCGATCTGACAAAGCGCGTACCAGCCGGTCAGGTGATAAAAGAATTGGCGCCGATCGTAGGTGGTCGTGGCGGCGGTAAACCCGATATGGCTGAAGGCGGCGGCAGTCAACCTGAAAAACTTACCGAAGCCCTCGAATCCAGTTACGCGATCGTTGAAAAACTCCTTGGCTAGATTACGTAAACGCCGATACCGCCTGGGCCTCACTAAGATTCACGATAAACAAGCGGCTCTGCCGCATTCCGTGCGGTAAGCCTATGGCTTACCGTAAGAGCCTTTTCCTAACCGAGGCTATGCCTCCGCAATTACGTTCAAATGCCGGACACTCATAGTTGGAGGCACAGCCTCAAACAAGATCGAAGGCTTTCGGTAAGCCATAGGCAGCCATAGGCTTACCGCACGGGATGCGGCAGAGCCGCGTACCTGACCTGTTACAAGCTTGCTTGGTCCACGCTTTTTACATCGTCTTCTGTTTGTCGGTCAGCGTGATTCCCATTTTTTCCAGCGTGACTTTGTTAAGCGTGCCGGTGACGTTTAGGTTTTCTGCTGCCTGGTATTTTTTCAGTCCGGCGCGTGTATCCGCGTCGAGTTTTCCGGTTTGCTCGCCAGTATAGAAACCCCGTTGCTTAACGATCGCTTGTGCCTGTTTGATCTGATCTTTGTTTGCTCTGAAGACGGGCCCACGTTTCTTCGCAGGTTTTGTCGCAGAGGTTCCGGTCGTGGAGGTGGACGTTTGAGCTGCGTATGCAGTAAACGCGATAGAAGAAAGGAGAAGCAGCGAGAGTATTGTTGAGAGTAGTTTTTTCATTTGGTCCTCTTTTTTTAGTGAGGCGCGCAGGTGCGCGCAGAGTTGATAGATCGTAGTTCTGGGAAAAGCGCGGATAGCATTGCAAGGCGAATGACAAAAGTCACTGCTGGCGGGTGGAAGGGGGTAAACCAGTAAATGCAAGGGCTTTTGCAGACCGGGGTTTGGTCATTGTTTTAAAAAACGGCATAAGAGGTTTATGTAAGAGAATTTGTATGCGTCCCCCCGATGCGAGGGAGCTACGATTCCCGTCAAAGGCATCGTTCAGAGGCAGGCGGTCAAGAACTGACCAGTTCGAAGCCCTCCACCCTCCGTGAATCCTTGAACCCAGCAAGAAAAGCTCAGCAAACGGGTATCTCTCCTGCTATTTGCCATTGTTGGTAATTGTTAAACCCCTGTGTTAATATCGCTCCCGGTCATAAACAGGCCACTTCGCGACTCCTCACCAAGCTGAGGCATTAGACAATCCGTCACCGGGAACCATCGGACAATCTGCATGAAAAATTACCCCCTAATCGCTCTGCTGTTGCTAGCTACTGCCGCGTCGGCTCTCGCTCAGGGAGCGAGCGGGCCGGCTTATCGTGTCGATAACTTCGACTTTGCCCACCTCGTGCGAATCAAGACCCCGCCGCAGCCATTTGTTCCGGCCGCGAAAACGCGCAAGGGGAAAATTCTGACTTCGAACAACTACAATTATTCGCACTCGAGCCTGCCGCTGATTCGTCATACAAGCATGAGCATTGGAAACTCATTGGCTGGGTTTACCACGGGTGACTCAAAGGTGGACAGTTTCATCGTCGAGTCTGGTCACCGCAATTCAGTCGATCCGCTTTTGCTGTATGCAATCATGCATCAGGAATCAACGTTTAAACCTCGCGCCATGTCATACAAGGGCGCGCGTGGTCTAATGCAGTTAATGCCGCCGACGGCCGCCCGTTTTGGCGTTAGCAACATCTGGGATCCAAAACAGAATATTGAAGGCGGCACGCGTTACATGCGTTTCCTGCTCGATAAGTTTGACGGTAACGTGCAATTGGCTTTGGCGGGTTACAACGCGGGAGAGGGAGCAGTGATGAAGTATGGTTACCGCATCCCGCCTTACAACGAGACGCAGGAATATGTGCGCAGAATCACCAAGCGCTACTCATTGATTCGAGATCCGCTGGCCGCTCGGTACGCGAACAACCTCACGACAGATCAAGTGGCGGCGATGCAAATCAAAGAGTCGAAGCCGCTCACGATTTATGAACGAAGCGTTTTTACTGTTCAACTACCGGATGGTCGCTTGCAGTTGATCTCTCAGTAACCAAAAAGCAGAAAGCAAAAAGCATAAGGCAGTCAGCGAGAAACGCTGACTGCTTTTTGCTTTTTGCTTTCTGCCTTCTGCTTACCGCTTACTTCAACTCACCGGCTGGGTCACTAACGCCGGCAGGGGTGTCAGCACCCTCGCCGCCGGGACGCAGAGAACTGGGCACGGCGCATTTCTTACGACTCGCTCAATCTCCGAACCAAGCACTGGAGTGCCGCCAAAGAGCGAGGCATGAACGCTGGTCCCGATTACGATCAAATCCACGTCCTTCTCCGCAGCTAGCCTGACAATCTCTTCGTAAGGTCTACCTTCGGCGATGTGCGTTAGCGCGCGCGCGCCATCGGAGCGGGAGAGGTGGGCCATACGCTCCTCCACATAGCTGCGCAGACGAGTCAGCGCGTGCAAACCGCCTTCGGGAAACATCACCGAGATTTGCTCCAGGTAATCTCCAATCACGTAAACGGCGTTGAGCTCGGCGCCACATTGGTTTGCCAGTTGAGTCGCCACCTGTGTAGCGGCAGCCGAAGACGGTCTGAAGTTCGTGGAGAGCAGCACTCGATTCAAGCGCACCTCGCTGCGGCTGCCTCTATGTTCGACAAAATCATGCTGCGGCGGGCGAATCGTCAGCACTGGACAGGGAGCTTCGGCAATGATCTCTTCGGCGGTTGAGCCCCACAAGGCGCGGGCTAGCCCCTTACGTCCATGAGTTACAACCGTAACCAGATCGATTTCATAATCGCGCACCGCCTTTGCAATCTGCGCGGCCGGTTCGCCCTCGACTATTACGGGCTCAACCTCCAGGCCATCAAACAACTCATCCGCGAGGAGATTTCGAACTTCAGTCCGGAGCTGCAGTAACCACTTATTGTCCTGTTCCGCAAAAATACGTTCCGGCAGTGTCAATAAATTCGGAGGGACGCTCGCACTCTGAACACTGAAGAGCACAATTCGCCCGCCCCCGCTCCGCGCAAAGGCCGCCGCATACTTGAGGGCTGCTCGCGCATGTGGCGTGAAGTCAGTGGGAAACAAAATGTTTCGAAACGGATACATTGGTTGAATTTCGGATTATGGATGTCGGATTGCGGATTCAGTGCAATCGCGCGCGCTCCGTCTGCCGATCGAAACCACTCTTACTTGGATTGCGGCGGAGTCTACCAAGAAAAATCGGGGAATAGAAACGATCCACGAAACTGCGCGAACCAGCAGGAAAATATTGTTAGTGTCTTCTCGTGTGATTTCGTTGATCGTATCTCGTTTTGCATGGATTGTGGCTGGATTTTCCCCGCCGTTTCATGCCAAACTCCGCACGCAATTTCCGACTGCCCGCCCGGGCAACACCATACGTAAGATATTGTTTTGATTTCAGCCATGGGGGGAGCTTTCGCTTGGCCTTAACGCTTTTGGCGCTCGGATTCCTGTTGCTGCTCACCGCCGCATACCGTCTCTACGGCGGTTGGGTAGCAAAACAATTCAAGCTTGACGACGACCGAAAAACGCCTGCACATCGCGTTAATGACGGCATCGACTTCGTCCCCACCCGACCATTCTATCTCTTCGGCCAACACTTCTCGGCGATAGCTGCCGCCGGTCCGATTGCCGGGCCCATTCTCGCTTGTCAGGCTTTCGGTTGGCTTCCGTGCCTGCTTTGGATTGGTTTGGGCGTTGTACTGATCGGTGCTGTACACGACTTTGCTGGTCTGGCCGCATCAGTTAGACATGGCGCCACCTCGATTGCTGAGATCACTCGCGAACATCTCGGAGGTAAGGCGGGCAGGGCGATGATGGCCTTTATCTGGATTGCCTTGATTTATGTGATCGTCGCTTTCACTGATATCACTTCAGGAACGTTCGTGGGCGGTTCGGAAGAGCTGCGCGCAACAATGGTTAATTTCAATCCCGGCGGCGCAGTAGCAGCCGCCAGCATCATGTATCTACTGCTGTCAGTTTTGCTCGGCCTGGTCCAACGTTATCTGACCCCGCCACTGTGGTTGGTTACTTTGATCTTTGTGCCCGCGGCGTTTGCAATGTCATGGGTAGGAACGATGATGTCAAACGTCTTCGTACTCGATCACAAGACGTGGGGCGTACTGATAATTCTTTATTGTGGTATCGCATCGATAGTTCCCGTTTGGGCGCTACTGCAACCGCGCGGTTATCTCGGTGGCTTCATTCTTTACACTGCTCTGGCGCTGGGCATTATTGGAGTCCTTTTCGGCGGTTATGAAATCCAGCAGCCGGCATTCAAAGCTTTCGACGTTGGCGGCATGACGGGCATGTTGTTTCCCTTTCTCTTTGTGACGATTGCCTGCGGCGCCTGCTCGGGATTCCACGGACTGGTGTGTTCCGGCACAACATCCAAGCAGATTGATCGCGAGTCGCACATGCGACCCATAGGCTATGGCGCCATGCTCGGGGAAGCCTTCGTGGCTTTGATTGCACTGGTCACCGTAATGATCGTCGCGCAGGAAGCTCTCCGTGGCAAGGCACCTGGCACGATTTATGGCAACGGCATCGGACAGTTTCTGACGTTAATTATCGGTAAGGAAAACCTCGCTTTCGCAGTTACGTTTGGAGCGATGGCTTTTTCAACGTTTGTTTTTGACACGCTTGATGTCTCGATGCGACTTGGTCGTTACATCGTGCAGGAGCTGTTTGGTTGGAAGGGACGGCTGGGCGCGTTCGTCGGTACGCTTTTAACGATGGGACTTCCCTTTTACTTCATCCTCTTTGCGCCGCCCAACTCCTGGGCAAAGTTTTGGATACTCTTTGGCGCCTCAAATCAGTTGCTGGCGGCTTTGACGCTTCTCACCATTACCGTTTGGCTCTACCAGGCACGACAACGAATCGCGTTTACGTTGGTGCCGATGATCTTTGTGCTCGTGATTACTCTCTGGGCGCTATCGTCATTAGTGATTGGCAACCTTCGCATTACCAAGATCGGTTCCGGACAGTTAGACATTGAGTTGATTAATGCGATCGCTGCAGGCGCCCTGGTGGGGCTCGCCTTGTACCTCGCTGTTTTGGCGTTGGTGAAGATGCGACGTGACCGACAAAGCGGAATGCTAACTTCGCCACACCCTGCGACAAGCCTGGAGTGATTAAGAGCTCGTGGGGCTAATCGGCTCACACGATCCACGAACTGCATGAAATCTTTGGTCAGCAAGCTGCTGCGGTGGTGTGATGAAGTCAGTACCACCTCGCGGGTAGCGGGTGGGTCGTCGGGGGCGCCCTCGAGAGTATCCCTGTTTTTGCTTCAGGATTCTGGTGGCTAGCAGACCCACCCGCTTACCGCGAGCAATTGTGTTTCTTGTCAAGCGGATTTCTGTGCAAGTTGCCATTTTGTATTCGTCTTGATCATGACGTTGACGATCGTTAGTAGCTTGCGCATGCAAGCC
>DASQKG010000306.1:0-6270 GCA_035630655.1 Pyrinomonadaceae bacterium
GACGGTGATTAGGAACAGTTACAGTGAGCGAAACTAGTCTGCCGACAATTTGCATCGACACCTTGTAAAGGAGTCGATGCGGATACTATCAAGCGATAAGGAAGAGCGTCAACCGATGACGGAACAGATGTTGTAGCAACGTGAATCTGTCAGGGGTTAACGGCAACGTGATTATGTCAGGGTGGAAGGATGACAACCCTGACCATGCAAGACGAGAAACGATTGGACGTAATCCAACGAGTGTATCGAGGCGAGCTGACTGTGGTGCAAGCGGCACTGGTGATGGGAGTATGCGAACGGCAGGGTTACCGGATCAAAGCACGGGTCGGTAAGGCCGGAGCGAAGGGAGTGGTTCACGGCAACCGTGGACGGCGGTGTAAACGCAGGACCAAGGAGAAGGTGGTGCGGCGGGTGGTGGCATTAGCCCGAGGGAAATACCAAGGGTTCAACGATCACCATCTGACCGAGAAGCTCAAAGAACAAGAACAGATCGAGCTCAGCCGAGAGAAAGTCCGCCGTATCCTTCGATCTGAAGGGATCGCCTCCCCCAGGAAGCGCCGCGGAATCAAACACCGAAGCCGCAGGGAAAGACGAGCCAGTGAAGGGATGATGCTTCAGGTCGATGGCTCCCTGCATGACTGGCTCCAAGGCCGGGGGCCGCGGCTTTGTCTGATCGGGGTCATCGACGATGCCACCAACAAAGTCATGGGAGCCTTCTTTACCCCGGCTGAGAGTTCATGGGGCTACTTCACACTGTTCTCTAAGACCTTTCGGCAATACGGCTTACCCAAGTCGATCTATAGCGACTGTCACTCGGTATTCTGGACCGACCGAGAACCGACGATCGATGAGCAAATGATAAACAGAAAACCAACCACCGAGGTGGGCCGAGGCTTAGAAGAGCTCGGGGTGACCTTGATCCTGGCTCATTCCCCTCAGGCCAAGGGCAGAATCGAAAGACTGTGGAACACTTTTCAGGATCGGCTGGTCAGTGAACTGCGCCTGGCCAAGGCCAAGACTGCCGAACAAGCACAAGCCGTCTTGGAACGTTATCTCCCCGTGCACAACCGTAAGTTTTCCAAGCCGGCTAGGGCCGAGCCTGCTTGGAGAATAGTCAGCTCGCTCGAGATCGAACGGGCGCTATGTTTCAAACAACAGCGTACCGTGGCAAAGGACAACACGGTGACTTTCGAAGGGACGATCTTCCAGATCCCCAAGAGCTCGCCCTCTCGCTCTCACGCCAATAAGAGAATCGATGTGCATGTGCTTCTCGATGGCGCGGTGGAGTTTTTCTACAAGACCGTGAAAATCGCAACCTTCGATTCAAAAACAACGCACACAATTGGCTTATATCGAACGAACGGCAAGAAGGAGGGGTTCCGCTATGGCCCGCTTTCTATGCTGGCGACTCAACCGGTAATGTCACCCTGACATTTTTACGTTGCTGTTAACCTGACATATTGACGTTGCTACAACACGAGACGAAACCGCTTCTGAAGATTCAGAGTCGCCTACCGCAGACGTCTCGCACTGCGCGTTGAATAGAGTCCACCTCAGCAACTTGACAAGGATGTTACAGTTTTCGAAGACGGCCCTGGCGCTGTGACAGCGATACTGCATCAGAGAACGGAAGGCCGAGCGCCGCATAGATTTCGCAACGACGTTCAGCCACCGAAAGTACCGTCATTCCGATGCAGCTACTATGATCGCGCTGGACTCACAGAGCGCTGCGCACGCACAGAGGAAATTTCATTGAACCAATCGATCGTCGAAGCATCGACCGACAACACCGTGCTTTGGACCTGTGCCGGCACTCATCAGAACCGCTACAAACTCGTAGAGGTCGAGGACTGCACGATCGTACATCGCGAGAAAGAGCCGCCGGGAGCCAAGGAAGGCGCGCTGCGAATTATCCACAACGTTTTGAAAGGCGAGGTGTTGCCGTTAGCAGCGATCAAAGAAAAATACCTCAAGCCAAAATAACGCGCATCACGTTCTCCAAGTCGGTGGCGTTCATCAGCTAACGACTTCTATTTGTTCAAGGATGGCGTCCCCCATGGCCGCTGTGCTCATCACTGGATGCTCCCCCACTGCAATATCAGCGGTTCGGTGGCCAGACTGCAACGCACCGACTACCGCGTCCTCAATGACCCTAGCCTCGGCGTCCCACCCTAGAGAGTGACGTAGCAACATGGCGGCGCTCAGGATAGCTCCTATGGGGTTAGCAGTGTCCGGCCTTGATGGAGGCGTCGTGCCGCGCGTGGGCTCGTAGAGTCCTATCGGTCGGCCCGTGGTTTTTCGCAGCGGGCCCAGAGTGCCGCCCGGCAGGAGACCATGCGATCCGGTGAGCGCGCCCGCCACGTCCTGCAGGATATAGCCGAATAGATTCTCAGCGACGATGACGTCGAACCGGCGCGGCTCAGTCATAAGGCCAACCGCACAGTTATCGACGAGCATATGCTCGAGCTCGACATCGGGGTATTCGAGCGCCAACTCGTTGGCAATTTCGCGCCAGAGTTTTGAAGTCACCAGCACATTAGCTTTATCGACCGATGTGAGATGACTGCGTCGGTTGCGAGCCAACTCAAAAGCGAGCCGTATCACCCGCTTGATTTCCTGTTCGGTATAGGCCGTCGTATCGACGGCCTTTCGGCCCTTTTGCGTTTGCCACAGCCGGCGGGGTCGACCGAAATAGACTCCGCTTGCCACCTCGCGAACCAGGAGCAAATCAACACCTTGGACGACATTCGGCTTAAGCGTAGACAGGTCAAGAATTTGCGGGTAAATGCGAACTGGGCGCAGATTGGCGTAAAGGTTTAACTCCTGACGCAGCTTGAGAAGCGCTTGCGCGGGATGGACGCGCAAACGGGGATCTTGCCATCGCGGTCCGGAAGCGCCACCACCCAGTAAGAGGGCGTCAGCACGCTGCGCTAAATCCAAGGTTTCAGCAGGCAACGGATCGCCACAAGCGTCGATCGCCAAAGCACCGTAGAGTGCTGTTTCAATCTGTAGCTCATGGCCGAAGCGTTTGGCTGTTGCCTCCAGAACCCTGGCTGCTTGCGCGGTGACCTCAGACCCACCGGAGTCGCCGGGCAACACCGCCACGATCGTTTTCAAAGCAAGTCTTCCTTCTTTTCTCGCGAATCTTTTTAGGCGCCCGACTACGGCAGGGTAAAGATTTTTTTGTACAGGCCCACCACTTCATCGAATCTCTCTTCCATCGAAATATCATTCACGAACACCTCCGAACTCTGCGAAACGCACGAGTCGGAGCCGCCGATCCCAGGACGTGCCGGCGCGGCTTGTTCTTTTAAGAGCGTCTGTCCCTCGGCGGATAACAGGTAATCCGTGAACAGTGCCGCGGCATTAGGATGGGGAGCCTGGCTTGCTATCGCTACCGGAAGCACGTTAACGGTCACCGGCTTCGGTGCCGTCCAAGCTACGGGAGCGCCTGCGCGCTTGAGCTTATCGAGCTGTTCGGGCCGCGCATTGACGAGGATGGCAAATTCTCCGGCGGCCAGCAGGTTCGCCATGAGCGCATTACCACTTCTAAATTGGATCTGCTGATTCGCCAGCTTCTTCATGAAGGCAAGGCCTTTCTCTCTTCCCATCGCTTCAAGGAGGCCGTCGAACCATATGTACTGCTTGTCATCCAAACCCATTTTGCCGCGCCACTTGGGGTCCAGGAGATCCTCATAATTTCTCGGTGCTTCTGTTCGCGCGAGCAGTTTTGTGTTGTAACCGATCACGTTACAAAAAATATAGGTGGCGATCCAATGTCCGTTAGGATCCCGGAATTTGCTTGGGTAGGTTTTGCTTTCCGGTGATGCATATTTTTTCGTTAGTCCCTTTTTACTGATAATGTCGACTGTGTAGCCGTTGGCTTGAATGACGTCTACGGAGTGTCTACCGGCCTGAGCTTCAATCACAATCCTTTGCAGCAAGGCGGCGCTTCTTGTCGTGTAGAACTGGGGAGAAAGAAATGGATACTTCCTGCGAAATGCATCAAATAATCTATTGACGTCGGGAACGTTCATAGAAGTATAAAGCATAACCGTTCCTTCTTTCTTGGCGCCCTCCACGAGTTTAATTGTATGAGAGTCCTGAGCCGATGACCAAGACGCACCTACGGCCAGGAAGCAGAGACTCAAAAGGAAAATTCCTAAAGCCCTTTTGCCATACGATTTTTTCATTGTCGTGTCTGCAATTCAGAATCCATCAAGGTGCCAAACGATACTTTTTGAATTTGTCTGGATCGATTTCGCTTCCCAGGCCGGGACGATCTGGAACCGACAAATTGATCCGACTTAGATCCAGCGGCTCCCGTACCACGTCATCACTGCTTTTCAGGAGACCTACGAACTCACAGGGACTGAGCAAGTTTGGGGCAGACGCGGCCGTATGTATTTCCGCAAGAGCACCAGTGGTGAGCGAGCCGCTATGGCCAAGCGTTGCCGGAATCCCTGCCGCCTCCGCTATGCGCAACATCTGCGAAGTCTTATAGATGCCGCCGTTCACCTGGACGCTTAGCTTGACGATGTCGGCGGCTTGGGCTCGAATCACCCGAATCAAATCCTCGGCAGTAATGCACGATTCATCCGCCATCAAACGCACTGGCACCCTTTGACGAAGCCAGGCCATGCCTTCAAGGTCCGCTCCGGCGATGGGATCCTCGTAGTGAAAAATGTTGTAACGCTCCAATCGCTTGAGAGACTGTAACGCTTCATCGCGAGAATAGATGCAATTGGCATCGACACGCAGCACGGTTTTATCGCCAACGGCGCTGCGGACAGCGCGCACTATCTCTTCGTCTTTCTCCGGCCCAAATCCCACCTTTACCTTAAGCGTGTCGAAACCTGAGTCGACATAGGCTTTTGCCTTTTGGCTATACTCCTCCGCGGTTGAAGCCATCACCCAACCGAGGATCGGGATAGCGTCATGAATCTTTCCTCCGACAAGTTTCCAAACCGGGACTCCAAGGGCTTTTCCCATTAGATCATAGGCGGCAGTTTCTATGGCTGCCTTGAGTCTCTGATGGCCGGTGATGGCGGCGTCCATCTGGCGATGCATGAGCGCGAAATTTCCCACTTCCGTGCCGATAACTGCTGGCGCCAGGATCCGATCGATCGTCTCGGTCATCTGAGCGGCCCCAAGACCGTCGCGCTGCGGCGAAACGCCGACCTCTCCCCAACCCTCTTGACCACCCCGGCCGCGCACGCGAACAAAAAGACTCGTCTGTGAATCGCTCGACCGCCCATGGCTGCGTCGGCTATCCGAAAGGATCTGCTTGTAGGGGATCCGGATTATGAAAGCTTCGACGCCTGCAAAGATCTCAATGGGAGTCATCATAGGTGTATCAATTCCACACGCGCCCGGCACTAAGAATGAAACCAGCGCATGCGTTTTAACGCAAAAAAGAGCGCTCAGCCTCTCGGTTACTCTATTTATGCGATCTTGTATCATCGAATCAATGGCTTGTCCTGAGCCGACCCAGAGGTGATAGTGCTGGGTTTTCTTTCTACGGCGAAGTAACGTTTCGAAAAGCAAATAAACAAAGGCTGACATCTTTGCCTTTATCCGTGAGTGAGTAACCTAGTCAGCAAACGACTTGTTAGGATTGATCCTTCTTGTCGGTAGAAATTAGCACTCGCTGATTGGCATTCTGTTCTGGTTTCAACTAATTTTGACGTCCAGTGACACCTATTCGACGACAAATTTGACATTTCGACATCCTACACAAGAGAAATTCTCAGTGTTTTCTCATCACGCCATTCCCTTCTCGGTCAGGACCTAGCTGGCATCCAGATTGCTGTTAGTTTTCCGTAGAACGCGATCCGGAAGGGAAGCGGAGCCAAAAATCATAAAGGAGCCTATTGGCTCAAATAGCAATGTTGGCTGCGACGCAAACAAATTTGGAGAAGAGGACCGACACAATGAAAGCCGAGATCGACGACGGATGTACTTGCCCACGCTGCAACGACCACATTCCGGCGCAATTCTACTGCAGACACTGCGGTTACGTGCCGAACTGGCGGCAGATAACGTCCGAGGAATACCAAGTATGCAGGGAAGCCGCGTAGGGTGACCATTGAAGCGCCTGTCAGAATTTTGAAGAAGCCGTGAAAGCTCCCCCCGTCAGATAAATTCCACTCGCCTCTTTAGGCTCAACACAAACTGCTGTCGCATGATGCGACTAGTTCTAGCGTTGCTTCTTTGATTACTCGAATGCACAAACTTATTGCCCGTCTTATAAAAAACTACTAAACAAAG
>DASQKG010000307.1:0-6319 GCA_035630655.1 Pyrinomonadaceae bacterium
CCGTATTGAGTGTTAGAGAATCCGACTTTACCAAGTTGGTTTTAACCCTACCCAGTGCAGCCCATCAAAATCGCTTTGTTCCGAGCATTTGATTCTATTCCGGCCCAGTTCGCCTTGTCCAATAACCGAATAGCGAAATAAATCCACCTCAAAGGTTTGACCAGTTGGCGCTGGGAGGTATTATTACACATGCCCGCCAGGCTGGTATCAAAGAAACGCAGAGGAGAAAACGTGAGAGTCTGTCTTAAGCCTTTGGTCTTTATTTTGTTGATTGTTGCCGCGATGCCCGTCAGCTCGCAGGCCCAACGACTGTCGGAGGCGATGGCCTCAACCATATTGACGATCTGGAAGGACTCACTGGCCACCGACGGAAAAGCTGATAAGTGGAACTATGAACAAGGTGTGCTTCTCAAGGGCGTGGAAAGCGTTTGGCTCAATACAGGGGAAGGCAAATATTTCAGGTACATTCAACACCTGACGGATCGATTCATCAACGACGACGGAACTATTCGCACTTACAAAAAAGACGACTACAACATCGACAACGTTCTGTCGGGGCGAAACCTGCTCCTGCTCTACAAAGTTACCGGCCAGGAGAAATACCGAAAAGCTGCGCACCTCCTGCGCGAACAATTGCGCACGCATCCGCGCACCTCTGAAGGTGGCTTTTGGCACAAGAAGATCTATCCGTCTCAGATGTGGCTGGACGGTCTCTACATGGGCGAGCCCTTCTACGCCGAGTATGCAGTCACCTTTAATGAAGACGACGCCTTCGATGACATCGCCAAACAATTTGTGTTGATGGAGACGCACTCCAGAGATCCCAAAACCGGACTGCTCTATCATGGTTGGGATGAATCGAAAAAACAGCGCTGGGCCAATCAGACCACGGGCCAGTCTCCTAATTTCTGGGGCCGTGCAATGGGATGGTACGCGATGGCATTGGTTGACACGTTGGATCACTTTCCAGAAAGCCATCCACGAAGATCCGATTTGATCAGCATTTTGCAGAGACTCGCCGTCGCGGTTGAAAAATATCAGGAACCGAAATCAGGACTCTGGTATCAGGTGCTCGATAAAGGAAGAGAGGAAGGAAATTACCTGGAAGCGTCGGCATCGAGCATGTTTGTATACGCTTTAGCAAAGGGCGTGCGCCGGAATTATCTGCCCGCGCGATATCTGCGAGTGGCGCGCAAGGGTTATCAAGGCATAGAGAAAAACTTTGTCGAGAGGTTGCCTGCCGGACGGGTCAACCTCAAGGGCACTGTCAGCGTTTCAGGTTTAGGCGGGAATCCTTACCGCGATGGAAGTTACGAATATTATCTAAGCGAAAAAGTCGTCACTAACGACCTAAAGGGCGTGGGGGCTTTTCTTTTGGCCAGCAGCGAGATGGAGATGGCTCCTAATATTTCAATCGGTAAAGGCAAGACCGTGCTGCTCGATTACTACTTCAATAGCGAAACGAAGAAAGACGGAACCGGTCGCCTCGTCCCCTGGCATTACAAGTGGGATGAACTGCCCAACGGCGGGTTCTCTCTCTGGGGAAATATTTTCAGAAGTTTCGGCGTCGAAACCAAAGCGCTTAGCGAGGCCCCGACTCGCGCGAATTTACGGCAGGCCGACATTTACATCATCGTCGACGCTGATGATCAGAAGGAGAATGAGCGTCCTAACTTTATTCAGCCGCCGCACATAGAAGCGATCACTGATTGGGTTAGGTCGGGTGGCGTGCTTGTGCTTATGGGTAATGACCTTGGGAATGCCGAGTTTGAACACTTCAACCAATTAGCCAAAGAGTTTGGTATTCAATTCAAACCGGAAAGCCGCAACCGCGTTCAGGGAACCAATTTTGCAACCGGGAGAATCATGGTCCCGTCGGGTCATCGCGTGTTTCCAACTGCGCGGCAACTCTTCCTCAAAGAGATTAGTCTTCTTTCGATTAGGCCGCCGGCCAGGGCTGTGTTAGCGAACGATGAGGGTGTGGTCTTGGCAGCGACGAGGCTCGGTCGCGGTACCGTCTTCGCCGTCGGCGATCCCTGGCTTTACAACGAATACGTTGACGGAAGAAAACTGCCACCGGAGTTTGACAACTACAAAGCGGCACAAGATCTAACACGCTGGCTGATCAAACAGAGTTCATCAGTTAAAGCGCGATAGCCACTCCTTAACCAGAGATGCGTGCCGTGTGTTACACAGCGTGGCATTTTTCGAGCGCACCCTTCTAACGATGCGCCGCGGTCCCGGAGGGACCAAATGTTTATAGCGCCCGGTTGTCATGAGATTACCCCTCGCTCCATCGGAGCGAAATATGCGCGGGACCCTTAGTGGCAACGAACACATTGCGCTCCGCTGGAGCGCGGTCCAGTTTAATGTTCCGTTTGGTCTATAAACATTCGGCTCCTGCGGAGCTGGTGCGTTGCTTGGTTACGGGCTTGGTAGCTCTGTGGATCCTCGGACCACAATCCGCTGCAGCGAAACCAATCGACCTCGTAGTCGCTGCTGACGGAAGTGCGACGTACAAAACCGTGCAGGAAGCTGTGATGGCCGTTCCCGCCGGCACGCGCGACAGTCCCGTGGTCATCCGCATCAAGCCGGGCGTCTATAGAGAACTAATTTACGTGCAGCGGGAGAAGCGCTTCTTCAAGTTCATAGGTGAAGATGCAGCGAAAACGATTCTCACCTACGACTTAAACGCCAACCTGATCGGCAAAGACGGTAAACCTATCGGCACCTTTCGCACCCCCTCGACAGTCATCGATGCTGACGATTTCACTGCGGAGAACATTACCTTTGAAAACTCCGCAGGTCCTGTCGGCCAGGCGTTGGCGATTCGCGTAGACGGCGATCGCGTGGTGTTTCGCAACTGCAGGTTTCTCGGTTGGCAGGACACTATTCTCTTAAACCGCGGTCGTCAGTACTTTGAAAATTGCTACATCGCCGGTCACGTGGATTTCATCTTCGGCGCCGCCACTGCCTTTTTTGAGAAGTGTCACATCCACGCGCTCAGAGACGGCTACATCACAGCTGCATCGACACCCGACAACCAACCGTACGGATTCGTCTTCTCAAATTGCAAAGTTACAGGCGAGACTCCCCAAGTAAGAACCTATCTCGGCCGCCCATGGCGAGCGCATGCGAGCGTGATCTTTGTAAACACAGAGATGTCGGAGGTAGTTCGTCCTCAAGGTTGGCATAACTGGAACTTTCCCGAGCGCGAACAGACGGCGCGCTATGCGGAGTTTGGCAGCAAAGGGCTTGGCGCCAACCCAAAAGCCCGAGTTCGCTGGGCCAGGCAATTGACCGAATCGGAATCTGGAATAATTACTATGCGCAGGGTCCTTGGCGGACCAGAAGGATGGAATCCTTAACGTTGAGGGCTCGGCACCCGAGTGGACCAGTAGCCCGGGCGTCGCTTTTGATGAGCCACAGCAACAATCACTATCTCCGACTGCTGTTGCAGATAGAATATGTTGAAGGGAAACCGTTGACGAAGAAAACTTACGGGTTCCGTGTTCAGCCAGTGACGACTGTGTCGGAGCCCCGAGAATTCTGGTGACAGCATAGTCAACGGCGTGGGCAAATGCGGCGGCACGTAATGGGCTACGCTCGTAATACCACCTACGGGCTTCCCGAAGTTCCGCACGAGCCTCGGGGTGAAGCTTAACTCTCATTCGACTGGCCCGAATAACTCCGCCCGAACGTCTTCCCACGGGATTAACTCGACAGTCCCCGCGTCGATCTCAGTCACGCGTCTCTTGATCTCTTCAGACCAGGCTGCTTCCACTCTGGCTCAGAAGCGAGGTCAAGCGTCTCTATGAGTAAGCCAGCCAAGGTCGCTCGATCGCGCTCGGGCAGCTGGGCCGCTTCGCGAAACACCTCTTTGAGATTGCGTTCCATGACGGGTAGTTTACTCCGAGTTGATACTGAATGTAATGCGGCTACGAAGAGCTGTGGATTTCATGATTAGGATCTGGATGATTCTTATTGACGGAAGAAGGTCGAAACGGTAGCTGAACTCATGCAAGGTCGTCGAAGCGTGCCGGCTTTAGACTTGAGCAACCGTTTGGCCAAATCAAGTTTGGAAGTTTGGAGCTCACCTACGACCAACGCGGCCAGAGTCTCTGCGCCGAGCGGCGTGAAATGCGTGTTGTCTGTTACTCCGTTTGGATAGTTAGCGTTTTCGTTTGGTTTGAGGTGGAGGAAAAGAGCCTTTGATCCTTCAACGCCACATTGCTTAATAACTCGCTCGCTAAGACGATGCATATCAATTAGCGGAACTCTGCTTTCCACGGCCACGGCGCGCACAATGTCGGGATACACACCATGCGTGTCGTAGAACTTTCCGTCCTTATCAAACCGGCGACGCATCACCGGCGTAAGCAGTACTGGCCCTGCGTTCCGCTCGCGCACCTCACTTATGAACCGCACAAGATTCGCCCTGTACTCGTCCGGCGAGGCATAGCGTTCCACCTTTTCCTTCGACGAATCGTTGTGACCAAATTGAATGAAAACGTAGTCCCCGGGCTTAAGTTTTTCAATAATACGCTGCCACAGCTTCTCTTCGATGAACGTTCGGGTGCTTCTGCCGTTCTTCGCGTGATTCTCAACTTTGACTTTTTGGTCGTCGAAAAACGCTTGTAGAAACTCACCCCAACCGGTCTCTGGTCGTTTTTCGGGGAGCTTTTGGGCCATCGTCGAGTCGCCGGCGAGGTAGACGGTAATCGGCTCTTTGGCGGAGACGATCGAAGAAGGAACGAACAAAACCATCCACGAAATTACACAAAACTTCACGAATAAGGCTTCCCTTCGTGTGAATTCGTGCGCTTTCGTGGATCGTTTCATCCGTGCGGCTCTACTAAGCGACGGCAGCTACCCGCATTTCGTTGTCAACCAACTTTCCATTGATCCGAACATTATTAAACTTGAGTCCTTTGACGTTCTTGATGACGTCCGGCTGGGCGACATTGTTGAATGAACAATCTGACAAACGCAGATTATAAATTGGCGCATCGTTGAATCCCTGCACATCCAGCGCGTGCTTACTCTTGCCACTTCTTAAATTATTGACCACGAAGTTGCGCACCACCGGAGTGAACTTCCCTTTCGCGCCTTCTTCGTAGTTGAAGTCTATGGTTATCGCCGCGTGGGCCACCTGACCGATTTCGATATTACGGAAGTAAAAGTTTTCCAGCAGACCTCCGCGCATCCGATTGTTCTTTACTCGTAAAGCATGGTCCAGGTTCTCACTATCGAGCCGGCAGTTTTCGGCGAAGAGGTTGCGCACTCCACCGGAGATTTCGCTGCCGACTGTTATCCCACCGTGCCCGTCTTTCATATGGCATCCCTGGATAACAATGTTCTCGGTGGGAACATTTAGCCGCCTGCCGTCCGCATTTCTACCTGACTTGATTGCAATACAGTCGTCACCGGTATCGAAGTAACAATCCTTGATCAATATATCTCTGCAAGACTCCGGGTTGCACCCGTCATTATTTGGACCATGGGTGCTAACGTGCACTCTTTCAATCGTCACGTTGGTACAAAGTACCGGATGGATTTCCCACATCGGCGAGTTCTTAATCGTTACTCCCTGAATCAGGACGTTTTGACAGCGATACGGTTGAATGAACTGCGGCCGCAGGTAATGCCCTTCCCCGAAAACTCTTTGGCTCACCGGAACATTCCGCTCAATCATTTCCACCAGCGCCGTCCTGGATTTTCGCTGGTTGGGTTCACCCGTCTTCCAACCATACTGAGGCCGCCCGTTCCACGGCCACCAGGCCTCGTTATTGGCTTGTCCATCCAAAGTCCCTTTGCCGGTTATGGCGATGTTCTTCTGACCGAAGGCGTAAATGAATGGGGAGTAGTTCATCAACTCCATGCCTTCCCAACGACTAAACACCAGCGGGAGATAATGGGCGGGGTTCTGACTAAACTCTATTGTCGCCGAAGGAGTGACATGAAGATTGACGTTGCTCTTCAAATGAATCGGGCCAGTTAGGAATGTACCAGCGGGCACTACTACCCTTCCGCCGCCGGCTCGATTGCACGAGGAGATAGCCTTTCGAAATGCTTCCGTGCAGTCAGTCGTACCGTTTCCGACGGCGCCGAAGCTCGTGATCACAAAATCTCGCTTCGGAAAACGCGGGGGTTTGATGCGTTTTAGAATCGCCGGCATCACGGTGTTCCACGCACTGTTTGCTTGTGACAACTCCCAAAGCTCTCTCGGGAGAGGTTGGTGAGCGGATAGCTCGCGCGCCAAAAAGACACCGGCACTTCCGGCTAGTAACGTGGAGATGAATTCACGACGTGTGGTCAT
>DASQKG010000308.1:0-32479 GCA_035630655.1 Pyrinomonadaceae bacterium
TGCGAGGAGTGGCGAACGACGACTTATTAAAGTTCGAGTGAACCAGCCAGATCTCGCCGTACGGGCGCGAGCGAGCTACGTACAGAGAGTTTTGCCAAGGTCGACACGATAAGAAGGAACCGGGGCGATCACCAGTAGTCGAAATCTTCGACCGCCGAGTAGTGCCGAGATACTAGTCCTTTGGTGCCCCCGCAGGGATTCGAACCCCGAACCAACAGATTATGAGTCTGCTGCTCTAACCGTTGAGCTACAGGGGCACAACAACTTGCTAATCGCGTAAGGTCAGTTTAGTGAGCCAAGCGAGTTTAGCGAAGTCTTTGTGCGGCTTCAAATGCACTACGGTTCTGATTGAAGGAACTTCCAGCCTAGAGAGTCGTGGAAAGGGGTGAGTTAGGCCTAGCGTGTCAACAGGCGGCCGTTCAACGGGCATCTTCCGAAGCAGACGTTCGTAGGCGTGCTCGTCCGCAGGGTGTGCGCCGTCTCGACCGATCTTTTCCCGCGCCGCAGGCGGCGCCAAGCCGCCGCGGGCCAAAGCGCCGCCTGGCCGGCGCACTCCAGGGAGACGCCTCACGGGTGAGGAGTTCGCATGGGGCTCGCGCTTATTTAACCAACGTTCCGCAAACTAACAGTTTGCGTTACATAAAACCTCAAACTAACAGTTTGCGTTACATAAAGCGCCATAAAAACGGATGAGTTGTGTTGTAATGCGCGTGTTAACATCCGTCCGATTCGTCATTGATTAATCTCATGGGTGGCTCTAGCGCAACCGACCTTCACATAGTTCCTCTGGGCGCAGGTGATCTGATTGATCGCGCTGTTCGTCTCTATCGCCGTCATTTGTTGGTTCTGATTCGCATTGCGGCGCCCCCGGTATTTGTATCCGCTTTAGGCTCCGTTATTTTTTGGACCATCGCCGGACCTAAAGTCTTCAGCACTCAATCCAGCTCGGAACTCGCGTTATATGTGATGCTCGCCCTTTTGGGCCTGGCGCTCTTATTGGGCGGGCACCTGTTCGGTCTCATCGTTATGGGAGGCGCTTCGCGAAATCTGGTCGAGCACCTTCTTTGGAACGAGCCTGTTAGGGCCCGCGCCACTTATGCCGCCGTGCGTTCGCGGTTTTGGTCTTTGCTGGGAGCAAGTGTGATCATTTCGCTGTGGATAGGACTGTCTTCCAGCGTGGCATTCTTTGGCTGGTACATTGTGGTGTTGTTTATTTCGGTGGGGTCCATTCTGCTAGCACAGTGGGCGCCCGTTTGGCTGTCAGCTATTGTTGGAGCAATTGGTGTCCTGGCCGGCTCGACGGTCGCTCTCTGGTTGTTTTTCTTTATGGTTGGCAGAGTCGCTTATGTGCCGCAGGTGATGCTGGTTGAAGGCAAGCGCGTCTTCGAATCCGTCAGCCGTAGCTTCACTCTGGCCAAAGGAAACGTGCGCCGCCTGATGGCCATGACGCTCTTCATAGTGTTTGCCACCTACTCTGCGTTGATGATTCTGATCATTCCACTGAGCTGGTACGGCTATCTCAACGGTATCGATCCGGCGCCATGGAGCACAGCGCAATGGCCGGTGTGGTACGCGATCAGTTACAGCATTCTGGAGCCGCTAAGTTCAATTTTGCTGGCCCCGGTCTGGATGTTGGGAATGTCGTTGCTATATGTTGACGAACGCGTCAGGCATGAAGGCTATGATATTGAATTGATGGCCTCGCAAAAGTTACCGGAGATGCCACAGTTAAATGTGAATTCGCCTTTGGCGCCGGCGATCTTCGTTGAACCCGGCAAGAGCTCGCGGCCTCAACGCAGCTCAGTTGCAAGTGTGTTCAGGCCGTAACAGCGTGGCCGCCAACCATTGTCGGAGTGGCGCAATGTTTACGGCGCGGCTTTGCCGCATTCCGTGCGGTAAGCCTATGGCTTACCGTTCACGTCCTTTCACGATCGAGGCTACGCCTCCACGTGATGCGATTCTGGCGGCGGCGCAGCCGCAAAGTTTTACCAACGCTCGGTGAGGCACAGCCTCACCGCACGGAAAGCGGCAAAGCCGCATCTCCGAATGGTTCCCTGGGAAATTAGATTGCCAACAATCAAACGCGGCACAGCATCAGTTGGTGACCCATGGCGAAGCGGCATTTGTCGATTGCTGTCGAGCATCACATTTCTGATTTTCGTCCCTGCCGTCCAGGCAATTTCGATCGGCGAATACCACGCGAACATTCGCCAGGCCGTCACCGCGCTTGACAGTCTGGCCCAGTCTGACGAAAACGAAAACACTTTCGACTACGCCGCCCGCAGCGTCGAAACTGTAGCGGGTGTGCGCAAACTTCTGCCGCCCAAACAAACTGTAGAATGGGCCGGGACGACTTTCGCAATAGACAATTCGTGGGTGCATAACGAACTCGACGAATACAGCAAAGCCAAATACGAAGACCGGCTCGACGTTCTCAGAAAAACTACTGACCGTCTGCAAGCTCTGGAACAACGAATTGCTGAAGTTGAGTCGTCCGGTCCTACTCTTGTGACCGACAAGGAAGAAGCGCGTCGGAAGCTGAAGGAAATTTTGCAGCGGCCGGGATACGGCAGCAAAGCGAAAGGGCAGAACGCGATATCACGCCTGGTTGAGCGGTTTCTAAAATGGTTTCGAAATCTGTTTCCGAAGCCAAGACAGTTATCGCCTGGCGGGGCCGGCGTGTTGACTTTCGTGGCGCAAGTGGTCGTGGTGCTACTTGCAGTCGGCGTTATCGCTTTCGTCTTGAAGACGTTTCTGCCGCGGTTGCTTCGAAGACGTAAATCTGAAAAGAAGGTGAAGCAGCACGCGCGTATCGTACTGGGCGAAACGCTCGCGCCCGAACAATCTGCTTTAGACCTCTTGTCGGAAGCCGAGGCTCTGGCGCGAAGAGGCGAGCTGCGCGCTGCAATACGGAAAGCTTACATCGCATTGCTGGTTGAGTTAGGCGAAAGAAAGGTGCTGCAACTGGCAGAACATAAAACTAATCGCGATTATCTGAGTGCGGTTTACCAGAACCAGCCGCTTTATGGAAACGTGAAGCAGCTAACTGATAGTTTTGAACGACACTGGTATGGGCTGACCCAGGTCTCTGAAACTGACTGGCGCGCCTTTCGCTCTGCATATGAGCGGACGCTGGGGTGAGAATCTAAGGTAAACGTTTGTCGGGGCGGCACTCCGTGGCCGCCCCGGATCTCGCGAGCTGGAGCGTCATCTCGCGAACAGTGGGGCGGCCACGGAGTGCCGCCCCTACAACTTGGCTGCGTTCGTCCGCGGCTGATTATTAACCATGCAACGACGCTTCGGGATCATATTAACCATTGTGGTGGCCATTGGAGTTTTGGTGGCGATCAATTCGCTCGCGTATGTCAGCGAAGAAGAGAAACAGGACTCGGAGCTGGCGCCAAATCGGTCGAGTTACAACGGCGGAGCTACCGGCACGCGTGCGCTTTATGAGTTGCTAAGCGAATCAGGCTACAGAGTGATGAGGTGGCGCGAGGCGCCTGAACGACTCTTCGCCGATGCCGGCAACCAGGTAAAAACTTTTGTCATCGTTGGCGACACGAGGGTTCCGGTTAGCGATGACGAAGCGGAGAGCTTGCTTCATTGGGTGTCGCAAGGTGGCCGCCTGGTGATTATCGACCGTCGCCCCGAAGAACATTTATTACCGCGAGCGGGTGACTGGACGGTGACCACCGAATATTTGACTTACCCGGGTTTCGATACGGATCCTGCCGATCCCGAACAAATGACAAAAGAGGTAAAGGCGCTTAAGCCGGCGCAGCCCACGGTGTTCACGCGTGAGGTTGAGACGGTAATGCCATCGCGGTTTATGTCAGCCATCAAGTTTTTCCCTGACAGCGAAGACAGCGCGCCGGACAAGCCAACAGAGACTGATACGGAAAACAAAGAAGGCGGCGACGCGGCGCCTTCCGAACACAGTGTTGTCATCGAGTCTGCTGAAGAGTCCTCTCCGGCTGTTTCCCCCGCACCCGTAGCTCATCTGACATCGTCAGAGCACGTGCTGCTTCTGGATTACCCGCACGGTCAGGGGCGAATAGTAGTGCTCAGCGATCCGTTTATCGTCGCCAATGGCGGAATTGGTTTGGCAGACAACCTGCAACTGGCGCTTAACCTGCTTTCAAGTTCGGATGGGATGATTGCCTTTGATGAGTTTCACCAGGGTCGCGGCATAACGGAGAACGCTTTTGCCAGTTATTTCGCCGGCACTCCGGTATTGGCAATTTGCGGGCAGATAACTCTGCTGATTCTTCTCATGCTGTGGACACGTGGGCGCAGATTTGCTCGGCCGCTGCCTTTGCCGCGAGTTGATCGCAGGTCGAGTTTGGAGTTTGTAGCGTCGATGGCTGAGCTGCAACAGCGAGCTCGTGCGTTTGATCTGGCGATAGAAAACGTCTATAGCCGCACACGAAGAGTTCTGACGCGGTATGCTGCGCTCGACTACAACAGTCCGCGTACGGAGATTGCAAAACGCGTCGCCGAACGCTCGTCCCTGGATGCCCGTCAACTCGAGACACTGATGCGCCAATCGGAAGAAGCGATCAACGGTGGCGCTATTACCGAACGACAGTCAATTCAACTGGTAAAGCGTTTGCGAGAGGTTGAAGCATCGCTGGGGTTGCGAATGAGGTCGCGTGATGTTCGGCAGTCGGCGCAAAATATTTGACGAATACACTAGCTTGTACTTTGATCTTGGAACTTTGTGCTTGAGCTTTCACGACGCTTTCCGTTTCCTTCGCGTTTAGTTAGGGCACTTGTGCCCGGTCGGGCGGACAAGTCCACGCTCTAAACGGAAGACTGGATATCAACTCGGACCACTGATACAAAATGATTGATTACGTCTCCTCCACTGTCGAACACATCCGCCGGGAACTGAAGAAGATAATAGTCGGGCAGGACGATCCCATCGAGCAAATACTGATAGCGCTGTTCGCGGAAGGGCATGCGCTAATCGAAGGCGTGCCCGGGACGGCGAAAACCCTGACCGTGAAAACCCTGGCGCGGATCATCAACGCCAACTTCGGTCGCATACAATTCACGCCTGACTTGATGCCGTCCGACATCACCGGCACCAACGTCTTTAATGTCGCCACCTCAACCTTCAACTTGCGTCAGGGTCCTGTGTTTACTGACATTCTGCTGGCCGACGAAATCAACCGTACTCCACCGAAAACACAAGCGGCATTGCTGGAAGCAATGGAAGAACGGCAAGTGACGATTGACGGCGAGGGTCATGCGCTTTCGCCCATCTTCACAGTCCTGGCAACGGAAAACCCAATCGAGTATGAAGGGACCTACCCGCTACCGGAAGCGCAACTTGATCGCTTTATGTTGAAAATCCTGTTGGACTATCCGGGCGAAGAAGATGAGCGTCAGGTCGTGGCGAATTGGGATGCCGGCTTTAATTCCCGCCGCCTTCAACAGGTAAACATTCAGCCAATCGACGACCCGGATGCCGTTAGTCGTTGCCGGCGGGAAGTGTCGACAGCGCGCATGGAGCCTGGCGTGCAACACTATGCGGTGGACATCGTGCGGCGTACACGAATACATCCCTTCATTCATTACGGCGCAAGCCCCCGTGCTTCAGTCGCGTTGCTGTTATGCGCGAAAGCCCTTGCCGCAATTCGCGGTCGTGAATTTTCCACCCCTGACGACGTCCGCGACGTTGCCCGTCCCGTGCTTCGTCACCGACTCATCCTGCGTGCCGAAGCTGAACTTGACGGCGCCACGCCTGACGCAGTGATTACAGACATCCTCAAAACCGCTGCAGTTCCCCGATAGAAGATCAACTACGAGCAGGGATAGTAATAAACACTCGTCCGGAAATTTAAATTTACGTACTTCGATCTGAATAATTGAAGTTTAGAAAAATGTAGATTCCTTTTAGTTTTTGGACGGCCTCGCACTGCCTCTTCCTCGAATTACAAAACTCCTCAAGAAATAACTAGACTCCGGAATGCTGGAATACGCATTGCCTAAGTGATGACACTTCACTTCTCGAAACACTTTCAACAACAGGGAGGTTTGCATGACCAGAGAAAGTTTGCTCAAAAGATTCGTTCAGCTACTCCTTTGCGGAGTTCTTCAGGTAATAGTGTGCAGCGGAGTCCTTGCGCAAACCGGCACATCGTCTGTGCGGGGCACGGTAGTGGATGCCCAGGGCAGGGCTGTCCCGGGGGCTACCATCAGGCTGATAAGTGAAGAAAGAAATATTCATCGCATGCAGACGACCAACGAAGACGGTACATATGCTTTCACCGCTGTGCCGCCGGGGACGTATCGCCTTGAAGCCGAAGCCACAGGTTTTAAGAAGGCTTCCGTGGCGGATGTTCGCGCCCTCGTCGAGTTGGCAACGGATATCCCCGTAGCGCTTGAAGTGGGTAATGTCACTGAGGTCGTGAACGTCACGGCCGGAAGCGACGCGCCGCTTAATACCACCGACGCAACGATCGGGTCGACTTTTGAGAGCAGGCGTATCGAAGAGTTGCCGCTCAATGCCCGCAACGTGGTCAACTTGTTGAGTCTTCAGCCTGGCGTGACCCGAGTGGGTGAAGTGAATGGTGGACGACGCGATCAAGCTAACATCACGCTCGACGGCGTTGACGTTAACGAACAACAGACGGGTCTTGACGTCGTAACCGGCGACGCGTTTGCCAGTGTGCTGCGCGTTACTCCTTCGTCGGTCCAGGAATTCAGGGTGACCACCTCAGTGCCGACTGCCAATCAGGGACGCTCTTCCGGCGCACAGGTTTCTCTTGTTACCAAGAGTGGGACAAATAATTGGCATGGTGACATCTACGAATTTCATCGCAATACAGCCACTACTGCCAACGACTACTTTAACAACTCTGAAGGGCGTTTTGTGGCGACTGACCCTGACGTCATCTCCGGAATCGCGAAGGTAGGCGAAGAAAAGGTTCCGCGCCCCAAATTGATCCGCAATATTTTTGGTGGCTCGCTTGGTGGTCCAATCATCAAGAACAAGTTCTTCTTCTTTTATAACTATGAAGGGCGGCGTGACGATGCTGAGGTTTCCGTCCTGCGTACCGTGCCAACTGCTACGCTGCGACAGGGCACCGTTCAATTCCGAAACGTCTCGGATGGCGTCACCACGTTGAGCGCGGCACAAATCGCGGCACTCTACCCGGCAACTGGCGGCGTTAATCCCGCCGGCTTGGCGCTATTGCAAACAGCGCCTCTCCCAAACACTTTCGCCACTGGCGATGGTCTAAATACCGGTGGTTTCCGGTTCAATTCGCCTGTCAAAACCAAGCTCAACACCCATATAGCAAAGTTTGACCTGAACTTGACGGACCGGCAGACGCTCTTCCTGCGTGGCAATTACCAGGATGATCTTCACGAGCAGGAGCGCCAATTTCCAACTACTCCCGCGCCGCCGCTTTGGGTGCATCCGAAGGGTTTCGTCGTGGGCCACTCATGGACCGCTTCCAGTTCTTTCGTGAATAACCTGCGCGCCGGCCTTACCAGACAGTCGTTCACGCAAGGCACCGATGCGGCGGCCAATTCCGTAAACTTCCGGTTTGTTTACCAGCCGTTCCTTTACACGCGGCAACTTAGTCGGACGACGCCTGTCTGGAATATTACGGACGATATATCCTGGCTAAAAAACGCCCACACGGTCCAGTTTGGAACCAATTTAAGGTTCATCCGGAACAACCGCATATCGTTTGCCAACTCGTTTGACGACGCGGTTGTCAACCCGTCGTTTTATGCAAACTCGGGATCGTCGCTTTCGAATCCGCTGCTCGGCGCTGCCTTGCCGGCGGGTCAACGTCTCGATCAGAGCGACGTCTTCAATGCGCGCGCCGCGGTGGCTTCCGTGCTCGGGCGCTTCTCGCAAATTGAGGCAAACATTAACTACGATCTGAATGGGCAGCCGCTGGCCGTGGGAGCACCCACCAGTCGTACATTTGCGACCGAAGAGTATGACCTCTACGCCCAGGACACCTGGAAAATAAGACCGAATCTGACGTTGAACTATGGGCTTCGCTGGGGCGTCAATACCCCTGTCTATGAAACAAACGGGTTCCAGGTGAGCCCGACTATCCCAGTTGCTGAAATTTTTGAGCGTCGCGTCGAAGGCGCTGAGGCGGGACGAGCCGTTAACGACATAATCACAGTAGACCGCTCAGGCAAGGCCAACAACCGGCCGGGCTTCTACCCAACTGACTGGAAAAATTTCGCTCCCACCGTCGGCGTTGCTTACTCGCCAGAGTGGGGAGATAACTGGTTTGGTAACCTTGTCGGGCGCAGCGGCCGCTCGGTGATTCGTGGCGGCTTCCGCACCGTTCACGATCGCATCGGCAGCGCGCTAGCCGTAGGTTTTGACCTAAACAACTCCCTCGGCTTCAGTTCCGAAACCTCGCTGTCCGCCAACACCATTAATACCAGCACGCGGCTGGGCCCGCGGTTTACCGGGGTCAACGATCCGGTGCGTAACACTCCGTTTCTCAGCATCCCCGGGGCCATCACTTTCCCGTTGACTGTACCTGCCGACGAACAGCAACGTATCGAGCAGACGATAGATAGCAAATTGACAACTCCCACGCAGTACACGTGGAATCTGTCATACGGACGGGAACTGCCTAAGGGCTTTTCTATCGAGACAAGCTACATCGGTCGAGCGGGCCGGAACCTCGGGCTTATCCGCGACGTGATGCACCTGAACAACATCCGCGATCCTCGTTCGGGGCAGAGCTGGTATGAGGCAGCCTCAGTGCTCTTCGATCTGCGCTTCAACAATGTGCCGTTCGACAGCCCGGCAGTGCCTCGCGTTCCATTCTTCGAGAACCTTTTCCCAACCCTCGGCAATGACCTGCTCGGCGATCCATCGTTGAGCGCGACGCAAGCAGCTTACTTCATCGCTGCGCGTTGCTCGGTCGCGGGTTGTGCCGCCGGCGATATCGACGGCTTCGATCTGCCCGACTGGACGTTTGTCCAGCTTATTCTGGATGATTTGTCTCCGGTGCTTGGGCCGAATGCCTTCTTCCATCCGCAATATGCGGCGCTGGGAGTATTTTCCACAGTTGGGTCGGCTGATTACCATGGAGGTTCAGTCTCGTTGCGACAGAGATTTAAAAACAATCTCTATCTTGACGTGAACTACACCTTCTCCAAGTCGATGGACGACAGCTCACTCCTGGAATCAGCCGCCGTGCTGGGCAGCCTTATTCGCCAGCCGCTCGATCTGAAGGCTCAGCGATCTGTTTCCGACTTCGACGTCCGTCACAACATCAATGCCAACTGGCTTTACGCATTGCCTTTCGGTAAGGGCCAGAAATGGGGCAACGGTTCGTCATTCGTTAATCACATTTTTGGCGGATGGCAGTTGTCGGGCATCATGCGCTACCACACGGGCTTGCCCCTTGATGCAGCGAACGATGTTGGCATCTGGGCCACAAACTGGCAGCTCTCCAGTTTCGGCGCTCGCATCCGTCCTGTCTCGTCACAGAACGATCCGAACGTCGCTGACCCTACAGGACAATCGCCGGGCCTCAGGCCTAACGTGTTTTCAAACCCGACTCAGGCCTACCAGTCGTTCCGCAACGCGCGGGCCGGCGAAGTAGCGGACCGCAACGTTTTCCGTATACCGAGCTACTTCGCGCTTGATGCTGGTCTGTCGAGGAGTTTTAACATGTGGTATGCGGAAGGCCACAGGCTGACATTCCGCTGGGAGGTCTTCAACGTTACTAATACGCAACGTTTCGGCACCGTCTCAGACCTCAGCCTTAACCTGGATCCGCAAACCGGCACACCCAGCGCGGATTTTGGCCGCTACACAGGATCGCAAACGCCGATTGGCGAATCGCGCCCAGGTCGGGTAATGCAGTTTGCTCTGCGCTACGTTTTCTAAACCCAGGCGACTAGGCTAACTTAAAGCGGGTTGGAGATTCGTCTCCAGCCCGCTTTTTTGTCCGACACACTTTTAGTTTGTCGCGCGGCAGACAACAAATCCCTTGCAGTGAAAAGGGAACTCAGCTAGGTTGCAAACACTTTTGAGACTCGTAAGGTGCGTGCGTTGAGGCCTTCTTGTGCGCTTCGTCTTCAGCAAACTCTTCTTTCTCCTGATTGCCGGCAGCCTGGTGATTCTGTCCTTGTCGTGGGGACGACCGTGGCTGCGCTGGGTCGCGCTTGCCTACGACGTGGCGCTAATCATCGCCGCGCTGATCGATGCACGCCGCAGTACGTTTCCAAAAACGCTGCGGATCGTTCGAGAGTTTAGCGGTCGATTTGCGGTGGGCGCCGAAATTGACGTTAGCATTAACGTTCAAAACTCAGGAGTCCGCCCGGTTTCGCTCGTCATCAAAGATGAGTTTCCCCCGCAAATGAAGTTGTCCGGCCTGCGCGAGGCGAACATCCGGGTGGACGCACAAAGCTCACTCGCGCTGGTTTATGGACTCACTCCTCCCAAACGGGGCCGCTTTGAATTTGGACAGATAGCGGTGCGCTACCTTTCTCGCTGGAACCTTGTCTGGTGTGAAGCGAAAGCTGGTGAAGCAGTATCGGTAAAAGTTTATCCAAACATGCGGCGCGCACGAGAGGCCGAGTTGAAGGCGCTGGGCGCGCGTTCACTCGTGTCGTCACACCGAAGAACTTCCTGGCGGGGCGAAGGACGTGAGTTTGAATCTCTGCGCGACTACGTGCGTGGCGACGAGCTCAGGCACATATCATGGACAGCCACAGCGCGGCGTGGAAAGTTAACGACGAGGCAGTATCAGATCGAGCGCGACCAGACAATCCTGATTGCCATCGACGGCGGACGTTTGATGACTGCGCGTATCGAGCAGGAAACTAAGTTGGATTCGGCGGTCCACGCCGCGCTCGCATTGATGTCCGCAGCGGCCCGGGCCGGCGACAATGCGGGGCTGTTGGTCTTCGGCAGGAAAATAAAAAGTTTTTTGCTGCCCAGCCGGGGCCGCGACCACATGGATGCCGCACTCGAGGCGCTCTATGCAGTTGAACCGGAAATGATCGAGCCGTCTTATTCGCGCGCGTTTGAGTTTATTGCCGCCAACAGCAAGAAACGTTCGCTCGTGGTGCTCTTGACGGATCTCGTGGATGAGGAGGGCTCTAAGGAATTATTGACTTCGCTAAAGCTTCTACGGCCACGTCATCTTCCGCTCGTGGTTACGATTGCCGACCGCGATCTCAAGGGTGTGGTCAGTGAAGTTCCCACCACCGCGCGGGATTTGTTTACGCAATCAGTGGCCGAAGAAATTATGCATCTGCGCGAAGCGGCTTTGCGTTTAGTGGAGTCGCAGGGTGGCTTAGCGCTTGACGTCACCGCCGCGGCGCTCGCTCCCGCGTTGCTCGAGAAATACCTGCAAGTAAAGGAACGTGGTCTGTTGTAGAGAAAGAAAGCTGCCGTCACGCGAAGCGATCTAATAAGATCGCTCCGCGTAACGCTGCGGGTTCAATCGGACCCGGCATCCTTCGCATCATCTCGTCCCGCGAGCAACAGGTAAGAATAAAGCGCGATTGCTGTGATTACTGCAATGCTGTATTTGATGCCAGCGGGAATCGGTGCAGGCGAAATGAAACCCTCGATGGTGCCGGCGATAACCAGCAATACCGCAACGCCCATCATCAAGCGAACGGCCTGTTTCCCACGGCTTTTGAGCGCGTCGGTGCGTGACATATCCCCAGGCATTAGCAAAGCGCTGCCGATCAAGAGACCAGCGCCACCCGCCATGAAGATGCATGAAAGCTCGATCACTCCGTGACCGACCATGAAAGTTAGAAGCTCGTTGCCGAAGCCCGCCCGATAAGTAAGCGCCAGGACCGAAGCGATAACCGCGCCGTTGTATGCAAGGTAGAACAACGTGCCGACACCAAAGAGGGCGCCAAACGCAAAGGTGTAGATTGTGACCTGAATATTGTGTGTGAAGATTGAACTCGCGCCAACCTGATTGGCTTCATTCAGGTCTTCCCACCAACGAGTCTTCGTTTCGATTTTCATCTCGCGGAAAGTGGGCGGCACACCTACCAGCTCCGAAAAGTCCGGATCATACTTCGTCCCTAAAAACCCGATCACGCTAAACAACGCAAACACACTGAACGAAAGCGCCGTGTACCGCCAGGTACTGCGAAAGGTTTGGGGAAAGTCGCGCACAAAAAATTCCTTTATGCGGGAGCCTTTCTGTGTCTCGGCTTGATAGATGCGGCCATGGGCCCGGATGACAAGACTGTTGAGGTAATTAATAAGGCGAGGATCGCGGGACTCGGCGCGCGCGATGGCCAGGTCGGAGGCGGTGCGCCGGTAAATACGGCCCAGTTCGCGCACTTCTTCGCGATGAAGGCGGCGCAACGAACTGCCGTCAAGCAACTTGAGCAAATCCTCCAGACGTTGCCAGGCGCTCTTGCGTTGGTCGATAAAACGATCGTGGGCCATTTGTGATTTCCAATTGCGGATTGCCGATTGCAAATCGTTGATGTTACTCAACCAGGTTTTAGCTTAACATTCAATACGATAATAGAATTGGACAAATCGGCAATTGGAATCGGCAATGTCAAGAATCGGCAATCGGCAATCGGCAATCGGCAATCTTGTCGAGTGTGTACCAAACTTCAGTGAAGGTCGCAAGCCTGAGACGGTTGCGCGTTTGGTGCAGGCCATTCAGGCGATCGGCTCAACCTGCGTTCTTGATACACACATCGATGCAGATCATAACCGTTCAGTCATAACCTTTGTCGCCCCGCTCGAGAAAATTGTGGAAGCCGCAGTGCAGGCAGTCGCAGTTGCGTCTGAATTGATTGATATGCGCCGGCATAGCGGGGAGCATCCGCGTTTGGGTGCAACTGATGTTTTGCCATTCATTCCGATCAGCGGCGTTTCGATGGAAGACTGTGTGGCCATTGCACACGAGGCAGGGGCACGCATTGCGCGGGAACTATCGATTCCGGTGTTCTTCTACGAGCAGGCAGCGCTCAAGGCTGAGCGCACGAATTTGGAAGACGTGAGACGTGGAGCTTTGGAGTTATTAAGGGAGGAGATTGCGGTTGAACCCGGCCGCGCGCCCGACGTAGGGCCGTTGATGGTCCATGAGACTGCCGGCGCGATTGCCGTCGGCGCCAGGCCTTTCCTGATTGCCTTTAACGTCAACCTTGGTACCACTGACGTGGCCGTGGCCAGGGCCATTGCCCGTACTGTCAGGGCCCGCCACGGGGGCTTGCCATTTGTTAAAGCCCTCGGATTTGCATTGTCGACTAGAGGGCTGGTGCAGGTGTCGATGAACCTGGTGAACTATGAAGCCACCGGGATGACTCAAGCCTACAATGCGGTGCGAGACGAAGCATCACGACTGGGGATTGAAATTGTGGGGACTGAGATTGTCGGTCTGGTGCCCGAGAAAGCGCTCGACCGGAAGGCGGAATATTTTCAGAAACTTGAAAATCTGTCTGAAGATAAGATTTTGGAAAACCGCCTGAGGGCGTGCGAGTGAATAAAAGGAGTTTGATGTCCGTTTAGAAGGCGGACTTGTCCGCTCGCACCGGGCACAAGTGCCCTATCTAAACGATCGGTGGAGGACTCCCCAATTGAATGATTGCCCTTCGCAAACGGGAATGCTGTTGCATGAGTTTCAAATACTCGGATTCCTCACCGTTTCCTTTTGCCTCAATGATCCTACCCAGGTCTTGCTTTTCTGGGTTGGTCCACCTATTGAGATCCGGAATCAAGGCCAACGCCATCGCAAAGTCATTGAGACCGGAGTCACGCCAACGTCGTGCGCTGACATTCAACACGCGGGCGACCGACGCAACCGCTTCCCTCCGCATTCGTCCCGCGTCGCCTCCATACATCTCTGCCATTCGCTGCTGGGCCTTTAATCCGATGTTCCTTACCTGAAAACCGTCCCAGTCGCCCGTTTTTGATTTGTCTAACTCAAAGATCATTGGCCCGGTTGCGAGTTTGCGAAGAGTTCTTGCTGGCGTGCGGTAACCCGGTTGACTCGCCATACGCTCTTCTTCTTTCAAGACAAGTTTCATGATCTCAGGTTTCGTCGGTCGAAAACCCAGCTTGCGATAAAACCAGAATGCGCCCGACTCAATGCCTTCCTCGTTTTCGTAACCGATCTGGTAAGGGTCGAGAACAAAAGCGGTGACGCCGGCCAGGTGACGAAACACGTTTAGAGTTCGTGCGTAGAGCCAGGCGGTTTCGCCGTCGCGGAATGTGTAATAGAGATTGAAGCCGCTCTCCATTCGTTCAAACAGCGAAAGACCTTCAAAGTAACCGACCGCGACCCCATTCTTGAAGATCATCGCGGCATGGTAGGCGCGCAAAGGCAAACGCCAGTCTGGCGGGACTCCCGCGATGAGGAGTTCAACGCCGCGCCCGAGGCCGGCCCTGAAAACTCTGCGCGGGTCGCCGTGTGTAAACCCATAAAGCTCACGGTAACGAACGGTAGAAGCCTCGCGCGCCATGTCCAGGATTGCTTCGCCTCGCGAGGGAGAAAGTAATTGCAAAGCCGGCGGCGGCTTTTCTAATTCGTCGGGCAAAGAGACATCTCTTCGCTGGATGAGCGGTTTACGGTGATAGAAAATCTTCGGCCCTGCCAGACGCATCCCTGTGCGTGATGACTCGTAGGCGGGAGTCCAACGAACGTAAAGTTTTTGTGAGTTGTAAAGCTCGGCCTTCCTTTTCTCGCTTCCCGGCAGCGACTCAAATCGTTTGATCAACCACGGCAACTCTTTTTCACGGCCAATCGCGGCGCTCAGCCATTCTCTGTAAGGCACATTCGCTTCAACCGCGGCGTCCTCTTCCAGGAGCGGCATGAACCGCGGCCACGTTTCCGCCAGCCTGTACTCATCTTCGAACCAGTCCCAATCCAGCGTGACCCGACCCTGTTGCTGTCCTACCAGCCAACGAACAATTGGATAGGTGAAAGTGTCGGTTACAGAAGTGCCGGCGATG
Source organism: Pyrinomonadaceae bacterium (assembly GCA_035630655.1). Taxonomy (GTDB): domain Bacteria; phylum Acidobacteriota; class Blastocatellia; order Pyrinomonadales; family Pyrinomonadaceae; genus PSRF01. The sequence goes on from DASQKG010000308.1 coordinate 14,951, forward strand.
CCGGAAATCTCAGGCGTTTCGATCGTAGATAGATCGACCTCGGAAGCTTGCAAGGCTTCCACCCGGCGAGGAAACGAAGCGAGCTCGTTGTCGACGAGGTTTACGATGCGGGGGTTGTGTGGATACGCACGAAGGAATAGAAGCAGTTCGTGATAACGAACGAGTGCCTCAGCATCGTTGAACTTTTGCCGCGCCAGGCGCGCGACCGTTTTGCCGATCGCAGGAATCACGGATGGATCGAAACGCGTCTTAAGTTCTTCAAGCTGGTCGAGAATGGAATTAATGGTACCGATGGTCACGATTTGGACAGATTATTACAGAACCCCGACGCGTCGGGGTAGCGCCGGATGCTAAAGGCAATTTCGCAAATAAAACGTTTTAACTCCGGACAATTCTAGCATCCGGCGCATCCACCACCCCGGTGGGGCTGCCCCGCCGGGGACCCCGGTCCGCGCTCGGTTCTGTAATTGACCTTCAGCCGTCGCCGGTGATTTCGATCGCTGGGCGGCGCTATCGCTTTCAAAGCCCTTCGCAAATTCTCGATTGAATTTCCATACTGCTTGGCCAGGTCGTCCCTCAAGGGGTGTGGCTCGTCTATGTAAGCCTTGAACAAGAAATAGCCTCAGCCGATCTTCATGATGGAGCTTGTCGATAATCGTCGAGTAGATGGCATATTCCTCTGCCGACGTGTCCGGAACGGGATCTTGAAGCGAACGCCAGCTCGAAGGATTATCAACGCGGACACGCAGGTAACGTGTAGCCAGGACCGCACCCGTCAGGACGCCGCCGATGAGTATTAATAGAAACGCCTTAAAAAGTTAAAACTCTTCACTGATTTCTCACGAAAGCATTCAGGCCCTACACCCGTTGTCTAGGGCCTTTTTGGTCTTAACCCACTAATTTGCGAATCTTCGACAGGCAGGAATGCCTGTCCTACGTTAGACGCTAATGGGCGAGTGAAGTTCCGGCTGATTGAACGTGAGGACTAATCAAATCTTGCGTTACAAATGCCTGCGCATGAACGTGGCTATCTTCCAGGCGTCAATGGCTTTCCACGGCATTGAGGCCATCGTGTAATGCCCACACGAAAGCCAGACGACGTCAACTGGAATACCGTGTTCCTTCGCCTGGTTGATCACATCGAGTGAAAGATCGACCGGAAACGTCAGATCGTAGCGTGCAGCGATGAAGCGCATTGGCCGCGGCTCCATTTGGGCCAGCCGCGGCAAAAAGGACAGCGGACTAATAGGTCTCCAATACTCACGCAACTCATCCAGAGTCACATGGTCCGCAAAGCCTTCGCGCAAGTGCTTAGTCGACAATCCACGCCAGCTTACGTCAGCCACATAACCGGAAACGTGATTGAAAGTACCGGCATTGAGATTTGGTTCGTGAGCGAAGGCGAGAAATGCGATGCATGAGCCCACGCTGGTGCCCAGGATGCCGATTCGCTCGTAGCCCTGATCCTTGAGCCATTTGACCGCTGCTCGCGTATCAAGCACTGCCTGTCGCATCGATTGGATTGTGCGGCCGATGTTTGTACTAACCAGATGATCGGCGCGCTCGAGCTCGTCCGGCCGCCGCTCCTGATGATAAGGAAGCGTCAGACGCAACGCTGACATTCCAATGAAATTGAAAATGCGGCAGGCCTCAACATGACTCTCCGGCTGGGCGTTCCATTGCGGACAGACCACAACTGCGGTTCGAGGCTGCCGGGCGCGCCTGGGTTCTACCGGAAAATAGCGGCCGCGAGCAATGTTATTGACTTCAGACGGAGTGGTAATAGCGCTGGTCCAGGTTAGCTGATCGCCGTTCAATTCAAAGTCGTGAATCTCAGGAAGCTCGTAAAACTTTTCGCTGTGCGCCATTGCTTCCTGTGAGTATTGACGCACGACCTCGCGAGGGTTTTCGCCGTTCACATGATCGGTGATGAACTTCAGCCCCCAATCAAACGGTCGCACCAGGCGATTGTTGTCAAGTGCATGAGCGGCGTGTTCGCGCCGGTGCATGAAAGATTTCCAAACCATTGTTAACCTGTTATCTACAAACTCATTTTATCGACACTTAACCAGTTCCGGTTCTCGACCATGGGTTAAGCTAAAGGATCCCAGAACTTCATTTGTATCCGTCCGCGTGATGGTCAGCTTCATGTTCTTTCCATTCACGGTTCCGCGGAACTGTGCCGGATAACCGTGATTTTCTTCCCCCTGCCGCGAAGGACCGCCGCGCTCTTCGACGTACGTCCCCTTAGCAAGGAAGCGACCCCGCGGATCGATGAGTATCCTCGACGCGATGGTTGCGTGTCCGCAGTCAAACTCAATCTTTGTCTCTGCCGCGGTCACTTCCATGCGAACGTGTTCGCCTCCCCACAGACCCTCCGCCAGGGGCTGGCCTCTAACGGCAGAGAATGTAACAGGCACAATAAACAAAATGCTTAAAAGAATAGGAACCAATGCCTTATTTAAAGAAGTCATGCTTATCACCTCATCACCAAGCTGATTCTAGCCTTGTAATGCAATCTAACAAAAACGCGCGCCTGAGTTGTAGGGGTGGCACTCCGTGGCCAGCCCTTCCTTGCGATTGCGCGATGTTTACGATAAGCGCGAGGAATCGGGACGAGGGGCACCTACGGAGTGGCGCCCCTACAATCTGGCGCAAGAAAACGCGGGGTGAATATCCTTCGATATTCACCCCGCAGGCTGCCTGGCGAAGCTCGTAACGCAAACTGTTAGTTTGCGGACGGTCGGATTACATACAGCCTCGCATCTTACTCACGATCCGCAAACTAACAGTTTGCGTTTACCGAAGTTAAGGCTATTGGCAGGTACTCAACTTGAACGAGTAAATGAAAGTAGCCCAGTTAAAGTTGCCATTTTCCGGTTGATACTGAGAAGTGAAAATCATCGTGCAACCATCGACCGGATCGACACTGAGCGTGCTGTAGTCACCCCAGCGGGATAGGCTTGGGGTTTGCACACCAGGTCCTGCCAAAGCTTCGGTCTCATTGCCCATCATTCCAAGGGGATCCGCAGGACCCCGATAGGCATAACGGATACTCGGATTGATTGTGGAACTTGAGATATTGTATCCCACCGCGATGCCGCCGGTTCTGTCCATCGCCGCACTGCCCATCCAACGAAAAGCCGTATTAGGCGCGAAGGTTCCCTGTTGACGAACAACCGGAGTGGCGCTCGCCATGGTCTGTCCTGCCGCGTTTTGCAGTTCATACCAGCGAATGCCGCTGCCGCCACCACTCGCGACCGAGTGATTGATCACAAGAGCCTCGCGAGTACCAAGGTTTCGGTAACTTAGGCGATACATAAGCCGATCAGCCAATGAATCAAGTTGCTGCGACGTTCCTGGTTGAGGGATACAGGTGCCACCCCCACAGGTTCGGCTGAAGGCTGCAACACCTGCGATGTTTGTCGGTCCCGAAAGGGTACCTGTCCCGGCAGTCCAGTTCACCGTGAATCGCCAGAACTGCAATGCGGTGGTACTAATGCTCAGCAATAGATTGGGCGTGTTGGCAGGAGGCAGAGTCGTTCCCTCCAGATCCGAGGGTTCAAGACTATGACCGGCCGTCGTCTGCGCACAAAGCTGTCGAGCCGACAGTCCAAGTAGCATTCTGTCGCGTTCAAAAGCACAAACCCTGTTACCGCTAAAGCTGCGTCCGTTTTTGAACATGTTGTAGGTGATGTAGTAAGCATCCGGCCACACACCCATCTTCGGGTAGTCGTTGAAATCGCGGTTGTAGGAAAATGCATAACGATGATAGGCGCCCGTTGGATCCCCCGAGGTTGAAACAGCGACGCACTGTGTGTATGGCGTCGCGGAAACAGCAAACTGCGTGAGTATCCAGCGGTCAGCCAACTGGTCGTACTGCACAATCGGATCGCCGTCGTTATCGGTTTGGCAGCGGCCCCCGAAACCCTGCCACACTACGTTTCCTTGTTTGGGGAAACCCGCCACAATATTGAATCCGGTAATTTGATTGTTTGCGTCTCGGGTCAGCGTGTAAATCGAGTAGCGCAGGTTTACCCACTGCACATAATAATTCGGCCCGACATCCCCGGTCGTGTCGGGTGGAGCGACCCGAGCACTAGGATCCACAGGTGTGCCACCCGTGGAAGCTTTCGGATCGGCAAAGGTACTTGGCGAACCCACACCTCTTTCGGCCAATGGGTCGATGCCTTTGGGGTTGGCGTTGCCGACCGGCTCCGGCCGGCCAGGTTCAAAGTCTCGGCCGCCACGTGCCGGCTTCGGACGCTCGCCGCTGTCGAACATCTCACGCAGAGGCTTTGTAGTAGTGTCGTGATGAACTGGATAGCTCGCTTCAGCCCGGTGCTCGGTAGCTGCTGCCGGAAGATCTTTGTTTTGGCCAAACGCTGCTGTTGGAGCCATGGCCATACATACGGTTATTAAGGTCAGAATCGCTAACGTCTTTCTCATTTTAGTCCTTTCGAAACTACAGGGCTGGTTGGATTGAGTACCCTGGGAGGTCAGGGTCCCCCACGCAATTGGAGAATAATAACTGCCACTTGACACGCGAAGCCGCAAAGTTGGTTTGATCTCTCGGTTGTAATGTTTTGAAGAAGCCCCCGTGTCCGGGTAGTTGAGCGGAGGCAGTATATTACTTTCCTACCAGGCGCGGTAGTACAAAAATATATTATTTTCTTATTGCCATGAGGCGGCGAATTATTTGGGGCAGGATTCTAGTGGTCTTCAGGATTGAGCCGGTCGTGAAATTAGACGCCAGGCCACGAAAGAGGCCCGCAGCCTGTGGCCCGTAGCGGAACCACCAGAGATCAGGAAGAAATGAGAGTCGATTTACATGGACGTGTTGCGGGGTTACCAACTCCAGTAAACCCATTCGGCCGTGAGTTCGGCCATAGCCGCTGTCTTTAACTCCGCCCCAGGGCGTCTGCGCAATGCCGTGGGTATAAACCACTTCATTTACCATCACGGTTCCAGCTTCAATACGCTCGGCAATCCGCCGCCCCTTTCCGATGTTTCTTGTCCATACGCTGGCTGTTAATCCGTAAGGGCTGTCGTTAGCGAGACGGAGCGCTTCGTCTTCGGTCTTGAAAGTCATTACAGGGAGAATCGGGCCAAACGTTTCTTCACGCATCACCAACATGTGATGATCCACGTCAACCAGGACGGTGGGCTGGTAAAAGAAACCGCCGAGGTCCGCTGCTCTTTTACCTCCGGTTAAGACTCGCGCGCCGCGCCGCACCGCTTCGTTGACATGCTCTTCAACAATTTGAAGCTGGCGCGCGTTAGTCATCGCACCGACATCAACGGCTGCGTCGCTTCCCAGTCCCTGTTTCAAATTCTTCGTTTGTTCGACGACCCGCTCGATAAACGCATCGGCGACAGACTCCTGCACGTAGCATCGCTCAACTGAGGCGCAAGCCTGTCCCGAATTTGCAAACGCGCCCCAAACAGCGCCGCGCGCGGCATTCTCAATGTCTGCGTCTTCGAGAACAATCATAGGGTCTTTCCCGCCGAGTTCGAGGACGACAGGAGTCAGATACTTTGCTGCTGCCTGGGCGACACGTTTACCGGTGTCCACGCTTCCTGTGAACATGATCTTGTCGACCCGAGCGTCGATCAGCGCGGCGCCGGTGCCCCCATCTCCGGTTACAATCTCCAGCAGGCCCGACGGTAAACCAGCTCGTCTGAAAAGCTCTCCGATTTTTAAAGCGATTAGAGGCGTCAACTCGCTGGGTTTGAGTACCACTGCATTTCCTGCCATCAGCGCCATCACGATTTCGTCAGCGGGTGTAGCGAGCGGGAAATTCCACGGCGAGATAATTCCGATTACGCCGAGCGGTTTGAAAACAATGCGAGACGAACGGCCCATCAATCCGTACTGGCCGATGTCGATCTTCTGCGGTTGCAGGAGGTTCTCCGAGGCATGCGCGAAATAATGCATCGCATCGAGCGTCGGCACGATCTCCATGGAGAGCGCTTCTGTGGCCGGCTTACCGGTTTCTCGGGAGACGAGCTGGGCGATCTCTTCGCTCTCTTCGAGCATGAAATGGCGGGCCTTCAGAATGATGCGACCACGTTCGCTAAACCTCAGCATGGCCCAGGCAGGCTGGGCCGCGCGAGCTCTGGCTACAGCGCGCTCAACCTCTTCAGTTGAAGATAACGGTGCGCGGCCAATCTCCGCACCCGTCGCCGGATCGTAGGAAATAACCTCGGTCGCATTCTGCGTGTGAATTGGTAAGGCCTGAACACTCATTGGCGGACCTGATTATCTAACAAAGCCCGGTTTGCTGCCAGGAAATCTGGCCCAATTGCCCGCCCGTCCCCCGTGCTACTTTCTTCGAAGCTCGTTTAGATGGGGCACTTGTGCCCGCCACACGCGACCGGGCACAAGTGCCCGATCTAAACGGCTGCGAAAGCGGCACCAGTACCCTATCTAAACGGATTCAAAAGATGAATTTCCTTAGGTCCATCGTGCTCGGTTACAATGTGCCTTCCCAAATCAAAGAACAATTTCCGAGGAGCAGCTCCATGATTCGACCCCAACTCGCTGAATTCATGCGCCGCATGGACCAGAAATCCCTAGCCATCATTCCCAGTGCACGCGAAACCACTCGCTCAAACGACACGCATTATCGCTTTCGACAGGATTCGGATTTCTTATATCTGACCGGCTTCGAGGAACCGGATTCCATCGCCGTCGTCGCTCCCGGACGAGATCAGAAATACACCTTGTTTGTCAGACCGCGCGACCCGGAGCAGGAAATTTGGGTCGGGCGTCGCGCAGGCCTTGAGGGAGCGAAGGACGAGTTTGGCGCGGACGAAGCGTTTTCCATCACTGAGTTTGAATCGAAGCTGCAGGATATTCTCGACGGCGCGCAGAACCTTTATTACCGCCTTGGAGTGAACACCGAACTCGACAGCTCCATCATTCGAAAGATATCGGAAATGCGCGCGTTAAACCGCAAGCCGATTCATCCACCGCGTACGATCATCGATCCTGCCACGATCGTCCACGAGATGCGCGTGTTAAAGAGTCCCGAAGAGCTCGAGATAATGCAGAAGGCCGCAGACATCGCCGCGGAAGCACACGTGGAAGCGATGAAAGCCGTGCGTCCGGGAATGAAGGAGTATGAAGTCGAGGCGCTTCTGGAACAGTATTTCCGCCGTCATGGCGCCGCTGGTCCATCTTACACATCTATCGTCGGCGCCGGCGCCAACGCCACCATCCTGCATTACGTCGATAACGACGGCGAACTACGCGATGGCGATCTGCTGCTGGTTGACGCGGGCGCTGAAGTGAAAGGCTACGCGTCGGACATTACCCGCACGTTCCCCGTAAACGGCCGCTACAGTCCAGGCCAACGCGAAATTTATGACGTGGTGTTGGAAACACAAGTCTCCTGTGTAGACATGGTGAGGCCTGGCACAACGCATGATGATCTGAAGGCCCATTCGGTGGAAATGTTAACTGAGGGCATGGTCCGTATCGGACTCTTAAAAGGCAAACCGGCGGATTTGATCAAGGAGGAGAAGTACAAACAGTTTTACATGCATGGCCTCGGGCACCTGCTGGGCATCGACGTCCACGACGTAGGCATTTACTACTACGACAAGCAATCTCGCGCGCTTGAGCCGGGGATGGTAATGACGGTCGAGCCTGGCATCTATGTGGCCCCGGACACGAAGGACGTACCGGAGAAATTTCTGGGCATTGGAGTGCGGATTGAGGATGACGTGCTTTGCACAAACAACGGCCCACGCGTTCTGACTACGAAAGTGCCGAAACAAGCCGAAGAAATCGAAGCGCTGATGGCCAAGTAGCCTTTCTGAGTAACCGCATAATGGATTCAGAGGAAATACACTTTTGTTGTCGCCGGTAATTCTCTCCAACCGTGGCCTAGACAGTTAACAGTTCTTCAAGGAACTCACCCACCCCGGCGACTTGGTATTTCACGGCGGCCACCAAGTGTTCAGTAGCGTCGGTGTGCGGAAACGTCCACACGGATAACCCGTTTGAATCGACTAACTCCAGAACGGCCTCGGTTTCCCATTCGCCGTGTCCAGGAAACATGCCCTCAGATCGAGATTTCGATTCATACAGCCTGAGGGTTTTTCCGTTGTAATCCGCTTGGTAAACGACATCGACTCTTCCCGAGAGGCTGAGATAACCCTCCGAAGAATAGCTTCGCCAAGGGAGTTTCCGCTCTTGAGTGAGCGTAATTAATTTCCCGACTGCTTCAATCCATTTATTCCGCTCGCTAGACATCTATTCTCCCAATCTAAGTCTTTCTGATGGTCCTTTAGCTCTTCTATTACTTTGATGATTTCGATATGGACTCTCCTGACTTGCTCTTCATTTTCAGTATTTACTGCGCATTGGTCAATTTAAGAGCGGACGAGTTTTACCGAATTCTTTGGACCACCACTGAGCTTCCCTTCCAGCGACTTCAACTTGACTCCAATCTTGCCCAATTCTTGCGCAATCTGCACAATCGAATTCAAGTAGTCGTTCAAGTAAATAGAAAGGTTAGATGCCATTTTATGGAGATCTTTGATAAGCAAGGGACCTCTAACGCGCAGTTTGTACAGTGTTCTTAGCTTCCGCGTTTCTAGAAGAACCCAGATAGTGAGTGCAAAACCGCCTACTGAGAGAATACTTGAAATTTTTGATAGGGTGTCCCAAGTCAAAAATCTGTCAAGTGTAAGGAGGACGCCATGCATCGCAGAATTCTACTTACTTTTTCAAGCGACGGATAGTTCCGCAACAACCTCTCCCATTGCCGCTCTTGCAAGATCTATTTCATCCGGCTTTAACGAAATTGCGCCGACTACAGCATGGCCGCCGCCGCCGTAGCGTTCGCAGATCTTAGCGATGTTGTGAGTGCGGGGACGTGGCGCCCAGGGATTTGAACCCACAGAGATCTTCGTGCGTTGTGTGCCGCGCGTGAGGGCGACGGAATAGGTCGCCTCCGGAAAGAGATAGTAGGGAATGAACTTATTGAAGCCCTCGTAGCCCTCATCAACCAAATCGAAGGTGACGACACCCTTCTGAAAAACAGCTTTGCGTTTAATCGCCGCCAGGGTTTCCAGGTGTTGTTTGAGAATCGGCTGAAGTCTCTTCCGCACCTCCTCGCTCGCCGCAACTTCTTCCAACGACTTGACCGTCAACTCGCGAATAACTTGTTCGACAAAACTGTCATCCGGATCCGCTTCAATAACCTGCATCAGTTGTAGCGCAGGTTCTTTCAACTCCACGCATTGCGCCGGCGACTCGTAAAGCGCTCCGTCGATGATGTGGGCCCAATGGACCAGCGACTTGATCGGTTCGTCGTTGAAACCAAACTTATCCCGCGCCACGTCGGCAATAAACTCCGTACACGACTTGCGAGTCGCATCGAGAAATTTCTTTCCCGACTTGTCGCGGAGGAAGTGCTCTTTGTCGTCTGATGTCAGGAAGGCCGACTCGTGATGATCAAACCACCACGTCAGTTTTTCTGAAGGCGCATACTTGAAGTCCACGATGGCGTTCTCGTCTCCGTCAAGCAGCTCTCGATCGAAAAGATTTCCCGGTCGATGCAGCAGTCCTGCATAGCTTACTTCCGCGTCGGGATGTATGCGCTCTTTGTAAAAACGAGTGAAGGTTGCGGCTGATGCTACGCCGTCGAAACAGTGACCATGGTAAAGCAAACGAAGTTTCATACTGTTTTACTGGACCGAGCTCAAAAGAGTCGGCAATCTTAGCAACGAACCCGCAAAAGCGAAAACACGGCGTTGCCCTAAATTGTAGGGGTGCCACTCCGTGGGCACCCCTCTTCACGAATGCGCGCAACCTGACCAGAACGTCGAGCTGTCGCAACAATGGGGTGGCCACGGAGTGCCACCCCTACAATTTAGAATGCGATTGGAAGCTGATTCGGAAGATCAACGTGAGGCTGTTTTGCGAAAGACCAGGAAGTAATCCATGTTGTCGGGCTTAACGAAGTCGTGCTCGGCGACCAAACTAAAGCCTGCTCTCGAAGCCTCCTTAACTACCGCGTCACGATCGAGGCCATGATCGTCGCCCTCCCCGTTTCGATCAATGATCCCAAGCAGACCATCTTTGCGCAGGGCTTTGTTCATCGCGCGCAGCATGTTGAGCGGCTTCGAAAACTCGTGATAGGTCTTCAACAGGAGGATTGAATCAACACTTGCCGCCGGCAGTGATGGATCGTCTTCCTTGCCGAGAATCGCGCGAATGTTGGGAATGCTCTCTTTCTCCGCGCGAGACTTAATATGGTTTACGTACTCTTCATTTATTTCCACCGCATAAACCAGGCCTTGCGTTCCTACACGTCGCGCGGCCCTTACGGTAAACCACCCGCTGCCTGCGCCAATGTCAGCAACGACAGAACCTTCGCGCATGGCGAGAAGGTCCATTACGCGATCGATCTGGAGTTTGTCCGCGCGTTTTGGATCTTCGAAGATCGACAAGCTTCCTGTGTAAGGGTTGCTGGTCGGACGATCGATTTTGTCGTCTGGTGACGGGCTGGGCCTTGCAGTAGTTGTGGTTGGCTGGCTTGGCTTCGGCTGTTGCGGCACAGTCGCCTGACTCCCAATCAACAGGAGTGAAGCAGCCCAAACTACTATGCGCAACAGGAAGGAACTTGAGAAATAAAGCATTGGAGCCCAGGCGCAAAGTTCAGAGTTGTCCGACACACTCTAAAGTGTGTCGGACAAGGTTGAACTCTGAACTTCAACTTTGATAGCCACGCTAATTCTTACATGGCTCGATGACCGAGGCCGTGGTGGTGGCCTTCAGTCGGTCAGCAATAAACTTATCAACGTCCTCTTCGATCAACTCGCCATTCACAACCCAGGCCTTCTCGGTCAAAACGTCTCCGGTCTTAGCAAGCAACGCCGGTTCGAGAAATATATTCCAGGGCGAGCCCCACCTGCGCGTGTCTCCGGTTAGCTGGCGGTAACCATAGTGCGGTGTCTTGTCACGCTCCTCGCGGGTTTCCGATTCACTGACGACCGTATAAGGCGAGCCGGTTGGTCCAAAGTAATTGCGCACCTCATCGCGCGAGCCGTACTCACTCACGCCTATTATTTCAAAGCCCTGGTCTTTGTACTTCTCATAAAGCCTGGCAGCCACGGGGGCTTCGTGCTTCCAGTTGCCACACCACGGCGCGAAGTAGACCACCATGACAAGCTTTTTGCCTTGCACCAGTGTTCTTAAATCAACTGGCTTATCGTCCTTGAGGTTCTTATAAGTCCAGTTCTTATAGTTCACCGTTTTCTCAACCAGTGGAGAGTATTCATGACCGCTTTGCGCCCGACCCACTAGCGGTGCGAAAGCAACAGCAATCAAAATCATCAGGGCGCTTTTCAACATGACGGGTACCTCCAGACCAAAAACGATCAGTTTCGAGCAGTGACTGGGCCTTCTATCAACAACGGTTTAATCACAGCCTCAAATGCCGCCTGCGTTCTTTCTCCAATGAATTTCTCTCGAATTCGCCCCTGGCGATCGATGATGTAGGTTGTCGGCAGCGGTGATGCAGGCAATTGCGAGCCGACGTCCTTTCCGCCAAGGACAACCGTGTAATCCTGTTTGAGATCTTTTTGAAAGTCCTGAATTGAGTCAGCCGTGTCGTCATAGGAAACTCCGACAACGGTTAACCCTTCGCCCCCAAGAGATTTTTCCATGGCGCTGAGCGCGGGAATTTCCGAACGACAAGGGATACACCAGGTGGCCCAGAAGTTGAGCACCACAACGCGGCCGCGAAGATCCGAAAGCTTTAAGTTGCCGCCGTCGAGTCTGGCGAATTGTACATCCGGCGCCTGGACGGCGTTTGCACTCGAAGTTGTGGGTTTAGGTCCGGTTGATTTGTCTTCAATCGTTAAGCGCGATTCGAGGTTTGGAAGGACACTGGCAAGCCAGGAACTCGAGAGCACGGTTACTCGGTTCGTCATCACCAGCAGGCCGATGGCAATCAGAATCACGCCTGAGACGACCTCTACTTTGTGCAGATGCCTGCGAAAGTTTCTGTAGAAGCTAAGGAACTTATTAATACCGATGCCGGTAAATAAAAAGGGCACCGCCAGGCCAGCGGAGTAGAAACTCGAGAGTATCAACCCACTGCGCCACCCACCCGATGTTGCTGCCAGCCCAATGATCCCGCCGAGAATGGGACCGATACACGGTGTCCAACCGGCGGCGAAAGCAATACCCAGAGTTAGTGAGCCCAACATCCCGCGCGGTTTTGTATCAGAGAAGGAACGCGTGTCACGATAAAGCGCGGGGATCTTCAGCAACCCGATCAGCTGCAAACCAAAAGCTATGATTACTAACCCGCCGATGATTCGTACCCATTGATTGCTGAGAACGGCAGAGCCCACCAGACCGGCGGTGGTACCCAGGCTAACAAAGATGACGGAGAGACCGGCGTTAAACGCGAGCGAATTAAAGATGACGGCCTTGCGGCTGTTTACACCTTCTTTCAGACCATCGACGCTTACTCCTGAAATCAAAGAAATGTAGCCGGGAACGAGAGGCAGCACACAGGGTGAAAGAAACGAGAGGATACCCGCGAGAAATGAAATACCGATTGTTAATAGCGTGACGTTTTCCATTAATACTAATCCAAGCTTCAGTGTTGGTTGTTTTTCACACCTTGAGAATCGATTGTAGCAGCCGTTGGAGCGGGTGATTCCTCAAACAGTTTCCGGATTCGTTTGTCGAGCGCAGCAAGCTCTGGTTCGCTTACTCCGGTTGAAATGTAACGGACCCTTCCCTCGCGGTCGATCAAAAAAGACATGGGAATCGTAAAGACACCGTAGTTCATGTCGTTGATTCCAGAATCTGCGACTGCAAAACCGTAGGGTAATCGATTTGTTTTCTTGAAAGTGCGCAGGTATGCGAGCTCTTCCGCAGGAGTGACCTTGCGCCCTTCGACGTGACCAAAATAGTTGGTAATGCCGAGTATGACCAGGCCCTTGTCTTTATAGTCTTCGTGCCATCGCTGTAGTTTGGGGAAAGTATACCGGCACGGACCGCACCAGTGGGCCCAGAAATCCAGCAGCACCACTTGCCCTCGCAGGGCCGACAACTTTACCGGGGCTTGATCGATCCATTGAGTGGCGACGATATCGGGCAGATCCGCCGGCTTCAAGGGAACTTCATCAAACACGCTGCGATGATCGATGGTGCGATCCAAGCCCACCAGCCGAATATTCGCGTAACGCAAAAGATTCCCTGACGGTATTGAGATTGCCAGCTTGCGCAAGTCAGCCACTGCTGCAATGGCCGCGTCCTTTTTGTTTAACTGCGTGAAAGCATCCGCAATCAGCGAAACGCTCTTAAATAGCAAATCATCGCGCTTAAACGAGTCAAACTTTTTGTCGGCCGCTACCAGCATCGCGACCTTCTGCATTTCCTGCGCATGCCTCAGCATACGTTCAAAGTCTTTTGATGCCCGCCATGCCTCAGTGATCAAGGTTTCCATACCAAACCACTCGATCAAATTCTTCGGCTCATTTTTGGCGAAGGCTTCGACCGCGCGCTCGGCTTCCGGAGTCAGGTTCTTTCGAGTGGCGTATAACACCAGGACTGCGCGGGCAATCTGAGCGTTTTCACCGCCTGCTACCTCGGCGGCCAGGTAACGGCGCATCGCTGCGAGAGCTGAATCACCGTCGCCGGCAAAATGATTCAACATGCCCAGGTAGTAAGAGTCCTCATCAGATAGCGAGCGAGCCTGGAGGTTGGCGGCGTATTTCGTGGCCAACTCTCTCTTCTCCTGCTTCACCTGCGCCTCAAGTTTAGGACTGTAGGAAACCTTCTGCTTGTTGAATTCAGCAAACTTCTTATCAACATACGTGTTGACTTCGTCAAACAGGACTTTCGCCGCGCGTGTATCAGGTGTGGCTGCAACATCGGGCTTCGGCGGCGCCTCAGCTTTCGAAGGTGTTTGCGCTAACGCGCTACCTATCGTGACTAAAACGACGGTCATAACTAACAATAACTTTTGATAGATGAAACTCATTCTGGTTGCAGAAATCAATTTACTGATACGTGATTAAAGCGATCCGGCGAAAAGATCTTAAGCGACGCGGCGACGTTTCTGTTTACAATTGTGTCGGCAATTAACTCTCCCGTGATCGGCGCCAGCAGGATGCCGTTGCGATAATGCCCGGTCGCGTAAAAAAGCCCTCCAATTTCAGCACAGGGACCAAGTACAGGCAAACCGTCAGCAGCCCGCGGCCTCAATCCTGCCCACTGATCGATCATGGGCAGCCGCCCAATCTGTGGCGAGATCTGAAGAGCAGCCGACATAATGCAATGAATTCCTTGTCCAGTAACGCGTTTGTCAAAGCCGGCGTGTTCCGTAGTCGAACCCGCAAGAAGACGACCATCTCTGCGCGGAACGATGTAGCCCCGTGGGCTGTAAATTACATGGCTGCAGATTCTCGGATTTCCCTCAAAACAGAGCATTTGCCCGCGAACAGGTTCGATGCCAGTGGTGGGCAAGGCTTTGTCTGAATCACTTTCATGAGTTAGGCCGATCTCAGAGGTCCAGGCCCCGCCGGCGATAACGACGTTTTCCGTTGCCACAAAACCACGCGATGTTTCGATGCCTGATAACCTACCGCGCTCAACCTTTAGCGATGTGACTGTGACACCCGTTTCCAGACTGACTCCGAGCTGTTCATTTGAAACGGCCAGCGCACTTATCAGCCGCCGGTTTTCAACCTGCATGTCGCGGGGAAACCTTAAGGCGGCTGCAACATTGGGCGCTACGCAGGGCTCAAAAGCCCTGGCTGCGTCAGGGTCAAATTTTTCGACAGCGAGCCCCGCTTTAGATTGCCATTTGTAACGCTGCTCCAGCTCGAGCGCGTCTTCCTCCGTAAATGCAAGATAGAGAGTTCCGGTTGTGTCGAGTTCGATATCGATGCCGGTCTCCTCGCGCAAAGAGTTGGCGAAGGCGGGATACATATCGCGACTCCGGCAACTGAAATCAAAAAAATCGTCCGCGCAATCTGCTTCCGCTTGAGGCGCCAGCATGCCCGCGGCGGCGGAAGAAGACTCGGCGCCCAGCGCACTGCGTTCGATGAGAAGCACTCTGCGCAATCCGCGCAGGGCCAATGACCGCGCTACTGAAAGTCCTATGACGCCGCCGCCAATAATTGTGACATCTGCAGATGTTAGTTGCTGGCTCATCTCTACTGGCTTGTCGTCGGTTGTAGTTGTTAGTTGTCCGTAGTCAGTTGTCAGTTGTCAGGTGGGAGTCTTATCCTGATGCTTCACTGAATTGGTAAGTGGGCGGGGAAATGAATTGCAACTGACTACGGACAACTAACCACGGAAACCACGGACAATATATGAAACATCGTATCACACTGATTCCCGGCGACGGCATCGGCCCGGAAGTGGCGGCCAGCGTCGTCAGAATTATCGAAGCAGCCGGCGCCGATATTGAGTGGGAGACACACTATGCGGGCGCGCAGGCCGTGGAGAAGTTTGGCGAAACACTGCCTAAAGAATTGCTTGAATCAATCAGGCGAAACAAGGTCGCGCTTAAGGGTCCGGTCACCACTCCGATCGGCAAGGGTTTCACTTCGGTAAACGTCGGTCTGCGCAAGGCGCTCGATCTTTATGCGAACCTGCGACCCATCCGCGCTCTTCCCAACGTGCCGTCGCGTTATCCGGAGCTCAATCTGGTGATTGTTCGCGAGAACACCGAAAGCCTTTATGCGGGCCTGGAACACGTCGTGGTCCCGGGTGTGGTTGAAAGCATAAAGATCATCACCGAAAAGGCTTCCACTCGCGTTTCGAAGTTTGCTTTTGAGTTTGCCAGGCGAGAAGGACGAAAGAAAATCACCTGCGGGCACAAAGCAAACATCATGAAGTTGTCGGACGGTCTTTTTCTTGAGTGCTTTAGAAAAGTTGCTGCTGACTATCCTGAGATCGAGGCAGACGACAAGATTATCGATAACGCGTGTATGCAACTGGTCATGCGACCCGAACAGTTTGACGTGATGCTGCTTGAGAATTTATACGGCGACATCGTTTCGGATCTGTGCGCCGGATTAATTGGGGGATTGGGATTGGTGCCGGGAGCAAACATCGGCGAGCTAGGGGCGATGTTTGAGGCAGTCCACGGTTCGGCGCCGGACATCGCCGGACAGGGAGTGGCCAACCCGACGGCTTTGCTGCAATCGGGCATCCTCATGATGCGCTACCTCGGCGAACGCGAGATCGCAGACCGGATAGAAAATGCGATGCTGGATGTTTTTAGAGAAGGAAATGTCCGCACACGCGATATCGGTGGAACAGCGAAGACAGCTGAGTTTGCTAATGAGATCATCGCGAAGATGAAGTGACGAGCCGCGTTCGCTAGAGCGAATCAGGAATCAAAGTCGATCGTGATCGTATTTTCTTCAGCGCTGAAGGCGCGGAATGTAATAGCCTGGGGCAACGCCCCAGGTGCGACGAGTCGAGGTTCTTAGCGCTGAAAGCGCGAAATCAGATTGCACGGCACGATCGCTTCATCCAGCCAATTTCGCGCCTTCAGCGCTTCGGGACTTAAAGGACGTTTACCTGGGGCGTTGCCCCAGGCTATTACATTCCCGAGCCTTTGGCGCTTTACTAAAAGCCAGACCAGAGTGATTCGTGGATCGCGTTTTCGGTTACATCATTTTTCGATGGCCGGAGTCTTCGAGCGAGCCCCGGCGACAAACAGGTTCGAGGTTTCCAGAAGGTCTTTCTGTTTCGACCGAAATTCCTCGCCAGTCGAGTCTCCTTGTTTTTGGTTTTGGTCCAGCCAACGGATCATTTGATCGTTATCGAAGTAATAGCGGTTTTCAACGGTGCGGACGACTTTGCCGGACATTGGCTTGTTGTAATGCGAGACTTTTTCAAACACGAAGATCAGTTTCCCATCTAAGTAGTAATACTCCTCCGAGGTCCTTCCCATCTCGCCGTAGTGCGTCGCAACCAACTTCACAATTGCCGGACCATCGAAATAGACGATGAGTTGCCCACCTTCAAGCGAGAAGCCGGACAACTCTTTTTTGACCTTCTTGAAGCGACTGGTGCGTTTGTTGATTGCCGCATATTGCCGGCGAATATTCGTGATAGAACTCTCAGATTGCGCGTGGCCCAGCGCGTAGGAGCTGCACGCGACAATCAAAATGAGCGATAAAACAGGAAACTTTTTCATGGATTTAAGGTTAAGTCAGAAATCATGTAACGCAAACTGTTAGTTTGCGGACCGATCGGTAGAATTCAGTCGGACCACCTGCGCGTCGTCCGCAAACTAACAGTTTGCGTTACAGTCCCTTCTGAAGCTTGCGGAACTTCTTTGTCACCATGTCTCTCTTTAACGGACTGAGGTGACGAATAAACAGGATCCCGTCACAGTGATCTGTCTCGTGCAGGAAACAACGTGCAGCCAACCCGCTTGCCTCTCGCTCGAAAGTTTGGCCTGAAAGATCCTGTGCTCGCAATACCGCCTTCTCAGATCGTTTGAGGTCGGCGTGCACTTTGCCAAC
>DASQKG010000309.1:0-4663 GCA_035630655.1 Pyrinomonadaceae bacterium
ATCCCTGGAAGGGCGGCTGCAAACTTCCGCCCGGTCCGCCGGGGAGTAGCTCCTGCGCAGTTGCCGGCGTGTCGTTAGGCTCGGAGAGATCTTTCGGGAGCGTGCCATTGAGCGCCTTAAGCACTGCAGCGTGGGCATCCATTCCCCTCGATGCCCGACCCGCGCCCGGCCATGCCGTGTCGACGAGAATCTGCCTCACTGCGACCGAATCAAGCGACGGATTGACGGCACGTATCATTGCCGCTACACCCGCGACAAGCGGCGAAGCCATCGAGGTTCCTGACGCCTGCGAGCCGTTAGGGTTTGACCCATCAGGTGCAGTTGGGATGTTCTCACCGGGCGCCCATAAGCTGATCGAAGAACCGTAGTTTGAGCTGCTTCGGGCATTGTCATTCACATCGAGCGCCCCCACTGTGATCACTCCAGGTGTCCGAGTTGCCGGCCGCACGTTGTAATCCGGCAATTCCTCATTGTCATTACCGGCCGCACCCACCATAACAACGCCGTTGGCTACGGCGAAGTTGAAGGCCTTATTCCATTGCGTCGTCCCAAAGAAAAACTCCGAGCTCTTAATCGAGAAGCTCATATTGAGGACGTCGATGCCCCAGGCAGTGCAGTATTGCAGGCAGCGATAAACCTGACTTGTGGAGAGGCTGGTGCGGAAGAACATCGGCCGTCCCACGGTGCCTCCCGACCCGGCTGCGCCAGCGGAGTTGCCCACCGCCGCTACAGCCGCGCTGGCAACGCCGTTGGCATGCCAGGGACACCCCGAGCCGCCGGTGCACTTGTTCGGATTGGTGCCGCCGGCTCTGGCCCCGGTTTCATCCAGCAAGTTGATCTGAGGCATACCGCCTCCGAAGTCCGACACTGTTTGGCCGGGAGCGATCATCGGAACGCCGGCGGGATCGAGCCAGAACCCTCCGTCTAAAATCGCAATCCAGACTACTGGTTCTACCCCTGACACAGCGCGAACCGATTCGATTAAATGCCAGGCCTGAACGATGCGCGACCGCCCTGAAAAGGCCGGCCATGCGAACGGGTCACTGCCACCCGTCCAGGGGCCCGGTCCTTCCTGGGCGCTTGCCAGCGGCATCACGTCGGAATTGCCCACCGCATTGAGTCCGATCGGCCGGCCCTCGGCGACAAACCGCGCCACAAGGGCGGCTACGCGTGCACCCCCTTCCGAGGTCACTGTCACAGTGCCGCGGGCCGCATCGCTTCGGCGGTACATCTCAGTCAGCGTTTCGGCCGCCCGCTCAACTCGAGGAGGCTCGGCAAACTGCAGACGAACCGGCATCGGGAATTCGCCCGTTAGTTCACGCCGTTCGATGCCGTGCGGCGCCGGTTGCAGCGGCAAATTCGGCACAACCGTGGCGCCTCTATGTACCAGGTCGCCGACAAGATCACGATCATCTGCATCGATGAGCACTTCGTTTGAAACGAACATCATCGGTGTCTCGTCGTTGCTGGCGATGGCCGCAACCGAGAGTTGTTTGGCTCGCCCCTGCCAGTCGGCCCACCGGGCGAGGACTCCGTCTTCGTCAACAACTACATTTGTTTCGCGAGTTTCGGGCTCATCGTAGTTCATGACCTGAATCCTCCTTTTTACGATTGCTGGTGAGTGCCTTAGCTTTGAGGCATGGAAGCATTGGTCACCGTCCTCGTCCCAGGTTCGGGCAATGAGATTGGGCTCTTTCCAAAGATCCTCCGCGAGGGGAAAAAAGATCCACACTCTTGCGGTACATGGGCGCAGAGTTTGTAGTCAAAGCTTTGTAGCGCGAGGTCGGCATAATATCGCGCCCGCGGCGATTAGGAAATCACTTTCAGAAGTCGAAGGCTGTAGACGTTCTGGCGCGGGAGTTACGGTCTTGAATAAAAATGTCAGCTCACTCAGGCAGTCGAACAGTAAACACTGCACCGCCGTCCTTCGCGTTCCGGGCCGTGAGCGTACCGCCATGTTGAGTTATGACGCGGTGCGCGAGCGCAAGCCCCACCCCATGACCCGTTGCCTTGGTAGTAAAGAAGGGAATGAAGATACGCTGCAAGTCGGCAGCAGGAATACCTTCCCCTGTGTCTTTGATCTCAACTACCGCCCAACCCTTCTCTTGCGACGTCGAACTAACCTCAACCCTGCGATTGCTCCGACCGGCGGGAATTGCTTCCGCGGCGTTTCGCATCAGGTTGAGCAGGGTCTGCCGCAACATGCGCTCGTCCGCGCGAATCACAATTCTTTCCCATGACGAATCCTCTAAACGGACCGGATGGCTGATCGACAGTTCAACGTCGAGGGTTTTGTAGAACGATTCGAGCTCGCTCGCACACTCCTGAATTAATTCATCCAGATTTACTTCGTCCAATTGCAGCGGTTGCGGCCGAGCGAAGTTCAGGAAAGATGTGACCATATCGGCCAGGTTGCGCACCTCGTTTAAAAGGGAAGAGGCGGTGCTACGCGACTGTTCATCCAGCTTCTGGCTCTGCAGAAGTTGTATGTAACCCTGAAGCGTGGCAATCGCGTTTTTGAATTCGTGGGCCAGGCCTGCTGACATTTCGCCGAGGCTTTCGAGGTTGTTCTTCAAAGCGACCTGTTCCCGCAGTT
Organism: Pyrinomonadaceae bacterium; assembly: GCA_035630655.1. Taxonomy (GTDB): domain Bacteria; phylum Acidobacteriota; class Blastocatellia; order Pyrinomonadales; family Pyrinomonadaceae; genus PSRF01. Next base: position 2,597 of record DASQKG010000309.1, read on the forward strand.
GAGTAACTTCGGTGATGTCGGTGAGAAGACATAGGGCGCCGCGTCCACCCTGTCCCGGCAGTAAATCAATAGGCGCGACGGTAGCCCCAATCCGACGGGCCAGTTTCTCAGGCGTTATGGTCTCAATTTCTTCACGACGATAGATTTGGCCACTCTGCAGGCACTGCTGAACCATCTCGGCCAGTTGGGGAATGTTTTGTAGAACCGCCGAGACCGGTTGGCCAAGAGTGTCGCCGTTAACATCAAGCAACGCTCGTCCCGGGGCGTTGATAACCATCGAAAGGCCATCTCCATCAAAAGCCACCAGACCCGATGGAACGCTCGCCACGATGCGCTCGCTGAATTTCTCCGCGGAGTCAGCACGCTTGCTGGCTTGCGCGCTCAACTGCTCAAGAGCCGTCCGCTGTTCCTGAAGTTGAGCGACTACAGATTGAAATGTCTCGAGTACAAACTCTGCTTCGTCTCTGGACTTTAGCGGCTGGGATTGCGCCGAAGCACGCTCAGCTTCGCCAACAAGTTGGCGATAGGGTCGCAACAGCCAGCGCAGAAAAAAAATTATGCAGACCAGACTGCCAAGCAGTACTGCGACAAAGACTGTGAGAAATAGTGGACCGCGCGTGACCGGCGTTGCCGGCGTTACAGCATAAAGAAGAATGGCGAAGAGCGTTGCGAGCAGGAAGAACCCGGTCAGGATTGTCAGGCCGAATTGGTAGCGGTTGCGTGTCATAAGGACCTGTCCAAAGTCCAAAGTCCAAAGTCCAAGTCAGGTGAACAAGGGCGCGTAATTCAGAGTTCAACCTTCAGGTTGCGTCTTGCGCAGCGACACAAGCTAAAGCTTGATGAACTCTGAACTGCGGGCCTCTCAAGTCCGACTGTTGGACATTGGACTTTGGACATTGGAATGGTTTAACGGAATTGTCCGGCGTACCATTCAACGATATAGGACCCGATCAACAGCGACGCGATGGCGCCGATACCCAAAAACACACCAAACGGCAAAAGCATCTGCATGTTTTTTTTGCCCTGCCGCATCATCAACGCGATACCGATCAGAGAGCCCGACAACACACCGAGAAACAGATTCAAGATGGTGAGCCGCCATCCGAGGTACGCGCCCACCATAAACATCATCTTTACGTCACCCAATCCCATAGCTTCAATGCCGCGCAGCTTTTCCCAAGCCCAGCCCATTAACCAAAGCGACCCGCCGCCGACAAACGCTCCAACAACTGCGCCGACCAGTGAAGCGGCCCACATTGGCATTCCCGCCAGCGTACCGTTCATCAGCATCGGCAGATCGTCGAAATGCGGTTGGCCGGTCAGGAAGGGAATCGCAAGGCGGGCAATGAGAGCGAATACGATTCCCGGATAGGTGATCGCATTCGGCAAGATCATGTGCTCCGCGTCGATAAAGATCAGTGCGACAACCGCCGTGACGAAGGCGAGATCGAATGGCAAGGCCCAACTCAAGCCGTCTCGCCAAAATACTGCGACCCACAAAAGGGCGGTTAACACTTCCACGGCCGGATAACGAGCTGATATGAATGTCTTGCACGAGCGGCAACGTCCACGCAGCGCGAAATAGCTGATAACCGGCAAGTTGTCGTAAAAGGCAATCGCCGCCCCGCACGAAGCGCAACGTGAACTGGGCAATACAATCGACTCTTCACGCGGCAGCCGGTGGATGACTACGTTGAGAAAGCTGCCGATGACCACACCAAACAATCCGGCGGCGACGTAAAAGAAAACTGGAGGGAGCAGGTGGAAGTCAGCTTGGAGTGCTGTCAGGAAGAGATGCATGCCGGTGGGCATTGTAGCACTAGAGTCTTGAGTCTTGGCGTCAGAGGTGGGTTTTCGATCGTGGGAAGGAGCTAATTACGATCCACGAATCATACGAAAACGCGCTAAAGCTTTTTCGTGTTGATTCGTGTGCTTCGTGGATCGTCTCCTTCTTCTTCGCTGACCTCGTCGAAACTATCGGTTGTTTGCTCAGCGGGTCTCCAACTCCAGACTCACGACTCCAGACTCACGACCGTTCCTTCTGTTTTTCCCACAGCGTGATGTGTT
>DASQKG010000310.1:0-9831 GCA_035630655.1 Pyrinomonadaceae bacterium
TTGCGACGCGCCGATAATGGTGGGCGATGGTCTGGGGAGCACGCTTCAGGGCTTCCGCCATCAGATCTCCGACCACCAGTGCGCGGGGCTCGCGGAGTGCATCCAGGCGAAAGCGGGTTCTTAAATAGTCCCTCCAGGGAGTTGGCCCACCTCCAACGTCGATGGACTCGCCATCCCAATTGATGAGTTCCTCAGCATGCAGCTGGCTGATCAAGGGCTCAACTTCTTCCGGCTCAAGTGCTAATCGTTTGCGCCAGGCCTCAAAAGAGGAAGTGCGACGTCCGGCGGGGACCGCTTCGCAAAGCAAGTTGACCACCGCGCGTCTGGTGTCAGGTTCGGGAGCGATGCGTTCGAGCACAAAGGTGAAATACCGGTTGAGTCGTCCACCTAATAATTCATCTACATATAAACGCTCGCAAGCGAAATAAGAATCCAGGGCCAGGTGTTTTTCATGAGCAGCCTTGAGTATGGAAGTTATATAAAACGGACTGCCTCCAAGTTGTTGGACCAGCAGATCTCGAGTCTGCTCATTGATCCTGACGTGAAGACGATCAGCGATAATGAGAACCAGTGTGCGGGCCTCTTCGTCCGTGAGTCGTTCCAGATGAAGCTGGTCTACGCAATCGGTGTTTCCGCCGGCGCGTTCCACCGTTCCCAGTATTTGACGGCGTAATCCAGCTAAAACAAAGGGCTGCCCGCAAAAGGTCAGTGACCTGACAATCTCGGTTTGCAGCGCTACATCCGAATCCGCATCTATCTTCAAATGCCCCGCGTCGAACATCACAAAAGCGCGACCAAAGGACGCGGGAACGCGTCTGGGCGCGGTCAGACACAAACGCACGAGTTCGCGGTCATCATCGGCGAAGCGTTGCTGGTTGTAGTCGTTGATCAGGTCTTCAATCCAGTCAAGATCCGTCGTTGGAGCAAGTTGGACCAGCTCGTTGAGTGTCAACGATAGGTGGCAAAGCGAAGGCTCGTCCCGGCGAAAGGCAATGTACTGGAGCAGGAAAGTGTTGAGAAACTCAATTGCCGCACTGACGGCGGTGGCGTCGCCCTGAGGCAGCGCATAATAAACAGGTACGGCGCCGCTTCGCACATTGAATAGTTGATCGTAAGCCTGGCGAAGCAACTCGGAGACGCCGCCCAACGGAGTGGAAAGAATGAGAAGTCCACGACTTTCGTGTGCTTGCATAGCGCAGGCAACAAGTCGTTTGAGCTCCGCCGTCCTGCCGACAAACTCTTCGCGCCGCACGCGGCCGAGGATCTGCCGCATTTCCTCATAAGTGCTTCCGTTCATTTGCTGGCCGTGCTGGTGAGGTTATCAACGTAAAATTCGATGCGGTTCTTTCCGTGACGCTTGGCGTTGTAAAGCGCTCGGTCGGCTGCGGCTATGACGCTCTCGGCGGTGTCGATGTGTCTGGCAAAGGTGGAGATCCCAATACTGATACTGACAGTGCCCATCGGTTGCGACTTGCCGTAGGGGTAATCCGTCTCGGTGACCTTCTGCCGCATGCGCTCTGCAATCACACCGGCCTCGGTAACAGACGTTTGCGGCAACAGAATGCAAAACTCCTCGCCGCCATAACGGCAGGCGATGTCAGCGGAGCGGAGCGCGGCCTTCAGGCTGTGAGCGGTGATCTTCAATGCGACATCGCCGGCTTGATGGCCATTGCGATCGTTGTATTGCTTGAAGTCATCGATGTCGATCATCAAACAACTCATGGAGTAGCTGTAACGCTTGGAGCGATTAAGCTCTTCAGTCAAGCGTTCTTCGAGATAACGACGATTCAATAAGCCGGTGAGCGGATCGGTGATCGACATCAACTGGAACTGCGTGGCGCGCTCCTGCCATTCCGCGCGTTCCAGCGCCACCGCGATCTGTGGGCCGATAAGTTCGAGCAAGCTAAGATCTATATGGTTAAAGTGTCCGCCGCTGGATTTGTCAGTAACGTTTAGCAATCCGATTTTGCGCAAACCAATTGTTAAGGGATAACTAATAAAAGATTTCGTCCGGTAGTTTCGTGATGCCGGTGCGGGGCCTGATGCAGAGTTGTCGACGTTTTCAACTACCAGCGGCTGACCGGACTGCAGGACTTTTCCTGAGACGCCGTCACCCAATCGCGTCCTCGTGTCCGCGCCAACCTCGGACGGAAGCCCCGCGCTCGCTCGCAAGACAATCTCGCCGGCTCCTTCGTCGAATACCCATAACGAAGCGCGGTCCGCCTTAAGCAATTGGCGGGAGTGAGTCAGAATCGATTTGTACGTCTCCTCCGCGTCAGTCGAACTTATACGCTCCAGAAAATTCTGCAGAGATTCATCCAAACTGGTCCGATACTCGAGCTCGCCTCTAAGTCGATCAAGCTCGCGTTGCAGGTCCGAGGTTTGCCGTTCCGCAGGAACGGCGTTGCGGACATCCGGGACATTCTCACCGACTTTTGAGCCCACCAGGGGGTGGTCGATCACGGAAGTCCCGCTTCGGCTTGAAACCGCGCTTCGACTTTGAACTTTGGACTTTGGACTTTGGACTTCTGTGGCTGCACTTTGGACTGTCGTCGCGCGGGCTGCCTTTTCAATCCGCTTAGATGCTTTCTCCAGTCTGTCAGCCTCCGCAAAGACCACATTCTCGAACGGCTTGCGGCTGAGCAATTCATTTAGCTCCCCCGCACGAAATCGCTCTATCAGCGATCGGTAGTCCCCTGCTGAGGTGAACGCACGGCCTCCGATTACTGCCAGATCTTGCCGCCCACCAATCTGCACAGGCATGGTGAAACACTGAAGGCCAGCGTGGCATTTATACTCCACCTTCGAGCCCGCGCTCATCGCGCGTTGATGAGCGGCGCCGCAAAACGGATCGCAAAGGCGAACATGTTTGGGCGACGACTGAAAGGCGTGACAAATGGAGTTGTTGTTGGAAACGACGAGGGCCGGGGGCTGATATCCGTCGACAAGCAGAACGGCCAAGCCGCTGTCGCCGGCAATCTCGTCCTGCACGCCTACCCAGCCTGGCGGTGCTTCATCAGGACGCTCCTGCGGAATTCCGCCCGCTTGTACCGTCAAAACTTCGGGCGATGCTGTGGAGTCTTTCTTCATCGACTTCTCTTTACGGAAGTTACTAGGACGGCTTGTCAACTTCGTGTTTTATTGAACTCGTTCTTACCTGGCGTCTTGGTCCGGTGGATCAGATGTTTATAGAACGCAGACCCCAAAAGATTCTCTTCGCGCCAGGAGCGGAACCGTCACGCATACTCACTGCCGGGAACCATTGCGCTCCCCTGGAGCGCTTCATGAAATTAATGGCTGTGCCTATAAACATTCTGCTCCTGCGGAGCGACGGATGATGGAATACTGGCGCAAACAGGACAAGTCACCCTATGGGTAAACGACGAATGACGTGTCCTTTTCATGCAAGGCAGGCTGCCAGAAGGCGGGCAAGAGCGGGATTACACCGGATTATTGAATCGCGGCCTCGTTTGCTGCTTCAAGCGCGGCCGAGAGGCCGGGAGCCTCGTTGGCAGCAACTTTATCGATATCGGGTTGCTCGGGACTGATCCTGATGCAGGCAGCGAAGTGGTTTGGCTTGATTTCAACGAGCGGCGGCACCACTTCCCTGCACGCCTCAATCGCGTAAGGGCAGCGTGTGTGGAAACGACAGCCTCGCGGAGGATTTATTGCCGAAGGCACGTCTCCTTGCAGCACGATTCGCCGGCGAGTCGCCTCAATGGTTGGATCGGGCACAGGTACGGCCGAGATTAGTGCCTTTGTGTACGGCATCAACGGATCCGAATAGATGGTCTCTGCGTTTGCCACCTCAACCAGCCTGCCGAGATACATGACCGCAACTCGATCGGACGCGTGACGAATGGCGCGCAGGTCATGCGAAATGAAGAGATAAGTTAGATTCTTCTCGCGCTGAAGCTTCTCGAGTAAATTCAGTATCTGCGCTTGAATAGAAACGTCGAGCGCGGAAATAGGTTCGTCGGCGACGATGAAATCAGGATCTACGGCGAGAGCGCGAGCGATGCCAATGCGCTGGCGCTGGCCCCCGGAGAATTCGTGAGGATAGCGCTTGATGAAGCGCCTGCTTAGTCCGACAGTTTCCAGCAGCTCCTGCACTCGTTGCTCCGCCTCTTTGCCGCTGGCAATGCGAAACGTCTCCAATGGTTCTCCTACGATTTGGCCTACAGTCATCCGCGGATTCAGGGACGAATACGGATCTTGAAAGATGACCTGCAGATGCCTGCGGTGCTTCCGCAATTCTCGTCCTGACAAATCAGCCAGATCGCGGTTGCGATAAAACACCTGTCCTGCGGTGGGTTCAGTGAGACGTAGTATTGCGCGGCCAAGAGTTGATTTGCCGCAACCTGACTCGCCAACCAGGCCCAGCGTTTCACCGGGAAAGATGTCGAACGTAACGCCGTCAACAGCTTTGACAACACCGCTTCGGCGTCCGGTGGGTTTAAAGTGAACCTTAAGATCGCGGATAGCGATCAAGGGTTCGGCCTCCGGCTTCGGCACAGGAGGTTTCATTATGTCGACGTCGTTCTCTTCAGTGCTCATGTTCAACCTGATAACGCATCCGACCCGCAGCGAAAGGTCAGCGGGGGCAAGCCACCCTTCCTACCTCTAACTATTCAACCCACTAAACTGGCTAGCCTCCAGCCTGAGTCTTACTTTCCGCATAAACCTCGTGAGCGAAGTGACACAAGGAATAGTGGTCGCGCGTCAATTCTACAAAAGGCGGAAACTCACGACTGCAAATCTCCTCCGCTCTTTCGCAACGCGGCGCAAAAGGACAACCTGCCGGTAAGTGCGCGACGTCAGGGGGTAACCCTGGAATCTGGTATAACTCGCCCTTATCGCTCACAGGGTCAGGGACCGACCGAAGCAATCCCTTCGTGTACGGGTTACCGGGAGTGGCAAAGAGTTCTTTAGTCGTGGCTTGCTCAAAGACCTTGCCCGCATACATCACGATCACGTGATCCGTCATCCCGGCCACGACTCCGAGGTCGTGTGTGATCAGGATGACGCTGGTGCCCGTCGCCTGTTTCAGTGTCTTGATCAATTCAAGTATCTGCGCCTGGATCGTTACGTCGAGTGCGGTGGTAGGTTCATCCGCAATCAAAAGCTCCGGCGCGCAAGAGAGCGCCATGGCAATCATCACTCGCTGGCGCATTCCGCCTGAGAATTCATGAGGATAAGAATCGGCGCGTGACAGCGCGTCAGGCATGCCTACCTTTTCCAACATTTTTATCGCATGCGCATAGGCCTGGTTTTTCGAATGGCCGAGGTGCAGTTGAGTGATCTCCATCAACTGCCGGGAAACCTTCATGAACGGGTTGAGCGAAGTCATTGGATCCTGAAAGATCATCGCGATGCGCCGGCCTCTAATCTTGCGCACCTCTTCTTCACTCAGTCCCAGAATGTCAACGCCATTAAACAGGACTTCGCCGGAAACAATTTTGCCCGGTGGCTCCGGAATCAAGCGTATGACCGAGAGATTGGTGACAGATTTACCTGAGCCGGACTCGCCTACGATGCCCAGCGTCTCGCCGCGTCGCAGCTGAAACGAGATGCCGTCGACGGCTTTGACCTCGCCGTCTTCAGTATCGAAGTAGGTGCGTAGGTCTCTGACTTCGAGCAGATGTCCGTTGCTGGTGGTCATATCAAAATCGCAGCCTGCCGGCCTTGCCGCATCGGGTGCGGAAGAGGCGCCTCCTTGGAGTGCGCCCTCTGCACGATAGATTTTCTCAGCACGAGCCCAACTACTATGAGTAGCGCATGCCCTCAGGTGTTCCGCATTTGCGGGTCAAGAGCATCGCGTAATCCATCACCCAGAAAGTTTAGAGAAAAGAGCGTCAGAGCCATGGTGACACCCGGACACACGAGTTGCCATGGGAAGATACCAATGTTCTGGATTCCCTCGCTGGCCAGATTTCCCCACGAAGCCATTGGCGGCTGTACACCGAATCCGAGAAACGAAAGAAATGCCTCCTGGAGCATAACTGTCGGAATTGTCAGCGTCGCATAGACGATCACGGGGCCCAACGTGTTTGGCACGATGTGCCGGAAGACAATTCGTGGTGTCGAAACGCCCGTCGCGCGCGCCGCGAGTACAAACTCCTGGTTCTTCAAAGACAGCACCTGGCCGCGTACGATCCGCGCCATCGTCAACCAGGAGACTGCGCCCAGCGCGATAAACAGCAGGATGAGCTGACCGCGTGCAGTTTGGCTTTTAAACATCGCCAACAGCACGATTACCAGAATGAGATAAGGAAGTGCGTAGAGGACATCGACCAGGCGCATCATGAGGTTATCGATCCGGCCGCCGAGATAACCGGCAATCGCGCCGTAGCTTACTCCGATGATCAGGGACATCAAGGTTGAAATGATTCCCACCGTAAGAGAAATTTGGCCGCCTTGAAGAGTTAATGCCAGAAGGTCCCTTCCCTGTTTGTCAGTCCCCATCGGATGTCTCCAGGAGAATGATCCGTCGGGGGCGCTGAATGGAGGGAACGACTTTATCAGTGCAGCGTCGGATGGAATGTAGTCCGGCGTTTGCCCCGTGATTAACTGAAGCAGATATGGCCCAATGAAGGAGGCCACCGTAACGAGGGTCACCACGAATAATCCGAAGACGGCCAGTTTGTTTCTCAACAGCCTGCGCCGGGCATCGCGCCAGAGTGACGACCCCGCAATATGTTCACCAAGTTCGGCCAAGCATACATCCGCTTCCGCGATCGCCAGTTCTGGCGCCGTGTGAATTATGTCTCCCGAGCGCTCACGCACAGGCGGGGCCGGTGGCGTCCCCAGCGGAGTCAGCGCTGGTTCATCCGGCTTGCTGGGATCATGTGGAGGATTGGGATGCTCGTCCATTTATGTAGGACAGGCATTCCTGCCTGTCTTGGGTTAGCCTTCTTTATGTGAACAGTAAACTCTCTCCTACGTCACGTGGCTTGTGGTAACTATCTTCTATGTACCGTCACGAAGACAGACAGGAATGTCTGTCCTACTAATACCGAATGCGCGGATCCAGATATGCATAAGCAATGTCTACCAGCAAATTCATCAGCAACAGTACGATGGCGATGAACGCGACAATGCCGATGAGTAGCGGCTCGTCACGATTAAGCGAAGCCTGTATGAAGTAGTTTCCCAAGCCTGGCAGCACAAAGATTTTCTCGACGACGACTGTGCCGGTCAGCAGAAAAGCCAGCGCCGGTCCAGTAAACGAAACTACAGGTAAAAGCCCTCCGCGCAGAGCGTGGCGAATTACAACCTGGCTTTCACTCAGCCCTTTCGAGCGGGCCGTGCGAATGTAGTCTGACCGCAACACCTCCAGCATCCCTGCTCTGGTGAGCCGGGCGATATATGCCATGTAGACTCCAGACAGAGTAAGTACGGGAAGGATCAGGTTGCGGCTGGGAAATCCCTCCCAACGCGACGGCGGAAGCCAGTAAAGGACCAAAGAAAACACCAGAACCAGAATCGGCCCAAGCACAAAGTTGGGAATCGAGATCCCCAGCATGGCCAGGGCCATTGAACCGTAGTCCCAAATAGTGTTTTGCCTGAGCGCGGCTATGGATCCTATGACAACGCCCACGACAAGCGCCAACAGATAGGCGAGGATACCCACGCTCGCTGAAACCGGAAGCGACCTCGCGATGATTCCATTGACCGACTGCCCTTCGTAGGTTAGCGAGGTACCGAAGTCGAGCTTAACTATGCGCCACAGCATGAGGCGGTACTGTTGATGCCATGGTCTATCCAGACCGTATTGTTCGCGGATGTTAGCTTCAATTCCTTTGGGTAGTGGCTTGTCTCCGGTGTAGAAATTTCCGGGCGCCAACCGCACGAGCCCCCAGGTAATCGTGATCACCACGAGGATTGTTGGAATCGTAATAATCAGGCGTCGGATAATGAAGCGAAGCATAAGGTAGGACAGGCGCTGCTGCCTGTCTTGGTTTTAGAAGTCCGGTAGCAAAAGGCGTATAGAGTACAACTGTTAGGTTGCGTCTTCGCGACCGTGCTCGTCAGCTTTCGACTAGTTTCTTCCTCACGCGGCAAGCTAAAGCTTGTACGTACGCCTGTAGTACCACTAGTCACTCAAGCTCGGCGTGGAATAATCCCATTTCGACGGATCGCGCTCGATGTAGACAAACTTCCATGCGAAAAGCGAAAGCGGATTTGGGTAAAGGCCTTTCACATAGGGTTTCTTAACCCAGTTAACAGATGGCGTCTCAATCGGAATGACGGGCTGGGCGTCAAGCATGTATTTCTCAGCCTTCGCCAAAAGCTCGTAGCGCTTCTGTGGATCGAGTATATGGTTCGCTTCTTCAAGCATATCTGCGTACTTCTGTTCCCACCAACCCGTGCCATTGTCGGAACCGTTCGTCAGAAAGATATTCAGAAACGTAACTGGATCCATATAATCGCCGCCCCAGATTGTGAGGGCTAAGCCTTTGTACTCGAGCTTTGGTCGCGCGGCCATGTACGTCTTGAACTCCATGCTGTTCAAGGGCACGGTAATACCGAGATTTTGTTTCCACTGCTGTTGCATGAATTCGGAGAGGGCTTTGTTGGATGAGTGACTGGCAAACAACAACGCTACCTCGCTCGTGGGAAACTTTGGGCATTCATACGTGCCATCAGATCTTTGAGTAACCGGATAACCCGCCTCTCCTAATAATTCCCTCGCCAGCTCCGGATCAAACGCCTCCCCTTTGGGCTGCGGGTAACCAACAAATATGCCCGACGGAGTGAACGCGGATAAAGGAACTGTAGTGCGCTTATGCTTTGAGTACGTAACCTTATCTATCGCCATATTAAACGCCCTGCGCACTCGAAGGTCATTCATTGGCGGTCTGGTAACATTCATCGAAAGGTAGGTTATGGCCGCCTCTGCACCTAACATGAAGTCTTTCTTGGCGCGCACGACGTCCAACCACGCGTTGGGAACAGAGTGATTCAAAACAGCATCGGCGGATCCCACTCTGTAGAGATTCATACTCGTCGGATGGTCAGTGGAAACGTAAAACCGGATCTCATCGAGATGCACGTTGCCCGCATCCCAGTACATTGGATCACGCTCGACGACCACTTCGTTATACGGCTTCCACGATTTTAGTTTGAATGGACCACAGCTCACGATATGAGATGGGTCGGTCCACTGGCGGCCGAATTTCTCGATGACCTCACGCGGAACCACACGGAAAACCGACTGCGCCAGAAGTCCGCTGAAATACGGCGCCGGTTGCGAAAGTGAGATTCGAACGGTGTAATCGTCGATTGCCTCTACCCCGATGTCTTCACCTTTAACTTTGACGAACTCCTTGCCTGCCAGCGCGGCTTGTAACTTCGGATTGGCTGACACCAACTTAGCGCGTTTGGCTTCCGGTCCGGGCAAAACCACTCTGGCGGGCGAATGCATCAACTGATGAAAAGCGGTATCAGGAGCAGACTGGCCTGACGAGTATTCCTTCTCATCAGGCCCAAGGAGCTTTTGGCTGAGTATGTCTGTTTCGGGACTCTCTCCGGCGAGGTCCTTTTCCAGGAGAAACTGTTTGCTTACCGGGTCAAAGACAAACACCGAGCCCTGGTTGAATGCCTGAGCGTTTTTGATGTGGTAGGCATTTGATGCCGACCGAGACAATAGCTCAGGCGAAAGGGCGCGGCGGATGCTGTAAACGAAGTCCTGAGCGGTAATCGGATCGCCATTGGACCACCGGGCGTTTTTGCGCAGGTGGAAGACAAACTCGGAGTAATCGTTATTGATGTCCCACGCTTCCGCTAGTGCTGGAATCGCCTTGAGTGATTTCGGGTCATATTCGACCA
>DASQKG010000311.1:0-2596 GCA_035630655.1 Pyrinomonadaceae bacterium
GCTGGCGTCATTTGCAATTCCCGGTTTTTCGACTTCAGGCAATCTTTGGAACCGAATGCCGCAGATACGCTATGAGCATCGCGAGGGTGAGAAGTCGAAGCTCATCTTCACGGCGGCGATCCTCGATCCAAACGCGGGGGACAATTCCGGTAATCCTGCCTTTCGATTGATCGGGCTGGGCGAGCGAGGTTCGCTGCCCGCTTTTGAAGGCCGCGTCGGTTTCACGACGGCCAGTCACGGCAAAGAGTCATCGGCAGGCGTGAGCGGTCATTATTCCCGCTTGCTCGGCGTTGTGGGAGATCCCGAGGGTACAACGTTGCGCAGTCCGATCGATTCCTACGGCGTAAACGCAGATGCAAATGTTTGGCTCTCCTCGGGCTTCCGTATCACCGGTGAGGCTTTTCATGGTCGCGCCTTGGGAATATTCTCAGGCAATATCGCCCAGAGCGCTGTGGTGATTAACGGCCGCGCGAGAGGTGTCAACTCCACTGGCGGCTGGTTCGAGGTGCATGGTGAAGCGCCCACGGGCTATCAAGGATCGTTGAAGAACTTCAGTATGAATTTTGGTTATGGAATCGAAAACAATCGCGATCAAGATCTGCTTGTCGGCCTTCGCAAGCGCAACCAAACCTACATGGTAAACGGCCAGTATAAATTCTCCCCCAATTTCACGTTCGCCCTCGAGTATCGAAGGGTGTTGACGGATTGGTTTAGGGAGCCATCTTCGGACCAGAAGCTGAACTGGGTCAGCCTTGGATACTTGTATTCGTTCTGACAAGTCACCTTTGATGCCAGCTCATCATCCGCTTTCGTTGCACGACGGCAAAGCGAGCCAGGATTTTGTTACTAGAGTAGCTGGGACTGAAACCGACTACATCGTGAGTGCCGCCGAATCGTTTGTCGCCCCCCGCGAGGGCCTGTAACTTCCCGCCTTCGTGAATCCAATAGCCGTCGAAGTGAGTCCACATCTCTTTCTGTCCCCAACCTCGTTCCGGCGCAAGGTGTGTATATATGTCCGGTGGAATCGCAACCAGGCGGAACGCTTCCGGGTCGAGTTTAAGTGTCTCCTTCAGAATCTTTGGACCATTTTGTAGTAGCGCGTTTTCAATTTCTATGCGCGAGAGCCCCCAACGGGTCTCAAGACCTAGGGCTGAGAGTAGTCCGGTGCGTTCCATTTCCGACCTCGGCTCTGGATCCGGGAAGTCCTCAAGCAGCAAGTCTTCTACAACCAGGCAGACCTGGTAGCGCGTACCGCCGGAATTCATGAACGGATTAAGCAAATACAGCTCAATCGCGTCCTTGACATTGGTGGCGGCATCAGTGGAACCCATCAGCTGTGTCACCTGGTCTCTCGCCCATTGCTTGCTCTCGTTCTTCATGAACGACGGTTGCCAACCATATGGGACGAGAGAAGCGAATTGCCGGCGCGAACGGGTTTGTGCAGGTGCGAGGCCAAGCTGGTTGGCGGCAGAAAGCGTCGCCTCAGAGAAGGTGCAAAGCAAGTCCTCACCGAGTTCCGCTGCTTCCGTCACCCTGACTTCAGCAGATTCCTGTTTCTCCTCCTTGGCTTCAGACGTTTGCTTTAGCTTTTCAAGCAGACGATTGAGTTGCGAGAGGTCGCCGGAGTCAAGAGCGCTCAGAGCCGCCTGTTGAAGATCTGCGGCAGCAGGCGCCGTTTTCTTCTTTTCCTCAATTGGCGTGCCTACCTCAAGAGCTTGAAAATCGGCGCGACGGCGAGCATAGAAATCCCGTCTGGATGAGTCCGTCCGCTCAAGCGCAGAGAGAATTGAAATCGCACGGTTTCGCCCTTCCCGGAGCGTCTCAGCTGAGCCTTGTACGAAAACGTGAAATCCGGGAGAGAATGGGTCGATCGGGATATCAGTGAGGCCATCGTAGACAGCCGCTGCCAACCCCATTGATTGGCTGGCCCTGGCGACTGATTCTCGTATCCCTCGTACCAGTTCCGTTAGCTCGCCGGTTTTCTTCCAGTCGCCGCGCTCGATGGCACCCCTCAACTGCTGCTCACGCATTCCGAGTGAGGCCGCACTCGCTTTTACATTCCGATAACCATCCTGGGATAGCACTGAGGACATTAATTCGAGCGCCCTTTGAAAGAAAAGGTCTCTGTATAGAGTGTCGAGCGTGCTTATCTCGACTAAGCTGGAAATCAGTTCTTGCGGGGTCGCACTGGCCGTGGCCGTGGGCATGGTTTTCAACCTCCTAATATTCTCGTTAAGTCTATCTTTGAGTTGGAATGCCTGCCACTGTCAATACTGACAGTGCTTTGGTCAATAAGTTACTTTCCATCTAATAAGCCTTGAGTCCTTCTGCACGAAACTGAGCGCAAGTGCGTTCAACTAATTCATGGGGCGCGGGCTCTGTGTTATTGAGTGTGTAGTTGAGGTCGAGTTTCTTCCATTTAAATTTACCCATCTGATGAAACGGCAGGACATCCACTCGCTCGACATTGCCAAGGCCGGCGGCGAACTTTGCGATTTGAGCGATGTCGTTGGCGTCGTCGGTTAATCCAGGAACCAGAACAAAACGAAGCGAGATCGGCTTATTTCGCGCAGCCAACCGGCGGGCGAAATCCAAC
>DASQKG010000312.1:0-42254 GCA_035630655.1 Pyrinomonadaceae bacterium
GTTTGTTGCCAGGCGAGAACCGAAGTTCAAGTGATTGCTGATTGTCATGACCGATAAATTCATTCAACAACTTCCCTTCCTCGCCGACGAACATCGTAACCTCGCGGCTGACCTCGACACTTTCGTTGGACAGGAAATTGATGGAACGAAGGATGAAGATGGAGATGTGGATGCGCGGCTTCGCGGATATGTCGCAAGCCTGGGGCAGGCAGGCGTGCTGGAATTCGTTGTCTCGTCACCGGCAAGGAAGCCCGACGTTCGCGCCATCTGTTTGATCCGCGAGACCCTCTCGTATTCTTCCGCGCTCGCCGACCTGGCTTTTGTCATGCAGGGCTTAGGCACCTATGCAATCAGCCAGGCGGCGCCCGAACATGTTCGCGATTTTTGGGTTTCCCGCGCCGCGGAAGGCAAAGCAGTCGCAGCTTTCGCCTTAACCGAACCGGAGGCCGGGTCGGACGTATCCGCAATCAAAACGACGGCGCAACGTGATGGTGACGCTTATGTCATCAACGGCGCCAAGCGTTTTATCTCAAACGCGGGTGTGGCGGATTTCTACACTGTGTTTGCAAGAACAGGGGCCGAAGCCAACGGCCGTGCTTCGTTGTCGGCGTTTGTGGTGGGCGCAAGGATTCCCGGCTTCAGTGTTGTCGAACGCACGCCCATGATCGCTGCACATCCAATCGGACAAATTGAATTCAAAGACTGTCGTGTTCCCGCGGAGGACATGGTTGGCGGTGAAGGCGATGGATTCTTGTTGGCTATGCGCACGCTGGATATGTTCCGGCCCAGCGTTGGCGCCGCAGCTTGCGGCCTCGCGCGGAGAGCCCTCGACGAAGCAGTCGCATATTCAAAGAACCGCAAACAATTCGGGCGCGTGCTCTCAGAGCATCAACTCATACAGGAAAAACTTGCCGACATGGTTACCGAGCTGGACGCCGCTCGTCTCCTTGTCTATCGCGCTGCATATTTGAAGGACACGGGCACTGCGCGTGTCACACGCGAATCAAGCGAAGCGAAACTATTCGCCACTGAAGCAGCCGGCCGCATCATCGATCAGGCAGTGCAGATTCACGGCGGCGCAGGGCTTGTTCGGGGCAGTGTCGTAGAGCGCTTGTATAGAGACGTGCGCGCGCTCAGGATTTACGAAGGAACGTCTGAGATCCAGAAACTCATTATTGCCAGCCAGCTATTAAAGGAGTAAGAGCTTAGGCGCCAGCAGAATTGGAGTTGGGAGGGTGCGAATATGAAATCCAGAATGCATTTGCTGTTGATCGTCGGAGTTATAGCTTTCTATAGTCTTGTCACTGTGGCAAGACAGGATCAAAAGCAAGCTCCGCCAAAACCTGTCTGGGAACATAAAGTGGTCCCAGAAACAAAAGGCCAGATTCCTGTCGATCTTAACAAACTTGGTGCTGAAGGCTGGGAGCTGGTGACTGTCCGCGCGGATGAAGAGATCATAGGAAACTTCCATCAGACTAAAGTGTATTACTACCTAAAACGCCAAAGGTAGCTATATGTCAGGAAGACACTCCCCCTGCTGGCTGACCACAAATGCCTCTCCTACTTAGATGAAAATCAAGATCATCGGCGGCGGTCCGGCGGGAATGTATTTCGCAATCCTGATGAAGAAGTCGGACCCGTCGCATGAGATTACCATCTACGAACGCAATGGTCCTGACGATACCTTCGGATGGGGTGTGGTTTTCTCCGGCAAGACCCTGGCAAATCTGCGCGCGGCGGATGAAGAATCACACGCCGAGATCACGCGGAGTTTCGAGGCATGGGACAATGTTGATGTGGTCCATCGCGATGAGAAGATCTCCATTCATGGGAATAGTTTTTCCGGCGTCGCCCGTTTGGACCTATTGAAGATTCTGCAGCGACGCTGCGAAGAGCTCGGCATCACCCTGGTTTTCCGCCACGAGGTTTCCGATATCGACTCCGTGCGTAAGAGCTGCGATTTGCTGGTAGCCGCGGACGGAGTTAACAGCACAGTCAGAAAGCACTATTCCTCCGAGTTTGCTCCAAGGCTCGATTTTCGTCCCAATCGTTACATCTGGTACGGCACAAACAGACTCTTCCATGGTTTAACCCTGACCTTTCGACAAGACGATGCAGGTGTGTTTGCCGCGCATTCTTATAAGTTTAGTAAAACTACCAGCACGTTCATCGTCGAATGCGATCAGGAAACCTGGCAGGCATCCGGTTTCGCTAATCTCGATGACGCCCAAACACGAACCTACATCGAGAGAGTGTTTGCTCAGGATCTGAATGGGCAGGTGCTGCTGTCAAACAACTCGAAATGGATCAATTTCCTGCTGGTGAAGAATGGGCAGTGGGGTTTTGAGAATGTGGTGTTACTCGGCGATGCGCTGCACACGGCCCATTTCTCGATCGGCTCAGGGACCAAGTTGGCGATTGAAGATGCCATCGCCCTTCATGAATGTTTTCAGAGGACCAGCGATAAACGCACTGCGCTGGCTGACTTTGAAGCGGTTCGCAAACCCGTTATTGAAGCGTACCAGTCGGCGGCTTACGACAGCATGCGCTGGTTTGAAAACGCGCGGCAATTCATGAATCTGAGTCCAATTGAGTTGGCGTACGCGTTGATGACCAGGAGCGGTCGGGTGGACTATGAAGACTTAAAACGTCGCGACCCGCGCTTTATCGCCGATTATGAGGCCATGGCAAGTAGACGGTAAGTACTTGGGACCGCGGGCGTCTCGCCCGCCGCGAGCGCGAAGCGCGAGCGTAACCGCCGCGGAAATTAGTGTAGACGCCTGTTGCGCATGATCGGCGGGCGAGACGCCCGCGGTCCCAGTGAGAGACGATTCCTCAAGGAACCTGACCTATCTTTTCCATTCCGGAGCCAGCAACCGTCGTCGTCCTTCATCAACTGTCGCAATTCCCGGTTCATCTAGTTCCACCCGGTCCCAAAGTTTGCACGTCACAGGACGGTGCGCCTGGTCCAGCGCCTCGCAATAGTTCGTATAGGTGCAACGCCTGACTTCGTCACCACGCCCGAGTTTCACTTTTATGAACCAATCAGGATCAGCCAATGCCTGGCGAGCGAGACCAACGATGTCGGCGTGGCCCCTTCGCAATATCGATTCAGCCTGTTCAAATGTGCTTATTCCGCCAGTGGCGACTACCGGAGTCTGAAATCCTGCCGCATTCACCGCACGCTTTATCGCGGCCACCAACGGCACGCTGCGCAGAAACGGCCCCGTCTCGTCTGACAACACTGTAGGCATGCATTCGTAACCGCTCTGCCCTGTGTACGGGTAAACGGCCTGGCCCACCTTTGGCTGCTGCGCGTCTTCAAATTTCCCGCCCTTCGAGATTGAGAGAAAATCAAAACCCGCGCGCGCAAATTCGAGTCCGAAGTAGACTGCATCGTCGACCCGATTGCCACCGGCGATCACTTCGTCACCCAGGAATCGCGCACCGACCACGTAGTCGTTCCCGACTGTTTGGCGCACTGCCCGAAAAACTTCCAATGGCAGGCGCACACGATTTTCAGGCACACCGCCATAACCATCTTCGCGAACATTCAACGCGCTGAGAAAACCAGCCATCGTATAGGCATGCGCGTAGTGAAGTTCGACGCCGTCGAAGCCGGCCTCTCGTGCCCGACCTGCGGCCTCGGCAAATATTCCCGGCAACACTTTTGGCAGTTCACGAATGTGCGGCAAGTCGGTGTCGGTAACAGATTCGCGATAGCCAAACCGCAAAGCCTCCAACTCGCGAGCGTCGAGTACCTTCTCAACAACCTCATCAGGGGAGTTTAAAAGAAACTGTCGCAGTTCAGATTCAATTGCATCGAGCCATCCTGAGTCGCCGGTGACATCAACCAGTGCACGTCGATGTCCATCTGTTATTTGTAGAAACCGTTCGAAGTATTTATCTCTCTCCGGCCGCCGCTTAACGCTAAGGAAATCGATGATCTGTATGAAGAGTTTTGTGTGTCCCTCACTTGCCTCCCGAACAATTTCGACCAGCTTTCTCAGACCCGGAACAAAGCGATCGTGGCCAATACGCAGTAGGGGGCCGCTGGGAATATCTCGAACGCCGGTTGCCTCGACCACCAGGACTCCCGGCCGTCCTTCAGCAAAACGTCGATACCAATCAAGGTTTTCCTGAGTTACAAACCCCTCGTCTGTAGCCCGCCATGGCACCATCGCCGGTACCCAGCTTCGGCTTTCAGCCTCGATTGGACCAATCTTGATGGGTTGGAAAAGACGAGACGCCGCGGCCTCGTCGGCCGGAGGCCAGCGCGCGTCAGGAATCTGGTGCCGGATCGGATTCTTGAATTTCCACATCTTGATTGACTCTACCAGTACTAGAAAAAAGCCACGCGGGCAAGCCACCTCTTGGCAACTCTCAACCCAACCTGCTTTAACCAACCGCTCTGTGGTAAATTTGATAAGACTTTCAAAACAAAGTGGAGTGCACCGATTTGGTTGACGACCTTCTTAAGTGGCGGCTTGAGTTTCCTATTCTGGGAAAGACTGTTTATTTAATTTCCCATAGTCTGGGCGCGATGCCGCGAGAGACTTTTACACTGCTCACGGAATATGCCGAAACATGGGCCACGCGCGGCGTGAGAGCCTGGGCCGAAGGCTGGTGGGACATGCCCGTGACCACCGGCAACGAGGTGGCGAGGATTATTGGCGCCGATCCCGACACCGTGGTGATGCATCAGAATGTTTCAATCTGCCAGTCACTCATTCTTTCCTGCTTTGAGCCGACACCAAAGAGAAACAAGATCGTCTACTCGGAACTGAATTTTCCGTCGGTAATGTATGTCTACGAAGCACATGCTCGCGATAGAAACTTGCGAATCGAAACGGTCAAGTCGGACGACGGCATTACTGTGCCGCTTGATCGTTTTCTGGAAGCAATTGACGAAGAAACCCTTTTGGTTCCGTTCTCTCATGTGCTCTTTAAAAGCGGTTTTCTGCAAAACGCAAAGGCGATTACCGAGCGTGCGCATGAAGTCGGGGCTCGCGTGGTGCTTGATTGTTATCAATCTGCCGGAACAGTTCCTTTCAGCGTCAAAGATCTAAATGTTGATTTTGCCACCGGCGGTTCTGTGAAGTGGCTCTGTGGAGGTCCCGGTGCAGGCTATCTTTACGTTCGTCCCGATTTGCACGACCAGCTCGAACCTAAAACCACAGGTTGGATGGCCCATGAACAACCATTTGCATTCGACACCGAGCTTAGATATGCAACGGGCATCAGGCGGTTTCTCCACGGGTCACCGGCGATTCCAGCGCTTTACGCAGCGCATTCCGGATATCAAATAATCAACCAGGTTGGCGTCGAAAACATCAGGCAAAAGAGCGTCTTACAGACTACGCGATTGATTCAACTCGCTGAAGAAGCCGGTTTTGAAGTGACGAGCCCGAAAAACGCGGCAGAGCGCGGCGGCACAATTACGGTCGGCCATCCGGACGCGGGAGCAATCACGAGTGAACTTATCAAACGCGAGATCATCGTCGACTACCGGCCGGGAGCTGGAATACGAATCTCTCCACACTTCTACAACACTGATGAAGAGATGGAAATAGTAATCAACCAGATGAAACAAATTCGCGACACGCGAGCTTACGAGTCGGCTGGGAAAGTTGGCGCCGCCTTTTGAAACGCCATGAAGCAATTCCTCGAATCCCAGGACTTTCTGAAAACCGTCATCGAAGAGGCCGATAGGAATAGCGAGGGCGCGCAGCAACTGGTGGCCGGTCTGAGTGACAATCAATTGAGTTGGACTTCATCGCCAGATAGATGGAGCATCGCGCAATGCCTGGACCACCTGGCGGTAACCAGTAGGCAGTTCAATTCCTACTTCACCACGGCGATAAAGCAGGGTCGCGAAAAATGGCCGGCGACTTCCGCGCTTCCATACAAGCCCAGCTGGGTCGGTGGGTGGCTAATCAGGCAGGTCGTGCCTGAGACTACAAGGAAAGTGCCTGCGCCGAAGGTTTTCCGACCATCTCAATCCGCGCTGATTGAAGGTGCATTGGAAAAGTTTCTAAACCAGCAAAGCTCGTTTCTAGATTTTGTTCGTGAGGCTAAGGGAATTGATTACAACAAAGTAAGGTTGAGATCGCCGGTTACCCCATTCATGCGTTACAGCCTGGCCGATGCTTTTGTAGTCACCGTCGTGCACGGCTGGCGCCATTTGGCACAGGCTAAAAGAGTTCGCGACACTTCCGGGTTTCCAGCATAACCGATTATATGTCCAACGATTACGGCAAGAATTCTCTGCTCTCTTACAACTCATATCTTAAAGTTCAGGATTTGATTGGGCTTCAGCAGTGCCTTTCTGATCCGCAACATCACGACGAGTTGTTATTTATTACAGTCCATCAGGCGTATGAACTGTGGTTCAAACAGATCCTTCATGAAATCGATGCGGCTATAAACCTAATGAGCGAGGACCGGCTGGCGGCGGCGACGAGTGCGCTGCGTCGAATCGTGGAAATTGAGAAACTCTTGATTCCGCAGATTCATATCCTGGAAACAATGACACCGATCAACTTCCTGGGATTCCGTGACGAGCTAAATCCCGCCAGTGGTTTTCAATCCATGCAGTTTCGAGAGATTGAATTCGCTTCTGGACTAAAGGACGAAAAGCTTCTGCACGAATTCCGCGATGATGAATTTGCTAACACGCGTTTGCGCGCGCGCTT
The DNA here is from genome assembly GCA_035630655.1 of Pyrinomonadaceae bacterium. GTDB lineage: Bacteria > Acidobacteriota > Blastocatellia > Pyrinomonadales > Pyrinomonadaceae > PSRF01. The sequence goes on from DASQKG010000312.1 coordinate 6,696, forward strand.
CGAGCAACCAACTTTGCGCGACGCCTTTTTTGCTGCTTTAACGAAGCGGGGTTTCGATGCGCCGGCACTTGATGGATCTTTGGACGAAGAAGAACGTAATAAACGCTATGGCAGACGGACCAGGGCGGCGTTGGAAGTCCTGACTCATTTCGAAGAACGCTTCGAAGAATTTCACTTGGCCGAAAGTCTGCTGGAGCATGATGAGTATTTCTCGCTCTGGCGCTCGCATCACATCAAGATGGTTGAACGTATGGTAGGAACGAAACGGGGCACGGGTGGTTCTGAAGGGGTCGGCTATCTGCGCACCACGCTCGATAAAAAGTTTTTCCCCGAATTGTGGGAAGCGCGCACTTATCTCGACACTAAACATGGCGAGGGCGGATGTCCCTTTGCCAAGGAGTGAAGTCTAACTTTACGCATTTCACATTTGCCTGATATGGGACGTGAACGAAGACGCTCTCCGCGAGTCAATGTGAACCTGCCTGCACGGTGGGAGGGCGTTTTAACACTGCAAGACGCCGATATCACAAACTTAAGCATGCATGGTTGCTTTGTTCTCACCGGCGGAGCGGTTGAGAACAAAGAGTTGGTACGAGTAGAAATAATACTCCCCGATGACACAGAGATCTCAGCCTGGGGTGAAGTGGTCGATGCCGCTAACGAAATAGGGTTCGCGGTGCAATTCACTTCGATACCGGATGATGAACTACAGCGTTTGGAACAGTTCCTGAAGCAAGCTTTGGCAGATACTTGACGTGGTAGAATGCTGCCGAATATACCAACAGGAGTTAAACCAATGTCACGGAACGTCCAATATATTACTAATGAAAACGGCGAGCGAACTGCAGTCATTATGCCGATCGAAGAGTACGAGGAATTATTGGAAGACTTACACGTCACGCGCGTCGCTGAGGAAACCAAGAATGAGCCGCGTCGTCTTCTTATCGATGTTGTAGAAGAGCTACGGGACACGGGCGAGATCGATGGATAACATTATCGAGATCAACTCGCGCGCGGAGCGTGAGTTGAAGCGTCTCGACAGAACGACTAAGAACCGCATCGTGAAAGCTTTGTTAGCCCTCATAAAAGAGTCACGACCTCCCGGGTGTATCAAAGTAAAAACAGCAGCAGGATTGTGGCGGATTCGCGTGGGTGATTGGCGCGTAGGGTATGAAATTGACGACGCAACTCATACGGTCACAATCGTCACAATTGGTCATCGTCGCGAATTTTACGATTGATGGAAGAAAATCATCCATATGGTCTTATTCCCAGATCGCTTCAACATGGCGGATTACTTCCTCTATCACAACCTGGAAGAAGGTCGGGAGAACAAAGTCTGCCTGTATTTCGAAGATAAGACGTTTACTTACGCCGACACAGCGCTCCAGTCCAATCGCGTGGGAAATACATTACGTGAATTGGGTGTCGAGATTGAAGATCGGGTCCTGATCGTCTTGCCGGATTGTCCGGCGTTTGTTTGGACCTGGTTTGGCGCGGCACGGATCGGTGCTGTAATTACGATGGTTAATCCGCTGCTGCCGGCGGATGATTACAATTACTATCTCGAGTACACGCGCGCCCGCGTGGCTGTCATTCCGCAAACCCTTGCGGAAAGTTTTCGTGGAGTCGCCAATCGTTCGGAATATTTGAAAGCAGTTCTCGTAGTCAACGAAGATGGGGCGGACCTACCTCATTATCAGGGCAGTCACATCGAAAGCGACCACGCTTCAGTCCATCAGCGGCACGAACCGCAGTGGGTTTCTTTTAACGAAACGGTCGACGCTCAGTTAGACGAATGCCTTCCCGCCGACACGCATCGTGACGATATCGCAATCTGGCTTTTCACTTCAGGTTCGACGGGCCATCCGAAAGGCGCCGTCCACCTGCAACACGATCTGCCATACAACACCGAAGTCTTTGCCAAGGGCACGATTGGTGTAAATGAAGACGATCTGACGCTGTCCGTTCCCAAACTTTTCTTTGGCTATGCTACCGGCACGAACCTGCTGTTTCCCTTTGCAGTTGGCGGAGCTACCGCGCTGTTCGCTGAAAGGTCGACGCCCGAAAAACTATTCGAGTTGATCGACCGTTATCGGCCAACCATCCTCACCACGGTCCCGACCATGATTAACTCCATGCTGAATTCTGTCGACGTCAGCCGGCACGACCTATCGAGCTTGCGATTCTGCTATTCAGCGGGCGAGGCACTGCCGATTGAACTCTACGAGCGTTGGAAAAAGGCCGTAGGCGTGGAAATCTATGACGGCATCGGCTCGGCGGAAATGTTTCATATCTATATCTCCAACAGGCCGGGCGATGTGAAACCGGGAAGCCTTGGCAAAGTAGTAAACGGTTACGAAGCCAGAGTCGTCGATGCAGACGGCCGGCAGGTTCCGACTGGAGACATGGGCACACTAAAAATTAAAGGCGACTCCGCAGCGCTTTGCTATTGGAACGCCCATGATAAATCGAAAGAAACGTTTGCGGGAGACTGGTGCACCACCGGTGACCAGTTTCACGTCGACGCCGATGGTTACCATTGGTATCACGGGCGCACTGACGACATGCTGAAAGTGTCGGGCATCTTTGTCGCGCCAGCCGAGATTGAGAATTGCCTGCTCCAACACGAAGCCGTGTTGGAATGTGCAGTGATCGGCGCAGACGGCGGCGATGGTCTTATTAAACCGAAGGCTTTTGTGGTGCTCCGTGAAGAGTTTGGGGCCGCTGGTTCACTTGAAGAAGAATTAAAAGAGTTTGTGAAGACGCATCTCGCCGTTTATAAATATCCGCGTTGGATAGATTTCGTTTCTTCCCTACCAAAAAACGACCGCGGCAAGATCGATCGCAAGCAGCTGCGGCAACAGTAACGCAAACTGTTAATTTGCGAACCTGGCGGAGGCAGCCACCCAATTTGATCAAGCGAGAATGGTAACGTCCGCAAACTGACGGTTTGCGTGACGGTGACGACCTTTAGCGCCGGCTTCCGGTCAGGCGCAACAGGAAGAAAAAGAGATTGATGAAATCGAGGTAAAGCGACAGAGCTCCCACCACTGCGTAAGAGCCCACCTGTCCATCAGGCAGCGAAACCGCCATTTGCTTTAGCCGCTGCGCGTCCCAGGCTGTTAATCCAGTAAAGATCAAAACCCCTACTACCGAGATAACAAATTGCATCGCATTATTTTGCCAGAACATTCCGACGATCATGGCAATGATGAGTCCAATCAGTCCCATGAAGAGAAACTGGCCCCAGCCGGCTAAACTTCTTTTTGTCACCGTGCCGAAGAATGCCATCCCTCCAAACATCCCCGCGGTAATGATAAATGTCGAAGCGATCGAGGCCCCGGTGAAGACCAGCAGGACGACTGAAGTCGTGACGCCTACGAGTGCCGAATAAAGCATGAAGAGTCCCGCCGCTGTAGTAGGCGCCATATGCTCGACGCGGTTCGCGAGATAAATGACCAGACCAAGCTGGGCAATTATCAAGACCCAAAACACGAGCCGGTTAACGATCAGAGTTTCGATGAGTGCGGGTGAAGAAGCTATCCCATATGCCGTAACGGCCGTGATGAGCAAACCGACAAACATCCATCCGTAAACCTTGCTGAGAAAAGCGCCTACTCGCTCGTCCCGTACGTCCACTGGCAAGAGCGCAGCTTCCCTGTCGGTGTTTCTATTCAAAGAATCTTGATTCCAGCTCATATGATCCCTCCCCGACTGTTTCCACCGGTCAATCTATACGTGTTGCGTGGAGCAATTGTATCAGTCTTCCGTTAGTTTAGCCGCCATGCCTTCTAATACTCCGACGCTTTAGCAATTCGCATCCGCAAAACAAACCGTATTTCTGCGTTCCTAAGGCAGACGTTGGTCTTCACGCTTGATATTGGGGTCCTATTTCCCAGCGCGACGTTGACCTGGAAGGGCGCACGTCTGGTCCGCAAGGGGCTCGACTTGGATACGCGGGCCGGAGAAGAAGACACTCGCGCCACGCGCTCACTGCTCGCAAGACGTCCGCGGTACTAGTTCAATGGTTTACGGTATGGCTCTAGCGATTTACCATTAGCACATGAAAGCGATTCAAGTTTTCCAACTCGGCGGGCCGGAAGTTCTCAAGCACGTGGATCTTCCAACTCCAGAACCTAGACCAAATGAAGCGGTCGTCGAAATCAAAGCAGTTGGCGTGAACTTCATCGACGTCTATTACCGCGAGGGGCGTTACCCGGCGCCGCTTCCCTTTACCGTAGGCCAGGAGGGCGCAGGAGTCGTCAGCGTTATCGGATCTGACGTAACCAATTTGAAGGTCGGAGATCGCGTGGCTTACACAGGCGTTCTGGGAAGTTATGCGCAGTACGCCGCAGTGCCTGCTGACCGTCTGGTGAAAATACCAGACGACGTGGACTTCGATCAGGCCGCAGCGGCGATGCTGCAGGGAATGACCGCGCACTACCTGAGCCGTAGTACCTACGCAATCAAACAGGGAGAAACTGTATTGATCCATGCCGCAGCCGGTGGTGTGGGCTTGATACTGGTCCAGATGGCTAAGCACCTGGGCGCGCGCGTGATCGGAACCGCAGGCTCCGACGCTAAGGCCCAACTCGCCCGCGACGCCGGCGCCGACGAGGTAATTATTTACACGACGCAGGACTTTGAAACTGAAACAAACCGCCTCACCCTCGGGAAGGGTGTCGATGTGGTTTATGACGGTGTTGGCAGAACAACCTTCGAAAAAGATTTGAACGTCATTCGTTTACGTGGATACCTGGTTCTTTACGGTGCGTCCAGCGGCGCCGTCCCGCCTTTTGACCCGATGATCTTAAACAAAAAAGGATCGCTATATATCACGCGACCCAGCCTTCATCACTACATTAATACTTGGGAAGAGCTAGAGACACGATCGAACGACGTTCTGGAAATGGTGGCAAGCGGTACGCTCAAACTACGGATACACAAAACCTACTCATTGTCCGAAGCGGCAACCGCGCATCGCGATCTTGAAGGACGAAAAACAACCGGCAAGCTCTTGCTGGCACCATAGCGGATATCGAGAACTAAACGGCGCCACCAACTTGTATGGTAATGGCACCAAACGCGCTCAGTTCGAGGACGGTCGTGTGCGGAATTGATTGCCCTACTTGCGGTCAGCCATTGCCTGGGCCAGCCAGGCTCTCGCAGATTTTCCGTCGGCGACCAGATTTCCGGTCTTGTCGTAGATTTTTAGATACGGAACGAAGTTCACACCATGCTCAGCCGTTACGGGTGTATTCCATTCGCCAATGTCCATAAACACCACCTGCATGTCAGGAACACGTGCGTTTAACTCATCCATCACCGGCGTAAGTCTGCGACAAGCCGGACACCAATCTGCATAAAAGTAAACGATACTAACGCGCCCCTGGCCCAGGTACCCGCGAAAGTCAGCATTCTGGCCCGGCGCGTTAAAGGGCTTGGCGGTTGGCTTTGGTAACGAGCGAGAACTTCGCGAATCAACTGTCGATCCTGCTGCGGGCGCAACTCTGGGAAATGCAAGGTCCTCGGTTTGAAGTGATCGCCCAGCCCCATTTTTATATGCGGCCTGTGGCGCACGCTTCGCTGCTTGCGCGCGTCTCCATTCCCACGGCGGCATGGGTGTTCCGTCCTGCCAGAGGCCTCGCGATTCATTTCGTGCAAGTTGTTCGGCTTCCACGTAAACACTGCGCTCTACTTCTGACAGACTTCGCCCGCTCGTTTTGTCATGCCATGCCACTCCATCGCGAATTACCTGGAGACCTATGTCCCTTTGGCTACATATGACTTTCCCAATCACCCGGTCATAATCCAGTTGACTAAACTCGATTTCAACAGGCTTGTTGAGCACCAGATAAGCAAGATGCTCCCGAGACGCATTACCAAAGTCCTGGTCCGATTCAGGCGCGTCCACTCCGATCAGAGAGACTACGAAGTTTCGACCACCGCTGAAGACGACCACGCTCTGGCCGTCGCGAACTTCAGTTACTACGCCGCGCAAGATTACGGCTTTCGCTGGCGTAGCTGAGATGAGTAAGAAGCTCAAGATTAGGAAAATGCTCGTTATTTTCATGGTTTTCTTTTTGGGGGTTGATGGGTTTTCGTGGTCAAACGCCTTGGAAAGATTTGCACATTTTGAAGACGGTTTAAGGCTTGAGTGAAGAGGTTAAGGGTGAAATGCCGGGTCAATTGGAGGACCCAGTTGGATTAAAGGACTTGGGGCCCGCGATTGTCAATCAAAATGTCAAAATTGTGGCCCACAATGAGGCGAAACGCAGACAATCAGGTCGCGAACAAATAAAGGCGCCGCAACCAAAGTATTGACGGGCCCAATCGCAAACATTAGTATTATCGAGCGTCCCGGCCTCAAGCCTTATCTGGAGACGCGGCCCCGCCAATGCACAAGTCGTATCCGTCCAGGATGCGAACTCAAAGTCACCTCAATAATAAGGACCGAATCCCATGAGCGCACAAGTTGAACTATGGCGTGTCAGCACGGCTGAAGGAGTATTTGAAGCCGATCTGGAAACCCTGAAACAGTGGATTGCCGAAGGCTGCGTCTTGCCGACAGACAAGGTAAGCAAAGGCAACCTCAACTGGATCGACGCCGGTCGAGCGCCGATGCTGAAGGCCGCCTTCAGCGGCGAGCGTGTTGCATTAACCGTCGTACCCACAACCCTACCCGAAGCGGATCCTCGCGAAGCAGTGCGGCCCGATGAATCTCTCGCGCCTGTGCGTGCGGAACCGACAGAGTCGTTTACGGCGCCGACAACTCCAATTGCCGCCCCACCTCTAACCGGAGTCTCCTGTCACAACCATCCCGAGGTACCTCCAGTCTACATTTGCCGAATGGACGGTGAGGTTTTTTGTAAAGACTGCGCACGGGTGGTCAAAGGCATTAGTTTGTGCCCGCTGTGTGGCGATCTGTGCGTGCCTTATGAACAAGTGAAAGCCAAAGCTGTTAACAGGGAATTTCAAAGCTCAGGGTTTGGATTCGAAGATTTCGGTCGCGCGATCCGCTATCCGCTTCAACACAAGGTAGCACTATTATTTGGGGCTCTCGCTTACGGATTGTTGCTGCTGGGCGGTTTTCGCACAGCAGTCATTGCCTACGTGATTATGTTTGGTTGCATGTCGCACGTAATCAGCCAGGTAGCCTGGGGCCGGTTAAATCGAAGCTTCATGCCCGACTTCTCCGAGTTCTCAATGTGGGACGATCTAGTTCAGCCGATTTTCCTCGGATTAGGCATTACGATTGTCACTTGGGGACCCGTGATCGTTCTTCTCATTGCCCTTCTCTTCGGAGTTATGAACAGCGCACCTGCGGTTTCGCCTTTGGGTGGTCCGGGAGTGGCAACTGCCGAACAACCAGGCCCAAGCGAGGATGAGCTGGCAACTCTTATGGATCCCAACGCCGACCCCAGAAAACTGGAAGAAGCGAATAAGAAACTTAACGAGCTTCGGCCCGGCGCGGAAATTGGACGGGAGGCTCAGCGAACCAAGCAGCAGGACGATCCAACTTCAGGACTTCAATTCCTGCTTCCCTATCTGGGAGCGGGTATCGCTCTTGCTGGACTCTTTTTGCTCGCAATCGTGTGGGCGATTTTTTACTACCCGATGGCCCTCGCTGTGGCCGGGTACACTCAGAGCTTTGGTTCGGTTATCAACCCAATGGTAGGTCTCGACACCATTCGGCGTATGGGTGGCACTTACTTCAAGGCTTTCGGCATGGTGCTTATGATCCAGCTTGTAGCCTTCGTGATTAACATGATAGTCGCTTTCGTGACGGCACCACTGGCGCTACCGTTTTTTGGAAACCTACCGGCAAAGTTTATCGATGGTACATTAACGTTCTATTTCAATCTGGTGATCGCGTGTCTATTAGGGATTTCGCTTTATAAATGCGCGGACCGGTTGGATATTTGCGCTGATTAGTTGAAACGCCTCACCCCGTTGCTCCACCTGGCAGCCCCCGAAGGATGGGAAATCTCTTAGTCGGCCTGCTTATGGTGGGGCTGTCGAATGCTCTTCTAATCAAGCAAAATCACGACCTCAAGGCAACAAGAATCCTTTCCGGGTTGCTAATGCAATTTGAACAACGCGATATCGGTTCAGTCTGGGAGTCAGACGCACTGGCATTGTACCTATGATTGCTATTGCGGTCAGCCGGGTGGTAGTGAGAACTTCCTCATTGAGAGAGAGTACTCTTATACGGAGTAGAAAACATCCGTGCGCGCTGAGAAGCCGACCGACTTCGGCGGTGGGCGGTCGCTCACGTAATTGGGAGAAACAAGATGATTTGCGGCATTCCTTACCCTCGTTGCATAGACGTTCTTTCATTAGATTTGGACTTGTATCCTGCGCCTGTCTGTTTACGACCGCCCAACTTTCAGCGCAGGATACCAAAACTGTAAAGAGCACATCGGGCTCAGGAATCTCGGTGACAAGCTACCAGGAGATTCCAGCTGCAACTGAGCCTTGTACTTCTGTGGAATGTGAGTGGTGGAATCGGTTGCGGCAAGCTGGCAACAAGCTACTTCGAAAAGGTGACCAAAAATCTAAGCGCGCTTATGCTTCCCTTTTCGTCGAAGGGATCGAGAAGTCTTACAGAATTCCCCTAAAGGATCGCTCCGCGCTGACTCTGGTCTTCGGTCCGAGAGTGCAAACTGCTGACCTTCAATCAAAGGAGAAAAACGGCACTGTCAAACTCTCAATCGAGCATCGAGCTGATGGGTCCATAGGGGACGTTAGAGTTCTAAAAGGATTGGGTCCCAAGACCGACCAGCGCTGTATATACGCAGCACAGAGTTTCATATTTTTACCGGCGGTAAGAGATCGTACTTTCGTCGATGACTGGCAGACATCCGAGTTTAAGTTCTTCCACGCAGGTTCGGCTCGCTGATCATTCGCTTAACCGGGCATACCACTCCCAGCACGATAGTCTTGGACTTCTTTGTCACGCATCTCCTCGACGCGTGCAGCAAGCATCAAAGCAGGAGCAGCCGGCAGGGATACCGGTTGTTCGTGACCGTCTCTTGCCACGAACCGCGTCCCGATTATCCTTCTCCTGCCGGCTACTCCCGCTAACCGTTTTAGTTAGTTTTCTTCGTCGCTCCAGCTTCGGCCTTATTCGCGGTTTCCTGTTTCAGCTTCTCAGCGGCCCTCTCATAGTTTGCCTTGAATACCGCGGCGTTTGGGTCTCTGTTCTGCTGACCAAGCGCCTGAGCTTTCTCATACAGAGGAGTAGCCAGGTCTATTCGCCCGGTCTTTTCATAAGCTTCGGCCAAACTGTCGTAGACATTCGCAGAATCAGGATAGCGTTCAACGTTCGTCTTGAAGACTGCGATTGCCTGTTCGTTTTGATCGCCGAAGAGATGCTGATAACCAATTTGGTTGATTAGGTTTTCAGGAACCGGAATTGTGTAGCGGAATTTTTCTGAAAGTTTCTGATAGTGCTCCTCGGCTCCTTTCAACCCTCCAGCTACGGTTCCCATGTTGGGGTCTCTAGGTATCTGCCAACCCGCATAAACCTTCCGCAAACCAAAATAGTGACTACGCAAAACTACCGAACCGTGATCTTCGTCGGGCCACTGTTGCGCTTCCCATTCGAAACCTTTGGCGTTGTTTTTAGTGAGTACCTGCTGCATCTGGTGGAAGCCATCTTCAATTGCTCCCGGCTCGTTGCCCAATGTCATGAAAAGCGTAGCATTTAACTCTTTGCGCGCCTTGAAAAAATCTTCAGCACGTTTGACCACTATCTGGTTGTCCCATTGCAGCGATGGGCTGACCGCTACATAAGAATTGAACACTTCAGGTCGGGATAACAATGCATGAACGGCAAACAGACCTCCGAGCGAGTGTCCTGCCAGAATGCGATAGGGTCTAACGAGATAGCGTTTCTCAATTTCGGGAATCAATTCAGCTTCGATGAATTTGAGGAATTTGTCAGCACCGCCCGCTGTCGGAAGGCGCGGAGCACCGGTGGCTCCGGCTTGCGAAGGCTTGGTAGGACTCAAGTCTCGCGCTCGGTCTGTGTTGGTAATTCCCACAACTATCAATTCTGACATGCGTCCGTTTCTCGCCAGAAACTCTACGCTGCTCGAAGTGTGTGCGATGTGCGCATCGCCGTCAGTCATATACAAGACTGGATAGCTGAGCTTGTTTGTGTAGTAACCCTGAGGCGTGCGCACAAGGATCACACGATCTTCACCAAGCACGCTGGATTTTATTGTCAGCGTCGACACTCCTGGAATCTGCGGACCCTGCGAAACCGCCGTCACGGAGAGAAACGCGATTAGAACGACAACGACAAATAAGCTACGCGTCTGACGAAAGCAGAGCCTATATTTGTCAGATAGACGCGTAAGGACAAGAGGGGTGGTCATCTTCATGCTCCTATAGTTAAAAGAAATTAGGGCTGCGACTTGAAAGAATCCAGACGTTGGCACAATTTCAAGTTGTTTTCAGCAGAACGCGGGACTCTTTCTATACGATCACATGAAAGTATGCGAAAGATTTGACGTGAGTCGGCCCATAGATGGGACGAACGCAATCGGCGGAGTGACAGATAGGCTGGGTCAGATAAGCGTGAAGAGTTCAGCGCGGGCGGCGGTCTAGATTATAGTCGCGAAGACGACGATAAAGAGTTGAGGGCGAGATACCCAGAATTTCCGCGGTTTTGCCGCGGTGCCAGCCGGTTTGCTCGAGCGCCGAAAGTATTTGTTGGCGCTCCACATCTCTCAATGACGTTGGCGCGGAACCGACATTAACACTGAAGTCAGTTGCGGCGGCTTGTTGCGGCGTCATCGGTAAAGCGGGGACTGGAACTGCGGGGCGCACAACCTCTGGAGGAAGCTCAGCCGTTGTGATGCGCCCATTGTTTGCCAGAATTACAGCACGCTCGAGACAATTCTTCAGCTGTCTGACATTTCCCGGCCAGCTATATGAACGCAGAGCCTCAAGCGCCATAGGCTCCAGTTCAGGTGGAGTGGTTCCACCCACGTCGTTTAAAAGGAATCGAGCCAGCGGTTCGATATCTTCCGGACGCTCTCTGAGCGGAGATAGAGAAATCTGAAAACCGTTGATGCGATATAGCAAGTCCGAGCGGAACGATCCGTCCGATACAACCGAATCGAGGTTGCGATTGGTGGCGGCCACAATCCGCACGTTTACCTCAACCTTGCGCACCCCACCGACTCGGAAGAATGTTCTGGTCTCGATTGCTCGCAATAGTTTCGCCTGAAGCTGTGCAGGCAATTCTGTAACTTCGTCCAGGAAAAGAGTGCCACCGTCAGCAAGCTCAATTAGACCAAGCTTGCGGCCCTTAGCGCCCGAGAAGGCGCCCGCTTCGTACCCAAAAAGCTCCGACTCAAGCAACGACTCCTGAAACGCCGCACAGTTGATGTCGATAAACGAGCCCTCGGCGCGACTGGACAGGCGGTGAATGGCCTGTGCGATCAGTTCCTTTCCCGTTCCGGATTCTCCCGTAATCAGAACCGACGCATCCGACGGGGCCACGCGCTCGACCAGCCTGAGCGCCTCTTTCATAGCTTCCGAAACTGAAACAATATTAGGTAGCCCCGATTGTCGGGCCAGTTGTTCGCGCAGCCGCAAATTGTCAACACGCAACCGTCGCTTCTCTGCCGCTTGCCTCACGCGCACATCTAGTTCTGCGATGATGTAAGGCTTGGTTAGATAGTCGTAGGCGCCCAGCTTCATGGCCTCAATGGCCGTTTCCACTGTCGCCTGACCGGTCAGCATTATTACTTCTGGAGGATTCGGCCGTTCGTGAACCCGCCGCAGAACTTCCATGCCGTCAATCCGCGGCATGTTGATGTCGCAAAGTAAAACGTCAACGTTACTTTCTTCCAGCTTGCGCAGGGCAGCCTCACCATCCGGCGCAACCTGCACGCGATAACCCAATCGCTCCAACTCCTTCTGCAACACCGCGCGAAGATTGGCTTCGTCCTCGGCGATCAGAATTCGTGCTACTCGTTGCTCACTCAAGCCTGCGATTCTCCGTCCAAACAATTTTAAGGGTAAAACTGCAAGCCGATACTTGCGCGTTGACTCAACAACCCGTGAGTACAACGATCGTGGTTAGATCGCTACTCTTCTTCCATCAGAGCCGGGAGTGAGATGGTGATCGTCGTGCCGACACCAACTGCAGATTTTACGTCCAGACTTCCGCCGTGCTCGGTTAAGATACCATAACAAACCGCTAAGCCAAGACCCGTGCCTTTGCCAACTTCCTTAGTCGTGAAGAAGGGCTCAAAGATTTTTGTTAGATGCTCCGGTGGAATCCCGTGTCCTGTATCATTGATCTCAACCAACACGTTGGTCCCATTTGCTTTGGCAGTGATCGAAAGCACGCCACCGTCGGGCATAGCGTCGATAGAATTAGTGGACAACGCAATTATCACCTGCTGCAATTGTCCCGGATCGCCGGAAACAAGCGGCAGCCCATCAGGAATTTCTATTTTAAAGTCGGTCCCTTCGCGCCGCTGTTGATGGGCCAGGAGCCGCATGGCGGACAATATGACGTCGCCAAGATTTAACGGCGAGTGTTCTGCTGCTCGCGTGCGACTGAAGTCGAGCAGGCCGTTCGTGATGGTCTTGCAGCGAAAGGCTTCGCTCCGTATCAAGCCGAGATATTCGCGAAAATCGTCGAGCGCGCTGGAGTCGGCAAAAGCGCCTTCCTTTAACCGCGATTCCAGGGATTCAGCACACGCAGAAATCGTCGCCAGTGGATTGTTGATTTCATGGACTACACCGGCAGCAAGGCGGCCCACCGCGGCGAGTTTTTCGGCCCTCGCAACCCCCCTGTTTGCTTCAACTCGCGCACTAATATCCTCACCGACTGTGATGACATGCGAAACTTCCCCGCTACGATCGATCCACATTGGGATCTTGCTTATTAGCCAATGACTGACGCGGCCCTTGGCTGCAGTGGTTTCGAGTTCAATCCGTTGAATTTCTCCAGTCTCAAAAACGCGGGCAAACTCCCCTTCAAGCAACTCTCTCTTTTGCCGCGTCAGAACGCTGAAGATATTCTTTCCCAAAACTGAACCGCGCGGAATGCCCAGTTCACCTAATTCACGATTGCGATTCCAGGCTACGATGTTGTAGTCGCGATCTATTGCATATAGCGACAGCGGCAGTCCATCAATAATCGCTTCGATGAAACGCCGTTGCGCTTCCACCTCAGCCGTACGGCGTTCCACTTCGACTGCGAGGCCAGCTGAAACTTGCCGTGCTGCCTGGTAAAGTGTCGAGATATGCACCGCCAGCGACGTTTGTTGCGCTGCTGCATCGACCAGACGGCAGACGGTTTCTTCACAGTCTGCCCGGTTGTCAAAACCGACAATCAAGGCGCCATTGGCGCGCCCACTAAACTTGAGCGGTGCCGCGTATTCGACTGTGTGACGGTCGTCGCGCAGAAAAAACGTGCTGCGATCATTGAGCAGAACGGGCACGACGTGCGATGAACCCAACCAGCTTTCCAAGAGATCAATCTGGAGTAATGAAGAGTCTTCGGCGCTTCCCTCGCGATCGAATACGCAGGCCGCCGCGCCCTGCTCATTCAGTTTTACAAACGCCGCTGCCAGCGTGGCGCTCGTCCCTTCATATGTCGCGCCGGCAACGCGGCGCACCAACTGTTCAGGCTCGAGGGCGCGCAGCAGACCACGGCCGAGATCCGCCAGGAATCTTAGTTCGCGGTTGCTGCCAAGCAGCGCTCTCTCACGCTGGGCCGCGCGCAGATGGGCTGCCGAGCGGGAAACTATTTCGCCCGGTGAAGAAGTTCTGGCGATGAAGTCGTCGGCGCCCGCCGCAAACGCCTGACTCCTTTTACTAATATTATCGCGCTGCGATAGAGCGATGATTGGAACTTTGCTGGTTGAAGGCTGTGCCCGCAGAACTCTGCACAGCTTGAACCCATCGACTCCAGGTAGGTCGAGGTCGAGGACGACGAGGTCACATGGTTCTTTTTGGAGCAGTAGGATAGCGGACCGGGCGTCCAGCGCGCTTAACGTATGGTAGCCACCGCTTTCGAAACTACGACGCAAGCCTTCGCTCGTGTCGAGATTGCTATCAACCACAAGTATGGTCGAATTTTGTTTAGGAGTATTCAGAAGGGGCATGCTGCGATCCTGAAGCGGCTCAGATCTACGTGATCCTGCCCGTGGACCGCGCCTCGTTCAATTCCCGAAATCCAACGCGTCCGTTAACGATTGAAAGCGAATGCGTACGGGAATGTCAAGATTGATCAATATGTGCCCCGATGGCAAACGAAAACGGGCGGGGGAATAACCCCCGCCCGTTCACCGTCTGAATAACGTTATTAGTTTACTGACACAGATGCGAACTCGTCGTTATCCAGATCAACCAGACCCTCGGGCCGTGCCGCCGCTTTATTCGCGATCTTTTCAAGCTTGTGAGCAGACTTGTCGCGATACATTGCCTGATCGGCAGCGACCAGTAGTTGGTCAAGAGTCTCGCCATCAGTGCCAAACGTAGCCGTGCCCACGCTAATTCCAACACGCGCTTCACCGCGGCCCCGCACCCTAAGCGAGAAATCCGATACGGCTCTTTCTATGCGTTGTCTCAAATCCTCAACCTGATTACCGACGAGTTCCTGAAGAATCGCAACAAACTCATCACCGGCATATCGAGCGAGAAAATCGTATTCGCGAAGTTGGCCCTGAATTATTCGACCCATTTCGCGCAGCATTTTGTCGCCGACCTTATGTCCAAAGGTATCGTTAACCAATTTAAAATCATCGAGGTCAAGCATCACCACTTGAAATGGCCGGCCACTACGTCTCGCTCGAGAGACCTCTTCGTCAAAACGCAACGCTATGTAACGCGCGTTAGGCAAGCCTGTAAGCGGATCGGTTAAGGCGTTCGATTCAGCCTCTGCGTGGTGCATCGCATTCGATAAGGCATCGGACGCCAGCCTAGTGACTGTTTCCAACAAACGCATGTGATCGTCTGTGTAGTGTTCCAGGTCTGTTGAATAAACCGACAGTGCGCCGAGCAAAATCTGATCCTTGAACAACGGAAGTGATGCCATCGAGCGGTATTCTCGTTCAATTTCGAGTCCGGCAAACTCCAAACTGGGGTGAAGCTCGTTGATGGGAGTGCGGTTCGCCAAAGCAAATCCTGTAACGCCGTTACCGGGCGCCACGCATCTGGCCGCCAAAATACTTGCGTTTCTCCCTACCACGTGAGATGAAACGGCATACCCCTTTACCTCGTCGTAAAGATAAACGGCGCAGGTATCAAAAGGAACCACCTGACCAACCTTATCCACAAGGGCTTCTACCGTGTTTCTTACGTCGAGTGAAGAACCGAAGGTTCTAGCAATTTCATACATGGCATAAACTTCCTGGTGCGCGCTCTTAATCTGATCGTAAGCCATGAATGATCCGCGCTCTCGGGTCTGGGCCATGTCGACTTCGTTTAGCGCAAACGGTTCACTTGCCTCATTAGGTGGCAACTGCTGAGGCAAACCAGCTGCGGCAATTTGCGCCTCGAAGCGCGGCAGATGCTTAATAAACAGCTCCACTACCTTCGGATCAAAATGGGTTCCCGATCCACGCAGTAAGAACGCGATGGCTTCGTCGCGCGTCATCCCTCGCCGGAAGGGGCGATCTTCTCTGACTGAGTCGAAACAGTCGACCACTGAAATAATGCGCGCCGTGATCGGTATTTGTTCTTCTCTAAGCCCGTCGGGATACCCGAGTCCGTCCCATTGTTCATGATGATGACGAACGATTGGAGTGACCGCATAAGGAAAGTCAACTCGACTCAGGATCTGCGCGCCCACCGTCGTATGGATCTTCATCTTCTCAAACTCGGCCGGGGTCAACCTGCCGGGCTTGTTGATAATGTGCGCCGGCACAGCCAGCTTTCCAATATCATGAAGCAAGGCGCCTGCTTTAAGAGCTGCGATCTCAGCACTCGCGAGCCCCAGGACTTCACCCATTCCTGCTGCGTAGATCTGGACGCGACGAACATGGCAATGTGTGGTTTGGTCCTTCGCGTCGATCGCCGTCGCCAACGCTTCAGCCGTCGCAAAGTGTATGCGACTAAGTTCTTGCGATTCTCTCGTTCGCGCGCTGAGCCGGTGCCAGGCAAGGTAAATCACTTGCGCACCGGCGATGATGGTTATGCTTAAGAGCGCTAGTGAGAACGCCTGGTGAATAACCCAAGCCGCAATAAAAGCGCCGCCAGCGAGCATCAATAGACGATACGGCTTAGCTGGCAGGCTTCGAGTTCCTGAGTTGTGTTGAGATATGTCCAGCAGGTTCATCCGCACTCCTCTTTGCTACCCGGTTGGCTTACAAGACCCTAAGAAACGTTTTCACCCTTCATTGCCCCACACGTTCACAAGTTGCGGCCGAGAACAAAGCTGGGAGCAAATCAGCTTTGCTCTCGACCTGGTAAAGGGGCAAGCCGGCGAGCCCGATGCTCGCCTCGCTGGGTGAGAGTTTGTCAAAGATGAGACAGGCCGCTTCCTGCCTCCCCTCTAAAATTTAGCGGCTCGGACTCCGTGCGGAGAGCCCGTGAAGCTTGAGCTTCTTAGCCGCGCTAGCCTCCTTTTCAATCGTCGTGCCGAAAGAGTCTGAAGCATTTCCAGGATGAGAGAGAAGTTTTATTCAGCCTTTTGCTGCCGGCTTCCGCGAAAGAAATTTGTTCTCCTTGAGACGAATCAGTTTGACTAGTCAGAATGCGCAGGTTCAATCAACCTGCTTAGAAATCAGCGTTTGTTCAACTCACATGAGTTGATTTGATCCATTGGTTGACAACCTCGATTACTCGGGGCACCCTTCCTTCCTGAAATCAGATCAGACACAAGGCACAATTCCAGCCTCGTTGTTGATCGCAGAAATTTGCCAAATTCGACTGACACACCTTTTGGAACAACTGCTCCGATCGGTTACCTCGAGCTTCTTCGTGGTAACCGTGGTTTCCGGCAGCTTTGGTTAGGACAAGTCGTCAGCCAGATGGGCGACTGGTTCAACACCATTGCGATCTACACGATCATTTTGAACCTTACAGGATCAGGCCGCTACATCGGTCTCTTGATGGTGGCACGTTTTCTTCCCAGCTTCGTATTCGGATCGATGTCGGGCGTGTTGGCAGACAGATTCAGTCGACGCTCGATCATGATCGTCTCTGATCTGTTACGGGCCGTTGTAGTGCTTGGGTTCCTATTCATTCGGCGGGCTGATCAGTTGTGGCTAATTTACGTGCTCACCGTCCTGCAGCTGGCGCTTTCTACCTTCTTCGAGCCAGCGAAAACCGCGGCTATTCCCTCAATTGTTTCCGATAGAGAGCTCGTGGCCGCGAATGCCATCTCATCGGTTACGTGGTCAGCGATGCTCACTTTGGGCGCGGCGATCGGCGGACTTGTTACCGATTGGTTTGGAACCGACGTCGCCTTCGTTCTCGATGCTCTCACCTATTTACTTTCAGCGGTACTTATCGCAGGTGTGCGCGTGCCTAAACGTCCATCGCGCACGAAGCATAAACTGACAGTGAATCGAGCACTGGGAATTAGTGAGACGATTGAAGGCATAAGGTACGTCAAGCGACGACCTCGAGTGCTTGCATTGTTGCTAGTGAAGCCTGCCTGGGGACTAGGCGGCGGAATTCTCACGCTGCTCGCGGTTTTTGGCGAAAAGATTTTCCCCTTTGGAAAAACTGCAGCGGGCGGAATTGGCGTGCTCTTCGCTGCCCGCGGGATTGGCACAGCAGTCGGCCCCATCCTGGCGCGCCGCATTTCCGGCGAAGGCAACCAGCGAATGCATGTATCGATCGGATTGGCGTTTTTGATTGGCGGAGTGTTTTACATTGCTTTTGGCGTGGCGACGAGTTTTGTTGTAGCCCTGATAGTGCTGGGAATCGCGCACATGGGTGGCAGCATTCTTTGGGTCTTCTCCACAGTCTTACTGCAGCGTGGAGTAGAAGATAATTTTCGAGGTCGAGTATTTGCAGCTGAGCTCGCGTTGCTTACACTCACAATGGCTGCTTCAAATTATGTTACAGGGGAACTGCTTGAGCGCTTTCAGCTGTCGCCTCGGCTGGTAACCGTTGGGATCGGCATTCTCTTTATCATTCCAGGCGTGGTCTGGTTTTTGACACAGAAATGGTGGGATCGCGAACGACCCCAAGCCCTCGACAACGGTCGATCTGCCGGACAGGACCCCGAAGTCGAAACCGCGCGACTGTCGAGCTAACATGCCAGTAGCACAATGAAGATAAAAGTTGGAGTAATGGGGTCTGCGGGAGACGCTTCTCTATTGAGTGCGAAGGCTTCACTCGCTGAGAAAGCGACCGATTTAGCTGGCGCGATCGCCGAGCGGCACTTATTGCTACTCACCGGCGCCACTACCGGATTGGTTTACGTCGTCGGTAAGGCCGCGCATGATGCGGGTGTCTTTCATCTGGGAATCTCTCCCGCACTCAATAGCCACGAACATGAGAAAAGATATAAGTTGCCGCTTGATGCCTGTGACCTAATCGTCTACACCGGCTTTGGGCTGAAGGGCCGAAACGTTGTTTTAGTCAGATCCTGTGAGGTTGTGCTCTTCATTGCCGGGGCGATGGGCTCTTTGAATGAATTTACTATCGCTCACGATGAAGGGAAAATTATTGGTTGTCTAACTAACACTGGCGGGGTGGCGGATGAAGCCGGATATATATTGCAAAAGTTTTCAAAGGAAACGGGCGCGCGCGTATTCAGCGATGACGATCCAGGGAAGTTGCTCGATGCCTGCCTGGAAGCTATGAACCAAAGAGCCATGTAACAGCCAAGGTCCTATGCGCCGAATCGGAAAACCCGAAGAAATTGCTGCTGCAATTGCGTTTTTGGCTTCCGAGCGTCCTACATCACCGGGGTAACACTGCAGGTCGATGCTGGGTACGAGGTCTTTTCTGATGCAGAAATCCGAAACAATCGAGGCGCCGCGTGTTGAAGCCGACATCAGTCCGGACCAGTTTCAAAATCCCGCATGGAGAAAAGCTCAACCAGTTTTCCTTACTCATCTTTGGTCAGGGGAAGAAGCTCCGGTTGGGAGTCATGCTGAAGCGCGTATCATCTGGTCGGATGAATCGCTAAGTGTTCAGTTCGTTTGTAATCAAGACCAGCCATTGATAGTCAACGCAAATCCTCAACTCGACCAAAAGACAATAGGTTTGTGGGACAGGGACGTCTGCGAAATCTTTATCGCTCCTTTCCCAAACCAGCGGCATCGGTATTTCGAGTTTGAGGCCGCGCCGACTGGCGAATGGGTGGACCTCGCAGTTCATTTCGATGAAACGAAACGAGAAAATAATTTTGAATTTGTATCAGGAATAAAAGTCGCGGCGAGCGTTTCCGATGATCAGGTTTTCATCGGCATGCGTATCCCATGGAGCGATTCGATCCCAAAACCCCAAGATGGCGACGAGTGGCGCGCTAATTTATTTCGTTGTGTGGGTTTAGGAAACGAACGATACCTGGCGTGGCAACCCACCTTTAGCGCTGAACCAAACTTTCACGTACCAGATGCCTTTGGTCGGCTTCGGTTTACCTGGAGTTAGAATCGTTTATCAACCCGGAAACATACTGCGCAAACGTCACGCGATCGGCATCCGGCATGTCAACAATCTTCACGCCAATCAGAAAACCAGTCTCTGTCTGGTGGTCTTCCAGACTCTCATAACGAACTGGCGCAACCTCCATATCTACCGTGCCGGCAGGCAATTTTAGTTTTAGACCAAAGCCCCGGTTCTCTCCAATCAGATGATATTCGCCGATACGGATGGCGGGAACGATCAGCGACATCCCGGCAGGGCTAATATCCAAAGTGTGGCCCTCAAGAATACGAGTTTGCCTGGAGCCGTTTACACTCTTAGCCGGGCCGGCCACCACGATGCTAAACGGTAGACGAGCTTTTTTCCGCGTAGAATGCCGGCGGTCACCTATATACCGCCGCAGACGTGAAACGATTGCACGAGCCAGTTCCATGTCTCTCCTGGCGCTTCCGGGACTAAGCTAGATCGGGTCTAGCAATTGGCGCCTACTCTTCAGCCCTGAGGAAGCAGATTTCCGAATGCTACGAGGAGGGGCAAACTGGGAAACGGTCGGGAATTTCAACGCAATTCTAGTGACCGGAGGCTATGGGTGCAATAGAAATGTCAGGATGTCACGCAAACTGTTAGTTCGCGGACGTTCCGCAAGAGCGGACTAAGATGTGCAATCTGGGCAACGGTCAGCAAACTAACAGTTCGCGTTACTGCACGACCACATCAATCTGTTGCTGCTGACCGGCCCTGAGCGTAATGCGCGTCCCCTTCGCAGCCGCGGTTAAAACTGGAAAATTATTCAGAACGGGGAGTAAGAGGTTTTCCGCCTGTGTCGCTGCTTTTGACTCCGGAAGGATCCAGGTAAAAAGACAATTTGCCCGTACGGCCATATTGTGCAGGCTCGGCGCCTGCATTCCATGCCTTACCTCCGGAAAGGACGTTGATGCGGAAACGGTATCCGGTTGATTCAGTCGATTCGAGATCCTTGGGTACCAGACCTGCGGCAATCAGGGCGGGGAGGTCGCCAAATTGACCATTGTGTTGTTGACTGTAAATTACCTGGGCCAGCGAGATTCGGGTCATCATGTCCTGCACGTCATTATGATGCGCATCGATACGTGCGGTGAAAAAAAACTGCTTGCCGGCCTTTTTCACGAGGTCCAGGCTCTCACGGTCGCCCAGTGTCCAAACGCCATCAACCTTAATCAGTGAAGCCGGCTCTACCTTCTCTTTGCCTTCGGCATCCAACACCTTTACGAACACGGTCGCTTCATTTCCGCTGATCTGTTCGCCGGTTACCTCAAACTTTTCCGGCACTCGTTCGTTTACAGCCACCGCCATTTTTTCAAAGTCTGGTCGCAGATCTTCAAACTCCTGGGGTTTGAGCGAGTCAATTGCCGGTTTGTAGATAGAGACGTTGAACGCGTCGCGAAATCTCTTTTCGCGCATGCCTTTGTAAAACTCACGGACGGTATCTGAGGGCGAGCGCTGCGCATTTTGAGCTACACCTTCCAGCGCCGTACCGCCTTGGATAAAGAACGCGACACACAGCAGCAAAAGCGAGCGATAGAGAATCATAAAACTTACCCTTTGATTTCAGCCGGCCCACAGCTTCTGGCGAATGTTTTACAGGCCACCAGCAATGCCTATCTGCGAAATGCGAGGCGCGCTCTCAGCTTAGCAGCGCGCCTCGGGGAAACATCCAAAAGTTACACGATTCGGCCCGGAAATTAAAGCCGAAACGCAAATGTTGTCGGGTGGCACTCCGTCGCCACGCCTTCCTTGCAAGTGCCACGTTTGTGGAACCGAGGAGGGGCAGCCACCTAGGCGCCGCCCCTACGAGCTTAATCAGTTCTGGTTGGGAAAGGTTTGGCCTTCATTAGCACTTCTCGACCTACCAGATACAACACCACCGCAAGAATGGCAAACGGAATCAGCGACAAAAGACCGGCATTTGGGCCCAGGTAAAAAATGTTATTCGCTTTCGACCAGTCCTCAAACCCGTTTAGCCTGGCGGTGATACGCTCGCTGAGATTTAGAAACGCGTACGCAACTCCCGCAAGCGCTCCGCCGGCGATGTAACCGGATGCCAGCAGCACACCGGGGCTCTTATCCGTTTCAGCTACAAACTGCTCCTCAGTCATTTTTTGGTTGGCAAATTTGCGCCGCAGATATTTGTCTACTCCGAGCCGCACCATCCCCCCCACGAATATCGGCGACGACACGTAAACAGGCAGATAAACACCCACCGCAAAAGCAAGAGAGGGTATCCCAGCCAGCTCGAGCACGATGGCGATAAACACGCCTAACAAGACCAGGCCCCAGGGAAGTTCTCGACTAAGAATTCCTTTGATGATGTAGGACATTAGTGTCGCTTTAGGCGCGTTGTACTTAACGACGCTATGACCGTCGGGCGTTTGTGTAATAACTCCGTTTATTCCCGGATCTACGAGATACGCCGGGAGTCCCTGATCGTTTACAAGGAACCGTCCGGTTGTGCCAACGCTGGTATCTGTCTGATGGCAGACGATGTAGCTGGCGCCGGCATGATCTTCACGTTTCGGTGCACCGCCGCTCTGTTCGCAGTTTGCTGGATTGAAAAGGTAGCCGGCTGGAAGAGTAACGTTCTTGGCATCAGCCGCCGGAACGTAAACGGTCGACGCCTGGTTAAGCCATAGCAGCACATAACCAAGGACTAGAGCCGACGCCAATGCGCCGATCAGTATCGCGATCTGCTGGTTCTTAGGTGTCGCCCCGACAAGAAATCCAGTCTTCAAATCCTGCGACGTGGTTCCTCCGTTTGAAGCGGCGATGCAAACGATACCGCCAATCGAAAGCGCGGTGACGAAATACGGTGGCGTGGTCCAACCGATAATAAGAAACACTAAACACGTCAGCAGCAACGTCGCCACGGTCATACCGGAAATCGGGTTAGATGAAGATCCAACCTCGCCCGTAAGACGCGACGACACGGTTACAAACAGGAAACCGAAAGCGACAATGAGTAGAGCGCCGAGAATGTTGAAGCGCAGGTTAAGCTGAGGCGCCAGCATGATCGCGCCGAGCATCGCAATGATTCCGCCAATGACAAATCTCATCGACAAATCTTGATCGGTGCGTAACGTATTCGACTTTGCGGCCTGGCTACCGCGGAGATCTGCCAGACCTCCTTTAAGACCGCTCCAGATGATCGGCAGGCTTCGCACCAGGCTGATGATGCCTCCCGCGGCCACCGCCCCGGCGCCAATGTAAAGAATGTATGTACTCTGAATGCTGTCTTTCCCATCAATAGACATTTGGGAGATTGCTTTGGTCCCCGGCGGGAGTGGACCAACAAGCCCCTCGCCGAAATACTTGATCATGGGAATCAACACAAGATATGACAGCACGCCGCCGCCAAACATGATTGAGGCGATCCTTGGGCCGATGATGTAGCCAACCCCAAGCAGGGCCGGATTGTTTTCAATGGAGATTGAGGCTGCCTGAAAAGGAGCACCGAAAACTTTCTGGGGTATTTCTTTCCAGGTTTTAAGGATCTGCTGGAGTGCATAGAAAACAAACCCGATTCCGAATCCTGCGACGATTGTCTTGCCGCCGATCGTCGCCTGATCCGCCACCTTCGCAGACAACGGATCCTTGTGGGCCGCTTCGAGTGATTCTTCGGAGGCGCCGGCTTTTAATACTTCCGCGCAGGCCGTTCCTTCCGGATATTTTAAAATTCCATGCTGCTGCACAATCAGCGCGCGACGCAGTGGAATCATCATCAGAATGCCCAGCAGACCGCCGAGGACCGCGACCAGCATGACGCGCGTAATGTCGAGGTCGAATCCCAGAATTAAAATTGCCGGCATCGTTACACCAAGACCGAAGGCGATTGATTCACCTGCGGAACCGGCAGTCTGAACAATGTTGTTCTCGAGAATTGTGGCGTTGCGGACTCCAACCTTTGAAAGCACTCGAAAGAGAGTGATTGAAATCACAGCCACCGGGATTGACGCACTTACCGTGAGGCCAACCTTCAAAACGAGGTAAAGTGACGACGCGCCGAAGACGATGCCCAGAACCGTTCCCACAATTATTGCGCGGATCGTAAGTTCGGGAATGATGACGCCTGGGGGAATGAAGGGACGAAACGTCGTGAGGTAAGGATTGTCTGGCTTCCAGCCGGTTCTGTCAGGAAACCCCTGCGCTCGCGCAGCCTCGGCAGAGTCAACACTTTCAGTGGACATTAAAGTCACCTCCAATTGTTAGTTCTGGGAGATCTTAGGGGTTTGAAACGCCGCTACTTTACACGGCCCAAGTAGGGAGGGCAAGCCCTTATTGGCCCATGCGACTGGTGCGATAGCGGCGATTCGCTAGTATGGAGCCGTGTGAGTTTCGGCTTCGCCCCTTGGTCCGGCCTTGG
This sequence comes from Pyrinomonadaceae bacterium, assembly GCA_035630655.1. Lineage (GTDB taxonomy): Bacteria > Acidobacteriota > Blastocatellia > Pyrinomonadales > Pyrinomonadaceae > PSRF01. Next base: position 30,679 of record DASQKG010000312.1, read on the forward strand.
CACCAACACGGCGAAGAGCGCCTAGTCAGGGGCATAGCCCCGGCTTAACTGGCGAGCTGTCGGCGGGGCATAGCCACCGCCTCACATCCGGCGGCTGAGCCGAGTCTGACGAGTCAATAATTTTTTAGGCATGCTCTTACTCAACCGCCCGCCTTCTCAACGTCCGTGCCACTTTAGCGACTTTTCGATTACACTCTCTCGCGTCTTAATATTTCTAACAGACAATTAAAGAACCATCGATGCGAACACGATTATTTGCGCTCATCCTGGCGCTCTCGATCTCCCTTCCCTTCCTCACATTTGAATTAGTCACAGCCCAACGGCCTCGGCCCAGACCAGTCACAACCGTAACCAGCATTCCATCGCCGAGGGATGTACTCGGGTTCACTCCGGGCGACGACCGGAAACTCGCAAGCTGGAACCAGGTGCTTAATTATTTCGACAAACTGGATCGGGCCAGCGACCGCGTTAAGTTTGAAGCGCTCGGGAAGACAACTATGGATGTGCCTTTCGTGATGGCCACCATAAGCGCCCCGGAAAACCTTGCGAGACTGGAAGACTACAAACATATTCAGCAGTTGCTCGCCGACCCCCGGAAGCTGGGAGCTCCCGCCGCGCGGGATCGAAAAGCTGCAGAGTTAATCGGACGCGGTAAGACGATTGTGCTGATCACCTTCGGTATACATTCAACCGAAGTTGGCTCATACCTGTCGAGCATGCTAATCGCGCACCGGCTGGCTTCGTCGAACGAGCCTGAGATCCAAAACATCCTGAAGAACACGATCATCCTGCTGGTCCCGTCTTTGAATCCCGACGGCGTCGACATCGTGAAGAAGTGGTATGACAAAACACTCGGCACTCCATTCGAAGGTACCAACCCGCCTAAGCTTTACCACAAGTATGTGGGCCACGATAACAATCGTGATTGGTACGCATTCACGCAGGTCGAGACTCAAATCACCGTCTCGAAGATTCATAATGTCTGGCATCCTCAGATCGTCCACGACATTCACCAACAGGGCGAATTCGGTTCACGTCTTTTCCTTCCGCCTTACATGCCACCGGTCGAACCTAACGTACCGAAGCAAATCGTTGAAGGCTATACGGAGCTCGGCAATTGGATGGCCGCCGAGATGCGCCGCGCCGGATTCAAAGGGATAACTACGGGCTCAACCTACGACGCGTGGACGCCAGCCCGTGCCTATTCCCATTACCACGGTGGTGTACGCATTCTTTCGGAAACCGCTTCGGCCCGGTTAGCCACGCCAATCACTGTTAAGTTTGAAGAGTTGCGCTCGCGTGAGGGCTACGATCCACAAAAGGAATCGGACAAGTTTGGGCCACTCTGGCGCGGCGGGGAGTGGCGCCTGCGTGACATTACCAATTACATGACCACCGGCGCGTTCACTCTGATGACGCACGCCGCGCAGAACCGCGAACGCTGGTTGAGCAGGTTTTATGAAGTCGGCAAGGAAGCTGTAAGACCGCGGAGGGCTGGCGAACTATTTGGCTACTTATTACCGCCTAACGAGAACCTTTCTAAGCTTCTCGAGATTCTGGACCGCGGCGGAGTTACATGGGAAGTCACGAGAAGGTTTAAGAGAAACGGGGTCGCGTATCCCGAACACACCTATATCGTGCCAATGGCTCAGCCCTACGGTAACTTCGCGAAGGCCCTTCTGGAACCTCAACGATATCCCAACCTACTGGACCCCGCCGGTCATCCTATTCCTCCTTACGACGTTACAGCCCACACGCTGCCCTTGTTGATGAACGTTACTGCCGAACCAGTTTTCGCACCTTTTAGATACAGCCAACCACGACAGATCATCGGGGGCGGAGGTCCGGCCGGGGCAATGATTGTTTCCAAGCTCGCTGTCTACCACTCACACGTTCCGTCGATGGACGAGGGTTGGACTAGATGGATACTGAAAAACCAGTCTTTGTTTCATCATTCAACACTCAATGATCGAGAAGTTCGACTCGGGAATCTGCGGGCCAAATTGAACACAATTATTCTCCCGGACCAGCTGCCTCGCACAATTCTTAACGGTCACCTTATCGGCATTATGCCAACCGAATACACTGGCGGGCTGGGCGCAGAGGGTGTCAAAACGCTACTCGAGTTTGTCGAACAAGGTGGGACGCTGGTTTGCCTGAATCGCGCCTCAGATTTTGTGATCGAACAGTTCAAGCTTCCGCTGCGCAATGTAGTCGCCGGCGTTTCTGAAAAAGAGTTCTTCGTTCCTGGTTCTATACTGCGCATTGAACTCGACACTTCACATCCGATCACACGCGGCATGAAGCGAGAGAGTATTGCGTGGGTCGAGGATTCGCCTGTTTTTGAAATTGTAGACAGGACCGGAACGGCCGGGCAAAAAGTGCGGGTCATTGCCAGTTATCCTTCAGACAAAAATCCGTTATTGTCGGGTTGGTTGTTGGGAGCGGATCGTCTGAAGGGAAAGGCTGCGCTGGTTGAAGTCGAGGTGGGCAAAGGCCGAATTATTCTGTTTGGCTTTCGACCTCAATATCGCGCCCAGTCGCTGGCGACTTACCCGTTGTTCTTCAACGCGCTTAAAGGGAGAGAGTGAAGGAACGGTATATCACACCGGTTTTTGGATTACGCGGAGCGATCTCATTCACACCGTGGCTTTAGCCCGGTGATCGAAGTCGAGATTTAAAAAGCGAAACCGTTTTAACGGTTTTCCCGCGGATCACAAGAAACCGTTAGAAACGGTTCCGGAGTCATCGGGGGGCGTTGATCACCGGGCTGAAGCCGCGGTGTTAATGAAATCGCTCCGCGTCTTCGACCGAGCCGCCGCTCAACGAGACCGAAATCAATGATTCAAAATTAAAACTACCAGCGTTGACATTCTCGCGGCACTCTTTCGACGTTTCGATTCACGCACAGCCGACCTTGAGGGCCCGGATTCTGAATATCCATAGAAATGACAGACAAAGTCCATGATAGCCGCACGTTGTTGAGTCATAGTGGCAACTCCGAATTTATCGAGGAGGTTTGTAATGAAGCCACTAAGGAGTTCAATAATTCTGCTGGTGCTGCTTGCTGCTGTCACTATCGTGCTGGCGGAGCAGCAAAAAGAACACGGCGGAAGGCCGTTAACGGCTCAACTTACGGGCGCGGCCGAGGTTCCTGGTCCAGGTGATGCTGATGGCGCCGGCACATTTAGCGTAACCCTGAATCCAGGCCAGAATCAGATCTGTTACGAGTTAGCAGTATCAAATATTGCTACGGCGACCGCCGCTCATATTCACACCGGCGCCGCCGACGTGGCTGGTCCCGTGTTGGTCACACTCAAGACGCCTTCGGATGGACCGGTCAAAGAGTGTGTGGAATTGGATCGTGAGAAGATCAAGCTCATCATGCAGAAGCCTGGTGATTACTATGTGAATGTTCACAACGCCGAGTTCCCGGCTGGAGCAGTTCGAGGGCAATTGACGAAGTGAGCGTTCGCAGCGCTTGACCACAAGAGACAACCACGGGGCATGAGTGCAAGCTCATGCCTCTCTTTACGGCACCATGCTGATAGGCGCACGACCTTCAGGTTGCATCTTCGCGATCAGGCCGGCCAGGACCTCGGGTGATTGCTTTTGCTTTGACGATATTGGAAGCTGTTATTGGCGTGCCTGTTCGCTACGACGCGAGCTAAAACTTGTACTCTATACGCCTGTGGGCAATGTTGATTTGTGAACTGATTAGCGGTCCAGATACATCTGCGCAGCCATCTTGGTGAGTTTCCAAACGCGCGCCCATTCGATGCGGCCGTTGCCGTTTTCCCGCCCGGTTACCTTATCAAGAATCAGTTTGCGAAACGCGCGGCCTTCGCGTTTAAGCATAAACTCCTTCGCATAGGGCTTTGCTGTCTCAAAGAAGCTGAATCCCGGATCGGTAACGATGCCAATACCCTCAAGCGTCATCAGCGCCCGCATGACGTAAGTGAAGTTTGCCGGGAGGCGGAACGGATACTCGTAGACTACCTCGGCGAGATCGTAAGTCAGTTCCTTAAACTTTACTTCGCCCAATTTGAGATTGAGATAGAGTTTGAACAGACTCTCGACCACCGGTCGCACAGTTTCCGGATCGACGCCCGGTTTGAGGAAGTTGAGATCGATGATGTCCTGGCCCAGGCCCCGTACATCCCTGCTGACCACATGGAAGAAAGCGCCAATCATTTGCGACTGCAACCTCGGCGTGATGCGTCCCACCATTCCAAAATCAAAGAAGGCGAGGTGGCCGGAATCCATGACCATGAGGTTGCCTGGATGCGGGTCGGCATGAAAGAACCCATCCTCGAGGAGCTGCTTCAGATAGGTACGAACCAGCAAGCGATTGACCTTCACAGGAGAGATGCGACGCGCGCGCAGGCCTTCAAGGTCGGTGACCTTTGTGCCGCGTATAAACTCGAGCGTCAGCACTCGATGATTCGTGTGGGACCAGTAGATCTTAGGGACGCGGATGGTGCGCCACGTTTGGAAGTTGTAGCGAAAGCGGTCCGCGTTGCGTCCTTCCTTGACGTAGTCCATCTCTTCATAGATGGTTGAATGAAACTCACGCAGCATTCCCTCCCAATCAGCGTTTTCATTCGCCTTGGGAAAGAATCGGTTGGTCAGCTTTACGATTTTGTAAAGCACCGCGACATCGAAACCAATCGTCTGATCGAGGTTCGGACGTTGCACCTTCACTGCGACTTCCTCGCCTGAATACAAACGCGCGCGATACACCTGGCCCAGCGAAGCCGCTGCGATTGGAGCGCTATCGATCTCGGCAAAAGCATCCTGCAAGCTTCTACCGAGTTCGGCTTCGATGCTTGCGTAGGCGTCACTAGTCGAAAAGGCTGGGACCTGATCCTGCAGCGTTGATAGCTCCTTAACGTAAGCCAGCGGCAGCAGGTCGGCGCGTGTTCCCAGCGCCTGTCCGATCTTCACAAACGTCGGTCCGAGCCCAATTAGGCTCTGGCGCAGCCACACCGCCTGCCTGGCAAGACGCTCTTCTTTGTTAGCGGAGCCTTCCGCGCCGCGAAAGACTGCAAAACGGACGAGACGAATCAGCTTGTCCAAACTGATCTGGAGGCCGCTTCGCCACGCACTCTTCAACCGAGCAATCCACGTCTGATCTCCGGTCTCCGCCTGTCGCCGAGATGCCATTCGTCGATTGAAGGTGGCACGGATGTCGTAGGTATCAAGAAACAGATAGAGCGTGAACAAACCGAGCACGCGCGTCACGTTTAAGACGCGCAGCCAGCCAAGTAGGCCCCGACCATCCAGAATGGCAGCAACGCTTTCATCCGTGAGTGGCTCCGGCGCCGGCGAAGGTTTAGGCGCAGCCGCACGCGGTTGATCGACATGGCTTCGAATCGCAGGCGTCGCCTCACGCGGCTGCGTCGCTACATCGGACAAAGGAACTAGTGCCTGGTTAGTATTCATTTCCTGTTGAATTACCCGCTCACAATCCCGAATCCACTTGGGCCTTAATACTGACCGCGGGCGTCCCGCCCACCACCTCGCGCTACCTCAAAGTTTAGTCTAACAGAGCATTGTTCGCGCTCCGCGCTCACGGCGGGCAAGACGCCCGCGGTCGCAGATATGGCAGTCCCAGATACGGTCCCAGTGTTTCAAACCAACGAGAGCGTATGACGCGAACCGCTCCGTTCGAAGTAACTCTGTGCTCGGGTTATGTCCCGCGCGATCTGAGCTTTCAGGTCTTCAATCGAACCGAACTTACGCTCGTCCCTAAGCCGGTGTAAAAATCTAACGCGAATGACGTCTCCGTACAAATCCCCCGCCCAATCCATTACGAATGTCTCAACCGAAGGTTCCGCGGCGGTCTCAAAAGTGGGGCGAACGCCAATATTTGTCACACTCCGTCGCCATTTACCGTCGATCAAGGCGCCGGTTACATAAACGCCATTGCGGGGTATGACGCGATTCTTCGGATGCAAGTTGGCTGTCGGAAAACCCAGAACCTGGCCTCGTTCGGCGCCCCGCTCCACGCGACCTTCCACCCCGTAGGGACGGCCAAGAAGTCGCCGCGCCAAGTTTACTTTACCTGCCGATAACAGCTCGCGAATCCTGCTGGAGCTGACCCGCTGGTTACGCAACCGGACTTCAGGTACTTCGTCAGCAAAGAATCCCAGATCCTGGCTTACTCGTCGCAGTAGTTCGATATTGCCTTCGCGGTTGTGACCAAAGGCGAAGCCACGGCCAAGGTAAACCTCTTTTGCGTGCAGCCGGTCTTTTATGACGTCGCGCAGGAAATCCTCGGCGCGAGTTTGGGCAAACGCTTCATCGAAACGAACGACAATCGTTTGCTCAATGCCCAGCACGCCAAAACCTTCAACCTTTTGATCGAGGGTTTGCAGAAGCGGGGGAGCAGACTCCGGATGCAGGACCGCGCGCGGGTGCGGATCGAAGGTAATAACCGTCGGCACGGCGCCTACCGCGCCGGCCCGATCTACGACCGAGCGCATGATGAGTTGGTGGCCGAGATGCAATCCATCAAACACGCCGAGTGTTACTACCGTCGGTCGTTGAATCTCAGCGTTGTCAGTCCCGTGAAATAGTCTCATTCAGGGCGCGCAGTTCAGAGTTCAACCTTTAGGTTGCGGCTTCGGCTCCGGAACGCAAGCTAAAGCGTGAACTCTGAACTTCATCCTTCCACCTCCAGCCCGTCGTAAGCCCACTCGACTCCGTCCGGTAATCTCTCGGAATCGCGCGCATGCATTACGTCGTGTGCGATGTGGGTCAGATAAGTTCGTTTCGGTTTCAGTTTCTCGATGTACTCAAGGGCTTTCTCAACCCAAAGATGAGTAGGATGTTTTGCAAACCGCAGACAGTCGAGGACCAACACATCCAGGCCGCGTAGCGCTTCCATAGTGGCATCCGGAATCTCACTCAAGTCAGTTGCGTAGGCAAAATCGTTGAAGCGGTAAGCCATAACGGGAAGGCGGCCGTGAATAACTTCAAGGGGTGTTATTAACAGATCGCCGCCTAAACAAAACGACGCTCCCGGCAAAACTGTATGCGGAATTACCTGCGGTAACCCTCCGCCAAAATGCGAGGGCTCGAAGACGTATTTGAAGATGCGACGGATGTCGACCCAGGCTCGTTCATTTGCATAGATGCCGAGCGCACCGAAGCGAAAATTGAGAGGCCGAATGTCGTCGAGACCAAAGATGTGGTCTGCGTGGCAATGCGTAATCAAAACAGCGTCGAGCCGTTTCAACCCATAACGAAGTGCTTGTTGACGGAAGTCTGAGGAAGTATCGACGAGAACTGACTGGTCACCATGCTCAACCAGTATTGAAACTCGCAGGCGCTTATCGCGAGTGTCTTCAGAAGTGCACGTCTCGCATTCGCAACCAATGGACGGAACGCCGGTCGATGTGCCGGTGCCTAGAAACGTAAGTTTCATCTGGTAAATAGTAAATGGTAAATGGTAAATGGTCTAACGAACACTATTCACCATTTACCATTCACTATTTACCCGTTGTTATCCGCCCGTGATATCGCGACCGGAATACGCGCGCGCTTGCGGAGGGGTGGCGTTGGTTAGGGAAACATACTGCATGCGTAAATCGGCGAGCAGGCCTTCGAGAATTTGTTGTTCCTGAGGTAGCAGGTTCCCGCGGGTCTTTTTCTGAAGCATGCCGAGAATATCTATCCAGTGCTTGCCAAGCTCCAGGTCCACTTCGCGCTTACCAGACACCGGATGTTCCATCATCCCCAGGGATGAAGCGGCATTCGACGCTATCGACATCAGGAAACTAGCAAAGCTCGATGGATCGTCCGCGCCTGGTAGTTCAGACTCCTCCGGATCTTCCTCCGAGATCTGCGGCTCTGGTTCAGGACTCTTTGCTTCCGCAACTGGAGGAGCTTCTGGCTTGCTTTCAGGAGCGACCGCGGGTGGGGCAACAGGAGCCGCCTCGGAGATCACTGGGGCCGCCGCAGGCGCCGGACGCTCGTCCGGAGGTACCTCACGCGGGCTGCCATCCGGATTGAAAAGCCGGCGATCAGTAACTTTGTAAGTAGGTTGTTCTTCGCTCATTTCCCCGCCTTTAAGACCCTGTGTAGTGAAGATGGTAGGGCCGACGAACCTTAGATTTTGTGTGGGTGCGATGGTAGCACCCTCAACTGACGGTCGCAAGACAAGGACATTTTTAGGGACGTGACGCTGGAGGTCGTCCAGCCGAACGAATATTTCCGGAGTAGTGGAAAGCCTGTGAGCTCAAATCAAGTTTGTTTGCTTCTGCCATCAACAGAGTGGAAAGAGTACGCTGTGTTCGGGCTTCGTTCTTCACCCGGTCTGATTCGACGCGATTCCCTTGTTTTAGTAAACGAATCGCAACGTCGAGCATTTTGGTCGACCTCTCCAAAGCTTCAAGTGCTCGTGTTCTCAGCGTTAACCCATCACTAACCCGCATCGATCAAACTCCCATATGCTTTGAATTCGAACAGCACAAGGCTGTTATTTAGGTACAAAGCAACAAACATTCCTTGCCGCTGATTAATTAGGGCCTCCTCGTTTAGATGGCGCAGTTGTGCGCCCGTTGTTGATAAGATCCGACCGGAAGCGAACAAGTCCGCATTCTAAATGCAATATGTTCTCCACTTTTGGCTTTGGACTTTGGAACTCTGGACTTTAGACTGTTTCCATGCCCGCCACTTTTGAAGATCTGATTGAACTGATGCACAAACTGCGTTCGCCAGACGGTTGTCCCTGGGACCGCGAACAAAACTACGCCACGCTGGCGCCGATGCTCCTGGAAGAAGCCTACGAAGCGTTTGAAGCTGTTGAACGTGCGCGCGAAGGTAGTCCAAAAGAATTGCGCGATGAACTCGGCGATCTGCTTTTCCAGATTGTCTTCTACGCTCAGGTGGCAAAAGAGAAAGGCGACTTCGAAATCAACGATGTCACCGAAGCGATTCATTCAAAGATGGTGCGCCGCCATCCACACGTCTTCGGAGACACAAGCGCGGAAGACTCAGCCACAGTCTTACGCAATTGGGAAACAATGAAAGCAGAGGAGCGTCGCGCGGCTGGAAAAAGCGAGCGCGAAGGTTCACTGCTTGATGGTGTGTCGTCTAAGGCGCCGGCACTGATGGAGGCGCACCAACTTTCGACGAAGGCCGCGCGAGTCGGTTTTGATTGGAAACGCGTGGAAGACATTTTCGATAAGCTGCAGGAAGAAATAGGAGAACTACGCGCGGCGATCGAAAGCCACACCGTTTCAAACAGTGAAGCCGATCACGCGCTGGTGCGCGAAGAGATTGGAGACCTGCTATTCGCGGTCACAAATATCGCGCGCCATCTTCAGGTCGAACCAGAAGCGGCGTTAAAGTTAACCAATCGAAAGTTCCGGCAGCGCTTTGGTTATATTGAAAACAGGTTGCAGAAACGCGGTCAAGCTTTCGACCAGGTGAGCCTTGATGAGATGGAAGCGCTTTGGCAGGAAGCGAAGGGCCAGTAGGAAGCGGTAGGCAGTAGGCAGAAAGCAGAAAGCAGATTTTCCATTTGTCATTATCTGTTCCATTTTGACCGCTGATAATAGTCAGTACCACCTCGCGGTAGCGTGGGACCGTCGGTCAAAGGTGTCAAGCGGACCCACCCGCTACCCGCGAGGTGGTACTGACTTCCTTCCGCTCGGGCAATGGAAAATGGAAAATGAGAAATGGAAAATCTGCCTTCTGCCTTCTGCCTACTCTTTCTTCGGCTTCAGCTCCCACAGCACGTTGACGATTACCCACTTACCGTTGACCTTCGCAACGTGCAAATAATCGATCCAGTCGGATGCAACGGCTTTGACGCTCGCGGCGTTCTCAAAGACGTCGAGGATCACAACGTCCTTCTGTTGCTTTTCCTTCGGCGTATTTTTGCCGCCACCGCGCCGGGTATATTGCACCAGCGTCATAGCACCCATCTGGTCGAGCCGGCTTCCCTGCGGATTAGTGCGAACAATTCGCTTTGCCAATTCCGGATGAAGCGCGCGTTCCATCCGTTCCGCATCAGCTGCATACCAACCTTCAAGATAATCGAGAGCTGTCTGAGTTATTGCCGCTTTGTCAGCGTCCGAAACCGGCGTCTGCGCCTGGGCCTCAACGAAGCAACAGGCGAGGGCGACAACTGATAACAATGCAATCCTTCTCATAACGGTTTCCTTTCATTTTGGACTTCCCCGGGGCGGCTCTCAGCAAACTGCCAGGTTGATTTCCAAACTAGTTGCGCTTCGCGGCTGCCGAATCGTTCGACAGATGAGAAATCACAACCTGCCACCGGCCGTTTCGTTTCACATAAGTATCTGTGTATCGCGAGAGTTCTTTTGCGAGTGGCTTCCCCTCGCGCTGCCACTGGGCCACGACTCTTCCAGTAAGAATGACTGTGTCGCCGTAAGGCAGAGCAACCAGGAGCCAAGCGCCTCAGACATACGCAGCGGGCGACCCAAATAAGCTCGGCTTACAACCGACTCACTTGCGAAAAAGACAGCGAAGAGAGTCCAGCCGGCTGCAATCAAGGTCCACTTAAGCCATGTTCTTCCTTGAATGGTCGTAGCGTCCATCGAGCTTGTAGCTTAGCGCGAAAGGTTGGCACAGCAAAAGGCCCGCTCCGAGAAGCGGGCCTTTCGAGCGCGAGGGTTGTCGTTGGCTGTTAGCCGTTTATTTGGACCGATCGCAGCACGTTGCGAAACGCGTTCTGAAACACACCCGCTTCATTTTCCGGCGCCACGGCAATCATAAAGAGCAGCCGTCCGTCGCGGAGTTGTGTGGTTACTACCGTAACGTTTTCCACCTGTCCGGTGGCCTCGTTAGTGTTGCTAAAGGACGAGGTCAACCCAGTCCGACCTCCCAGAGTAGTTCTTTGCAGGCCGGTCCGCTGCCTCATGTTGTTGCTCTGAATAAGGCCCTGCAGAAACTCATTTGTTGCCTGTTGGAGATTCCGGCTTTGAGTATTGGCCACGCCAAAATTCACGCCGTGTGTAAAGACCGCCTGGCCCTGATACTGGCCATAGGCGCCCTCGGGAGCGAACCAAACAGACTCGCCGCTGGGAAGCTCACGCCAGTTGCTTGGCACGCTTACGCGCAACCCTCCACCAAACACTGACATTGTTTGATATCGCGTCGATGGATAGTCAACACGACCTCCCGGGGCGTTGGTTGGATAGTTAGTCGGATAGTTACCGGTATTCTCGCCGGTTGGGTATCGCTGGCCACTTCGCGCGATTTCTTCCATTGATGGCGCTCGGCCCCCACTACGGAGACGGGCCTGGACACGTGAGAAGTCGGCGCTGTTACGAATTGGGTTTTCAATACGCAGCATCCGAGCTTCCTGTTGAATACGCGCATAACGGTTGGCCGGACTCGGGTGACTGCTCAAAAACCCTCCGCTGCTACCGCCCCCCTGCTGTTCAATCGTCCTAAACATGTTCGCCAGGTCCATTGGATCGTATCCGGATCGGGCCATGATCTGGGCGCCCAGAATGTCAGCTTCGGTTTCATACTCACGACTGAACTTGAGAAAGTAGACGCCAACTCCCTGGCCGGCGATCTGAGCGGCCGCGCCT
>DASQKG010000313.1:0-8740 GCA_035630655.1 Pyrinomonadaceae bacterium
GTTGGCAACCTATGAGCAAAGACCGTTTCGTTATCCCATTCGCGGGAATTTCGGGAAGTTACAAATTCGCTTTGCGAATGACCGCCGAGTGGTTGCTATGGCGAGCACATGTATCCCCGAAGCCGATCGTATTCAAACAACTCTTGCGAGTATTACTGTAAAACTAAAACCCGAAGATGTCTCGAATCAACTCCTCAATAACCCGATAAGTTACAGGGACGCCGCCGGAACTCAGCAGACTTTCAAAGTGGCAGGTACGACTCAGGTGAAGCCACGTGAGTTGGTGACGTTTGTTCGTGCATCAAAGAACAAACCGGATGCGCTGGAATTTCATATTGCCTGGGAGGTTGAAGTTGTGAGTGCTCCAGTGAGAAGAGTCTATGTGGACGCCGTCAACGGGGAAATAATGGCCGCCGAGTAGCCTTGGAAACTTTGAATTTAGTCAGGGCAGTAGCCCGACCGTTGGGAAGGGCGTTGGCGTCATCGACGCCCTCCATAACGGTCGCGCTACTGCCCCGATTAGCCATCCCCACCTTGACCTATCACACACAAAAAAGCATCCTAGAAACGTTAACAGAACTTTACCAGGGGTACGTGTTTATTAGATGAATAGCTTTGATCCAACGAACAATATTTCGTGGCAACTGGGCCACCGCGGAAGAGTAGCGGTCTTTATCGATGGCAACAATCTATTTCACGCCGCCAGGTTCCACAATCTCGACATCGATTACAACAAACTGTTGCGAGTGCTGTTGGGTGACGGACGACTGTTAAGAGCTTTTTTCTACACGGGCGTGGACGTTGGCGCTGAACGGCAGCAGGGCTTTCTGCTTTGGATGAGACGCAACGGCTTTCGGGTTATTCAGAAAGAACTGAAAACATTCTACGACGGGAGTCGGAAAGCAAACCTGGACGTTGAAATTGCCGTCGACATGCTTTCGCTCGCGGGTTGTTACGACACCGCAGTGCTTGTATCCGGAGACGAAGACTTTGTATATGCAGTCAACGCCGTGGCGTATAAAGGATGTCGAGTTGAAATCGCAGGTTTTCGTTCCAACACCGCCCCCAAGTTGATCGATGTGGCCGACTACTTTATCGATTTAGGCGAGATCGCCGACAGGGTGCGGAAGGAAGCTCACGCCCATCGCTACGACGAGCGCGATATGCCGGGCGCCCAACCGACCCAATACCTGCATGAATCGATTGAGCTTCAGGAGACAGTGGATCACTTCCAGTCTATGCGCGTGGTTGTTGAAGCCTCAATTGAGGATAGCAGCCAGTTTGAGGAAGGCGCGGAATACATACGGGTAACCGACGAACACTGAGATCTGTTGATTGTTGGGTGCCCTTCAAGCGTATGAGGCTTTTTACTGTAGAAGAAGCAAATGAGCTCTTGCCGGCGGTGCGCGAGATACTCAAGCGAATCCAGCGCTCAAGACGGCGCCTCACGGCGTTTGGCAAGGAAGCCAAGTTGGCCGCGGAGGGTGCCGAGCAGGGCGGCGGTGGAATGAAGGACGGGCCGCTCTATGCCTCACTTCTTACCAGCCTTACCCTGGAAATAGCTGAACTAGAAGCTTTAGGAGTTCAATTGAAGGATTTCGACCGTGGCCTAATTGATTTTCCATCCCTTCGCGACGGCCGCGTTGTTCTGCTTTGCTGGCAATTAGGCGAAGGGGACGAGCTCGAATGGTGGCACGATTTGGAAGCCGGATTCGCCGGCCGCACGCCCCTTTAAGACTCTGCGACGTAACAAGTCCTCACAAGTCGACCCACACCCCACACGGGCAACTCCAACGCCTCGTATATTTTCTGGTTGACGACTTAAAGTAGTCCCTGATACCATGCGCGCCGACTACGCAGGAGTTATTGCCGATTTTGCCGGCACCTCCATAGCTAGCTCGCTTAGACCGTCCCTTCGGAGGCAGCTTGGTATGCGATGTCCCTCGTGCGGCGCAATTAGCAAGAAACGCTCAATGAAATGCGCCGAGTGCGGTGCTTTTCGAAACAGAACCTGGGTAAACACCGAACCAACCGCCTCTGCTTCGGAAGAGGCGACAGTTGAGTCGGCTGCGCCCGAAAAACCCCAACAAAAACCCGCAATCAAATCAACTCCGTCCCTGATTGAGTTCCCCAGTCCTACGCGAGAGGCCATTCCTGAGTGGCGGAAAGAGTTGGGGGAACGCGTTCGGGAGGTTCAGGAGAGGCGTGCCCGAGAAGCAATCTTAGAGGGTGAGGCACTGCCCGAGCTGTTGAATGACGAGCTTAAGAGCCAGCGGCCTTTGGAGCTGCTCTCGAAGCCCACAATTTCGCCAACCAATCCACTGGTTGCTGCTGCCCTGCGAAGAATTGAAAGGGCCCACACCAGGTCTCAGTTCTCAGGAAACGCTGCTGTAGCAACAGCCGAGGCCTACGACATACAGCCTGCATTTGATCTCGAGCAAGCGGACACTTCTCAAGAGGCTTTCGCTATGACGGCTGAAGAGCCCTTGAGGATTGAAGAAACTGAAGTAACTACTCCGCCGGAAAGGACCCACAAGCTCACGGTGGTTTCAGCGCCGGTGATTACAACCTTCGAGGAGGACTCTGTCCCCACTGTGGAGTTTCCCGTTGAGGACTCGGTAACCCCTATTGAGACCCCCTTAGCTCCGGAGATTCCAAAACCGACCGTTAAGCCAAAAAGGCTGATCCGAGACAACGATCCGGCGCTTAATTATTTGGATTCGGTGCCCACCACTGTGGTGGTTGAAAGCGGGCAGCTTCGGTCCGCGCCGATTTTTTTCCGAATGTTTAGTGCTGTGATGGATTTCATCGTCGTTTGCGTTTTGGCTGCGCCCATCGTCGCGATGATCAAATTGACGGAGATGCAGTGGCAGAACCCGAGAGTGATCGCCTTCGCCGCAAGCACGCTTCTGGTCGCAATCTTTTTGTATCTGACAATGAGCATCGCGTTGACAGGACGAACGCTGGCAATGAGACTCTTCTCCCTGCGGGTGGTTGACGCGCGCACGGGGCTGATTCCGACAGGTGCGCAGTCCGCGGGCCGCGCCGTGTTGTACATTATCTCTGTTGCAATGGCGGGCCTCGGCTTGATGTATATGTTTGTAGATCGTGAACGGCGTACCGCCCACGATCGCTTCACTCGTACGGCTGTAGTTAGAGCTTAGCGCACCGATATCGATAGAATGGGCTCTGCTCGACACGAGCAGGGCCTTTTGCTTTGTGGGACGCGTCGATTCTCAGCGCCAAAGGCGCGAAATGAAAAAAGCCTGGGCCAGCGGCCCAGGTGAGATTAGTTGAAGTCTCGCAGCGCTGAAGGGCGAAGTAATATTGGACGCACTTAATATGAATCCGGGTGACATTCGATTTCGCGCCTTCAGCGCTTTCAAAACGCCCTAACCCTTTCCTGGGGCGTTGCCCCAGGCTCTTGCATTTAGCGCCTTTGGCGCTGAGATTCATCGATAGCGCTGCCGCTTCCGGTTCTGAGACCGGCAAAGTGGCAGAGGTTTCACCCAGAGGATCCCCAATCGAATGCACGAAGAAACGCTAAGTGAGGTTGTAGCTGAACTCGACCACTTTCTTGTCGGTCGCTTCCTGGGAAGGGTGTATCAGCTTTCAGACGTTTCTTTAGCTATAGATTACGGTTTGAAGCGCGATGGATATCTCTTTATCAGCGTTGACCCCAACGCCCCACGGCTCTACCTGGTTAAGCGATCATTCAGAGAGCTTGAAAAAGGATCCACATCACTCTCGCCATTCGCCCAGGCGATGCGCACGGCTTTAGCCGGCGGCAACGTCGGATCCATCACCAAAGACGAGCATGAACGCATCGTCAGATTTTCACTAAGAGTTACTGATGAATTAGGTGATTCGCGGGAACGCGCGCTAGTGGCCCAGTTGACCGGGCGGTCCGCCAATCTCTTTTTGTTGGACGCCGAAGGCAAGATCACCCACGCCTTACGAGCGCCAAAAGGAGACGGACAACAGGTGGGCGGTCTATATAGTCCACCACCGCGTCAGGCCAAAGCTGTAGTCGAAGAGATCCGTATATCGCGCGGGAAATTCCCCACGTTGTCCGCGGCGATTGACGAACACTATCGTAGTCTGGAAATCGACCAGGCGTTCGAATCACGAACAGCAAGACTGGCTTCGAAAGCGCGGAAGGACATTGCAAAACAAAGAAAGCTAAAGGCGAATCTCGAAACCGACCTCAGGAACCACGGCTCACCCGAGGAACACAAACGCTTAGGGGACCTTCTGCTCGCGAACATCTCAAACGCCGAGCGCGTTGGCGACAAGGTAAAACTAAGAGACTACTACGCCGATGATGCACCCCTCATTAAGTTGGATCTTGACTCGAACATTTCTTTGAGCGAAGCGGCAAGCGAGGCCTTTGCTCGCTACTCAAAATCGAAGCGAGCCATTGAAGAGTTGGGATCAAGGCTGGTTCAAATTGAGCGCCAATTAACTGAGCTTGAGGAGAAGCAAACGAGATTGCTCGAGGCGATAGCCGCGCGCGATGAGAAGACACTTGCCGAGTTTGAAGCACCTAAAGAAAAGAAGCCCGTTGCTCGAAAGAAAAGCTCGGCGGGCTTGCCGGGAATGCGGAGATACCTGTCTTCTGACGGATACGAAGTAATTATTGGCAGGACAGCGCGGGACAACGACAGGTTAACGTTTCGAGAAGCGCGTCCAAACGATCTTTGGCTGCATGCCGGCGATTATCCCGGGTCGCACGTGATTGTTCGCAACTCCAGCCGTAAGGAGATCCCACATCGAACGATCGTTGAAGCAGCGCAACTAGCGGCGAAATTCAGCCAGGCAAGCAAAGACGCGAAAGTGAATATTCACTACACGCAGAGGAAGTTTCTTTCGAAGCCAAAAGGAGCAGCTCCCGGTCTGGTTCGCCTGTCTAAATTTCGATCAATTACAGTCGAGCCTGCCGAGAATATCGAGCGGATGTGACGTCTTAACGTAAAGCAAACTGTTAGTTTGCTGATCGGTGAATTCACAAGCTGCTTGACAGTCAACGATCACCAAACTAACAGTTTGCTTTACACCAAACCGATTCTATTTATACCGGTAAGTAATGCGGCCCCGGGACAAATCATAGGGCGACATCTCAACACTTACTCGATCGCCTACTAAAATTCGAATCCGGTTCTTACGCATCTTGCCTGAAACGGCAGCCAGCACTACATGTTCGCTGTTTTCAAGTTGGACTTTGAAGAATGCGTTCGGTTGTTTATCGATGATAGTGCCCTGCGCGGGAATCAAATCGTCTCTAGCCAAATGGGGTTCTCCTTTTGAGTGGTCTGACCGACGACCGATGACGGTCGACCGCCGGTTATCGGGGCCACGTTTGTTCTTTACGAGCGGCGGTCGACGGTCGTCCGTCAAATTTCCCGTCGTCTGTGGCTGTTACCTGCTTGCTCGTCTGGGTCTAAATGAACGCGTAAAAACTGCTCTCGGTGTTGCCCGAGTAAACGGCTTTCGTTCGGCTTCACGTGTAGTCTGGGAACCGAATCCCGGGAGATTAACACGCTTGACCTCCTGGCCTGTTAGCCGCTCAATCGCGCGCATGGACAGCTCGTCAACGGGAGTCACGATCGTGATCGCGCGTCCTGTATTCCCTGCCCTGCCTGTCCGTCCGATTCGATGCACGTAGTCTTCGGGCGCTGCGGGCACATCATAATTGATGACATGCGAAACCGCGTCCACGTCCAGACCTCGTGCGGCAATGTCAGTTGCCACCAGCACACGGGTGCGGCCATCTCGAAATCCGCGCAACGCCGATTCGCGTTGCGGCTGAGTTCGATCAGAATGGATGCGACCAACGCTGTGCTCACGGGCCGATAGAATATGCGACAGCCTCTCTGCGCCTCTACGAGTACGGGTAAATACTAACACCCGTTCAAAGCGTTCGCGTTCGAGAAGATCAAGCAACAGTGCTGTCTTTGACTCCTGCGCCACGGGGTAAGCGATCTGCTCAACCATCGAAGCTGCCTTCCCTCGCGGACTGACTTCAATCAGCTTGGGCTGCTTCATAGTGGTGCGCGCCAGCTTCTCAATGTCTGAAGACATTGTGGCTGAAAACAGCATTGTCTGCCGCTTCGCTGGAAGCAGTGATAGGATTTGGCGAATAGCCGGTAAAAATCCCATGTCCAACATACGGTCCGCTTCGTCAAGCACTAAGTACTCGACTGCGGAAAGACTTACTGCACCGCGTTCGATTAGATCAAGCAAGCGTCCCGGGGTGGCGATTACAATCGCTACTCCGCGTCGCAAATCCGAAATCTGAGTTCGCATGTTGGCTCCGCCAATCACTGTGACGCCGCGATTGGCCTTCACGTGATTGAGCTCGCCATAGTTCTTTTGAATCTGCATCGCCAGTTCGCGCGTCGGCGCGAGCACTAAAACCCGGACGCCGGGTCGCGGCTTGTCCGTAATCTTTTGAATAATGGGAAGCAGAAATGCAGCTGTCTTGCCTGTGCCTGTTTCAGCACACCCGATCAGATCCTGGCCGCTAAGGACAACAGGTATTGCCTGTTCCTGGATCGGGGTTGGTTCGGTGTATCCGAGAGACTCGCACTTGCGCACTTGCGCCGGCAAAAGTCCCAATTGAGAAAAATTCATAGACTCCTTTTGCGACTCAGTCTAGTTCTGAGCTCGCCTTGTTTGGTGACAGTAAACATTCAGCCCACCATCACTTGTTTTTCCCTGGCGCCTCTGTGTTCTCTGCGACTCGTAGCCAAGACTTTTGGAAGCCTCACGACAGGCCACCGAGTTCACAGAGGACGCACAAAGAATTAAGTTATGGAAGCAAATGCTTACCAGCGGGGCTCGCGATTACCGCCACCACCGCCGCCGCCATAGCCCCCACCGCCGCCGCGATTACCACCGTAACCGCCACCGCCGCCGCGATTGCCACCGCCGCCACCGAAGCCACGTCCGCCACCACCACCACCGCGATTTTCGCGGGGTTTCGCTTCATTGACGTTCAGTGCACGACCATTGATTTCCTTGCCATTAAATTGAGCGATGGCTGCCTCGCCCTCTTCCTTGCTGGACATTTCGACGAAGCCGAAGCCACGCGAACGGCCGGTGTCGCGGTCTTCCACAACGCTCGCCGATTCCACGGTGCCAGCCTGGCCAAATAGTTCCTGCAATTCCTGACTCGAAGTCGCAAACGCCAGATTTCCTACGTAAAGTTTCATAGACATACAAATGTACCTTTCCCCTTTTGGGGATAAAAGAAGCTGACGAATCGGATTGGCTTCGGTCGAACGGTAGGAGCGAAGGGCCGGCTTTCGGATGCTCTAAAGAGCGGCTTCTGAAGTTGAAATGAGCCTTTTCTCGAACTATCCAAACGTCCGGCGCGGATTCCTTTTTGCGCGGGGCGCATCACCGTCGATGCGCGAGAGAAGGATTAACGTGCGGTATGATGCCTTATGAAGGCTTATAGTTGCAAGCCGCCATGGGAGTTGAGGCCTCTCCTTGGAGAGGTCTCTTGCGTTAGTTTAAAACTCAATCACCACGCCCGCAGAGGGTAATCTTGGTATTACTCGGTCAAGCTGCCCGAACACACGCCCGTTGAAACTGAAGAATTCAAAACCAGCAAAACGCAGATTCTCTCGATTGAAAACGTTTATGAGCTCGCCGTTCAGCGTGAGTTTCCACTTCTTGAACAGAAAGGCCTTATTCACGCGCACATCCACCCGGCTGTAATACGGCAGCCTGACAGTGTTTCGTTCGCTTGAAAGAAAGAACACGTCTCCAACTCGGCGGTAGAAGCCCGGCACAGGTTGACCGCTTCCGTAGCGCCAGGCGCTGCTGAGGTTCCATGTTTCGTTGAAGCGATAGCTACTGTAGACATTCACGGTGTGGCGTTGGTCCGTGTCGCTGACAAAGGTTAGCCGCGACTGCGAGTCGCTGAGCTTCGTCCGCGAGTACGCATATGATAACCAGCCGGTAAGCTTGTTTGCGCTTCGACGCTGCAGTGTCAACTCAACACCCCGAGCATGGCCGCCTAAAGAGTTCTGAAACGGAAACTGATCGAAGGTAACGGCATTGCCAACGAGCCTCGGTTCGAACAGACTGAAGAAAAGCTTGTCGTCTTCCCGGTCATAAGCCTCGACCAGTAAACGTGTGCGGTCACCGAAGCGCCGTTCGACGCTGGCGTTGTAATGCGTCGAACGCTCAGCTCGCAAGTTCGGGTTGCGCAACCGGCCAAACATCTGTGCAAACTCCGGAAACTGATAATAACGCCCGGCCGCGGCGCGAACCCTCCAGTTGCCAATGGACCAGCCAAGCGCGGCGCGAGGAGAGAAAAGTGTTTCGCCTGTTGAACTGCTGTGCTCGACGCGACCGCCGCCCGTCAGGCTCAGGCCGAGCCGTTCGCTGGACCAGGTGTCCTGTGCGTAAAAAGACTCCTCAGTTCCATGGTGATTGAGCTGTATGAACTCATCAAACCTGCCCGTGAGAAAATTGAAAAACTCGCTGACACTTCTTTCTTTCAGTGAGCGGACGTAGATGCCACTCTCAATCCGGTGACCTCTGGAAGTGAAATTGACGTCGCTTCGCACTCCATATTGAGTGCGATGGCCATCAAGCAACCTGAGATCTTCGTTGTTGGTGTTTTTAAAGTTGGTTCGCAGACCAAAGAAACGCGTTTGCCAAAAGACCCGCGAGCCCGGCGTATGGGTCCAATGGGCGTTGAAGAGGAGGTTGCGCGAGGTGCCGC
>DASQKG010000314.1:0-17118 GCA_035630655.1 Pyrinomonadaceae bacterium
CCTCAGGTGTGGCGAGATCGGTGGGAAGAGCCGCCAAGACGGTGGGCGGGGGCATTAATGTCGTGGGCAAGTTCATACCGGTCTCGGTCTTGACCAGTGCACTTGCGCACACTCCTATGGGCCTTGCTGTTCGCGCCGGAATAGGGGCGGTGTCAGCCGCGGCAAGCGGAAAGAATGTATTTCAGGGCGCCGTTCGATCTTTAGCGAATGATCCCGCGTTGCGTTTCGCTGTGGACACGGCCGCCGGCGCTGCTCGCGGCGAAAACGTATTCAAGGCCGCCCAGAGAGCTGCCCAGGCCGGAATAGGTGACGTCCGGGAAAGTCTGCGATTTGCGGCCATGGTGGCGCCATTTGTTCCCGGGGTGGGTACCGGCGTGGCTGCCGCTCTGGGAGCTGCAAACGCGCTCGCCTCTGGAGAGAGAATCACTGACGCGCTGGTTGCTGCAGCTCGCAATGCCGTGCCGGGCGGAGCTCTGGCCCAGACGGGCTTCGACCTGGCCACTCGTCTGGCAAAAGGACAGAAGCTCGGCGAGGCGGCGTTAGAGGCCGTACGTTCCCGATTGCCGGGTGGTCCTGTCGCGCAAGCAGCGTTCGATTCAGGTTTAGCGCTGATGAAGGGCAAGAGCCTTCAAGATTCCCTCATTGCAGGAGGTGGGCGACTGTTGCCGAAGTCTCCCTTCGCGGCGGACGTGATGTCTTTTGTGAAAAACGCAGCTTCGGGAGAGAACCTTGGACGGGCCGCATTATCTTCGGCTGGCGGCCTGGTTATGAAACGGATCGAACGCCAGACTGGCCCAATCTTCCCTGGCGCTGCTCGTCGACTCCCTGTCGCCTCGCGGCGATTTACTCAGAACCAACTGCGTCTTCCCAGAATTCAGGGTGAGATTTCCACAACCGCATTCGCTTCGGCAAGAAACAACGAAGGCAGTTGGACACGACGTGGCGACCACATACTGGTTCTCGGCGTTTAAGCGAAGTTCATCACTCTTTTGCCCTGCACATTCGAAGACACCCGTCGTGCGGGTCGTATTTCTTTGACACCAGATCACCTAACGCGTGTCGTCGTCGGGCCGTTAGCCCAGCCATTCTGGCGTTAATTCAACCGAACGAAGACAACGGACTTTACGACGATCACGGCAGCGCGTTGTATTGCATGGTTTGCACAAAAAGTCGACTGAAGAAATTCGCGAAGCGGTATCAGAACCGGAAGCTAGCGACCGGGTCACCGTTACTAAGAAAACGCTAAGGGTTTTCTATCGACCATCGCCTTCGTAGATGAGCGGCGAACCGGTCGCTACCGTTACTAAGAAAACGCTAAGGGTTTTCTATCGACCATCGCCTTCGTAGATGAGCGGCGAACCGCTTCCGGTTCTGATTTATTCGGCTTCGCCGACTCCTCGTGCAAAGCCACAACGCTTGCATAAATTTGCTACCAACCTGCCGAAGATAATTTCGCCGAATTCCTTATCTATCTCTCGCTCGCGAAACCTCCTTCGTCGCGCAACCCAAAAATCAACGACTCGCGCTGGCACGCTTAGTGCACTGGGACAGGCGCTGATCAAAACGCGCATTTGCTCCGTCAACCGAATCAAAGAGGAGGAATCTATGCACAACATTGACCGTACGAATCTGGAATCGACCTACGGCGAATTTCCCGGGGAATATGCCGGTGAGTTTGCCGGAGAATATCCCGGCGAGTATGCGGGCGAATATGCCGGTGAGTATGCCGGTGAGTATGCCGGGGAATATCCCGGCGAGTATGCCGGCGAATATCCCGGTGAATTCGAACAATCGTTTGAATCCGATCGCGAGTACAGCCACGAAGGTCCGTTCAGCGAAGCCGAAGAGATGGAACTCGCGGCTGAGTTGCTGACGGTTCAAAGCGAAGAAGAGCTTGAGCAATTCCTGGGCAAGCTGTTCAAGAAGGCCGGAGGATTTCTTAAATCAGGGATTGGTCGCTCTCTCATCGGAGCGGTCAAAGGTATAGCCAAAAAAGCATTGCCGGTGCTGGGTGGCGTCGCTGGGAATTTCTTAGTGCCAGGGCTCGGCGGGGCGATAGGAAGCAAGCTGGCTTCAGCCGCAGGTGGCATGTTTGGGCTCGAGCTTGAGGGATTGAGCCACGAAGACCAGGAGTTCGAGGTTGCCAAACAGGTGGTTCGCCTGGGGGCCACGGCGGCGAAAATTGCGGCGCAAGCACCCCCATCTGCTCCGCCCACTCAGGCGGCACAGGCCGCCTTGACGTCGGCTGCGCGAAAGTTCGCACCAGGTTTGCTTCGACCCGATGCTTCTTCTTACGTAACGCCGCGGCGCAGATGCCGGCACAGGACTACGGGGCGTTGGATTCGACGAGGAAACGGGATCATCCTGTTAGGGGCGTAAAAACGTGATCACGAAGCCAGCAAGATCCTTGCCGGCGTTGTCTGCTGCGATTGTTGATCCGGGCTTGCGTTTAGTCGAACAGGAAGCGCGTGCGCTGCTTGTGAGACTGGCCCGAGTTAGACCATTTGCTTTGCAGCAAACAATGGTACCGGCCGCAGCACTGCCACCGGCCTCCCTCAGCGCAATCGATCGGTATCTGATCGACGGCCGGCGCAGAGTCCATCGAATGGTCCGCAAGTTTGTTCGGTGGCTGCACAGTCCAGCCGGGCAGGCGGCTTCGCCTGAAACCGCGCAGAGAGGCTTCAGCATGCTGCGCATGCGGTTCAACGCCACGTTGGCCCAGCTCGACATATTCGCAGCAGTGATGACTCAACGCAGTGAGCAGGGGGTCGGGATTTGGCTGGCGGGATTGGACATCGTTGCCGCTGATGCTTTGTCGCTTACCGGCAATCACTATAGCTTGCCAGGCTTGATCTGTTATCTGGATCGCAGTCACGGTGCAGCTATTCGACGGGCAAGGACACGCTTGCCAGGAGGAGGCGACAATCCTGTCGCAATCATACGCATGCCACGAGAGCGGATGATCGGGAGCGGAATCGCATCGTCCTTAGTTCATGAGGTCGGCCATCAAGCTGCTGCGCTGCTCGATTTAATCGAATCAATTCGCCCAATACTGCGCGGCTTGCAGCGTAACGGAGGCACGGAGAGCACAGCGTGGGCATATTGGGACCGCTGCATCTCAGAAATACTTGCGGACTTTTGGTCAGTCGCCAGGGTGGGCATTACTTCAACGTTGGGTCTGATGGGTGTCGTGGCGTTGCCGCGTTACTTTGTTTTTCGACTGAACCTTGACGACCCACATCCGGTTCCATGGTTGCGGGTGCGGTTGAGTTGCGCTATTGGCCGCGAACTCTTTCCTCATCCGCAGTGGGACAGACTAGACAAGATCTGGATGTCTTACTACCCAGCGGCTGGTCTTGATCGCGCGAAGCGCGAAACGATCGCGTTGCTCGAAAAGACAATGCCAGGTTTGGCGACGCTTATCGCTCATCACCGCCCCAAATCGCTCAACGGCGCATCTTTGAAAGAAGCACTGGAGATTGATCAACGGCAACCCGCCCGGCTTAGCGCACTGCTTCGTTCATGGCATGCGTCGCCATCCAGGATGTACCAGGCGTCGCCCACGATGGTTTTTGCGGTGATTGGTCAAGCGCGCGCAGAAGGGTTCATCACTCCGGAAACAGAAGGGCGGATTTTCGCAAACATGCTGAATTACTGGGCGCTGCGCGACACGCTCGACACGCCGGTCTATTGCGCAAAGCCGAAGCTAATACCATCAACCGCCCCATCATTATTTTTCGATACAAATTAAGGAGGCCAACATGGCAGACAAAAAGCAGCCGGCTGAAGGCCCGCAACAAGATTCAACACGGAAGGAAATTATTGACGTTGATAGTGAAAGAGACACTGTGCAACGACATTCCAGTCCGAGTGCTGGCAGTCCAGGCGGCCCGCCACTTCAAATAGAGCCTGCTCCTGGCACCCCTGGCACTCCCGGAGGCGCGCCCTTTCAAGTAGCTCCCCCTCCTGGCAGTCCTGGAAGTCCCGGGGGGCCGCCACTTCGGGTGGCTGCAAGCGTAGCTCTGTCACAATCGTTCGTCGCACCTACTGATGACGCTGCGCTATGGGCGGCGATTCGCAATCGCACGGAAGCAATTCGCGGCGACAGGTACGACGAGTTTATTGCTCGGGTTCTTTGCGAAGGCGATGCTGCCGGCGACGCGGTATGCCTTCCAGAGGGGGATGATCGTTATCAGGAGCAGGACGATCGTTATCGGAGGCCCAGAACAACCATCGCAGGGGCGATCAACGCCAAACGCGCGGAACTACTGGGCGCGACGAGCGGCTACGGTGTTGACGCCTACAACCTGCTCAAGTATGCAACACAGGCTTTTCTATTGCTTGAAGCTGGCGTAGTCATCCAAAGCCCGCGAAACCCTCTTACCGGAGCGGAAGGCCCAATAAGTGATTTCGTTCCCGGCGAAGCATCAAGGATCGGTGACAGAATCACATTCGAGGATCTGGAAGGTCGCTTGGAGGACTATCTTGGTAAGAGCATCAACGTCCCCGGCGGACTCCCCTACCTCAAGCGAATAGTCGCAGCACTGGCGGCAGGCCTTAAAGAAGATTCGCCATTCTGCGAAGGAGCACTCACCTACAGATTCAGTTGCCCCAGCATGCTCGAACTGATCTGGTCTTACTGGCACGAGGAAGGAATGCTCGTGCAGACCATGAATGCTATCTGCATGCGTTTTCAAAACAGGCGAGGGCCCTCAGAGCGCGATCCACTTGCGAACCTGGAAATTGATCCGCTGCGACCTTTGAACAACTTGCTTTGGGGTTACATCCAGGACGAGTACAACCGCCTAACAGTTCCACGCCGAGCTTACGAATATGACCATCACTACGGGCTCAAGATAATCGGCAAAGCTGTTCCGGAGATTCGCTCAGCCGACAGTCGCTCGAAGTTCATCGAGGCCTTTCACAATCTGCTTTATCGCACGGCAGCCTTCTATCGCGAGGATGCCGACACGACAGTCATTGCCGACGGCTTCTCGCTGTTAAGTTCGCTTCGTGAAGTTCACTTACTTTTGGCCGAAGGCGCTCATAACCAATTCGGCGATCTGCCGTGGACCTCACGAGCTGAGATGCTGATGATGCAATGGATACTCGGCAGAACCGAGATGCGTGAATTTCTGCGTGGCCGCGCCATGGTCCCGTACAGTGAACGTTGGATGGGACAAGTGGACACGATGAAGAAATTGCAAGGCTGGACCGACACTACAATCACCCACTTCCGAAACCTGGCGGTCTATGGCGAGCAGATTCTGCTCTCAATTCGCTATGGCGATTGGAGCGAGATCAACAATCAGGACAACGCCAAAATATGGGCGCGTTACTGGAGACCTGAAATTCAGGGTTACATCCATGCGTATCTCGCGGCTACCGGCGTTGATTTGTCGGAGGATATCGTTGACTTCAGAGGCGCGCCGGCTCGGTATGTCCAGCCCTCCTCGCTGTTGGAAGCCCGGATTGGACAGGGCTCACAAAGTGAAATCGCGACCTCTCGCGCAAGCCGAGCGCTGTCATCCGCAGGCGTTAGCTTCGCAGCGTTGCCGGCGGCGCGCAGACGGGCATTGAATCCCGCTCGGAAAGAATAACTATCAAATTTGAAGAGGTCGGACTGCAGCGGTTCTACCCGAAGCGCCGCGGTCTCGACTCTTCAACAGAACGCCTGTGGAAAGGAAGCTCCCATCAATCGGTCGTGAATCCGGTGGAGGTGAAACAAATGAGCACCCGAGTGGAATCCGAGTCTTCGAACCTACTTTCCGAATTTTTCGAAAACGAAGAACGGGAAGACGAGGTCAGGGGTCGCAATAGGTTTCGACGCATGGCTGGGCCACCAAGTCGGTTTGGCAACCGGTTCAATTTTGCGAGCCGGAATAGACGATTTCAGAACCCACGAAGGTTTGCTCGCCGGTTCATACGCCCGTTCCCGCGTCCCATCCCACGACCGTCTTTTTCGTTTCCACGCCCATTCCCCTTGCTTCCGGTCGGGTGGGGCCCAGTGGGCGAACCGATGAGGCCGCCGGGTAACCAGGGGGCGTCACGAGATTCGGCGCCTTCGGGACCTGCCCCAACCCCTCCGGACGATGGTTGGGGTCCAGATAGCGTCCCGGTCGAAGGTACGGACCAACGATCATCGAACGGCAACGGACAAGGTCCAACAGTAGATGGCGGCATGGAACCAGGCGATGGCGACTCGGCACAGGCGGGCGACGTTCAGCAGACACCTGGCGCTGAAGAGCTTCTTGAGTTTTTTCCTCAGACAGAATTTGCTGATGAGTTTGGCTTAACCGGGGAATACGACAACTGGCAACGCCAATTGAATGGTGGTAGATCGAAAAAAAGCGAGACGTGTAATTGCCGCCAGGCGGAGGCAAATTCAGGTGAGTTTGAGTTTGGCGCTTCTGATCGCGAATCACCTCCCGTTGGTTCGAGGCCTCGCACCATCGATCTCGGAGAAATCGTGATTTGCGGTGGGCCACCGTTCGCGTCGCTCGACAATTTTAGCTTCGGCAAACCGACGCTTCGAAAGGACTCGACGCGCAATCATCCCGCCCAAATTGACGCCGTCGCGCTCGAGATTACGAACCGGGCAGCGAGAGGTCGACCAGTTCCAACCGTATGCATCACGGGCCACACCGACTACGTTGGCGCTCAAGACTTCAACTACACGCTCGGTCTTCTCCGGGCGAGAGCTGTGAAAGAAGCGCTTTGTAAGGCGTTGGGCAGCCGCGCTAATACCATGACGTTCGTTGTGAGCAGCCTGGGGGAGACGGATCCCACGCCCCGAGGCACGAGTGAAACCGCCCGTGGCCGCAACCGGCGTGTAGACATTCACCTCCTTTCCCAGCGCCAGAACGGCGAGCGCTGCGCACCAGTCGGAGGTCGGCGGCTTCCACCCGATCCGAGGGGGTGTGGCGTTCCCGTGACGAACCCGCAGCGTGAGCTTGAGATTGCCCAGGAGCTGCAAGAGTTTGAACAGACGCGTCCGGTCCGGCGTGTCCGGGTTCGGCCGAAGTTATGTCTCTACCTGGAAGCGACCGACTCACGTGAACGCAATCACTTTCAGCACCAGGCGCTCGGTACGGCCCGCAGAATAGGCGCCATCGGGAGTCCCGACGCGTCCAACTGCAATCCGCGGGTAGGCGCAACTTCTTACTCAAGCGGGGCTGACATTATCAACGCGATCCGCGCCGCCTGGCAGTGCAGCGGCAGGCGACCAATCGAAACTGTTCATATCTTCGGGCACAGCGGGAATCACGGTATCTCCGGGAACACGCGAAATCGTGCCGGCCTCTACCAGAATTCCTTTACGATCGATGCAATATCACGCACTGAGGGTGGACGACACATTGCCGATATTCCTACCGACATCCTTTCGAACAATGTGATTTTTGTTCTGCATGGTTGCAGGCAGGCCGAAGGCTGCGACGTTGCAGGGGATGATGACAATTTCGCGCAGTCTTTGTTGGAGCATCTGTCAGGCACGCTTTCTAACCCAAGGGTATACGGTCACTACAATCGCGGATGTGCGGGACGAGATAATAGTTGGTGTCTCTACTCGAGGACGATTCCGAAAGGGAGAGCAAACTCGCGTCCGGATTACACCGATCCCGGGGGATGCGCTCCGGCCCGCCCCTAGTTTGAGTTCGAGTCGGAAGAAGAGGGGAGCAAGTGCGACACCATCGAGAAGTTCACGGGCGTTTCTCAGCTTAGTACGTCGCCGCAGGGAACCATCGGCAAAATCAAGAGCGCAGTCCGGAAGTGAACTGGAAACCATCTGTCAAATTGAATTAGTAGCGACAAGCGAAGTTTACCCGAGGAGACAAGACCATGACATGTGGATGTCGCTCACAAAATGAATCTGTTGAGGTCCACCGGGGAGTCTCGGGTTTGCAATCGGAATTTGAACATGGATTTGGAGAAATGGAGCAAGGTGGTCAGCCACCGGTTCCGCAGGTTCGAGCAACATTCCGTCTGGAATGTCCTGCAGGCTGCGCGCCAGTTGTGGCCGCTCAATGCAACGCAACTTTGCGCCGCGCAATTCTCGATGCGATTGAGATTGCCAACAATGCGGCACGCAAACTGACGGCTGCCCAGACAGACGCCGAAACCAGACGCCTGTTTCGTTTCTTCCTGGGCCACGATCCTTCGCGGCCGGTGCCGTGGGCAAACAATCAGGAGTCACGGCTCATTGTCGCCAAGAGACTACTCACAAGTACGCGTGAACTCGGCGGCGGCCGCTGGACGCAATACCGGTGTGGTTGTCCCGGAGCCGGCCCGGGTGTCCGGGCGCGCACGATCAGTCCTATAGAAGTCCGCTTGTGTCCAATATTCTGGGGCGCTTCGCCCCAACCCGGACTGTCCACTCGATTTTTCCGAGCAGGGGTCATCCTTCATGAGATGCTCCACCAACTTTACATCGAGTTTATCCGTCACAATCCGAATGAGCGACGCAGAAATAACGCCCATTGCTACGAGGCCCTGGCGATGCGGCTCGCCGGCCATGCCGCCGATCAGTCAGATGTGAGGCAGTGTCGCGAACGACCAGCCTAGATCTGCGTTTGGGTTTCGCAATTGCCAAGGGTGAAGACGTGCCGTTGTTACTCGCGACAACTTCACGGCGTGAACGAGGAAACCAGGGCATGAGAAGAATGGTTACAACTAGCGAACTTCCCCGGAAAGGAGACTTGGGGTTACTTAGTGGACAGAGGTCCCTGGACCATGAGGTTCCGCCACTGCGTCAAGCACAAACGAATGCTCAAGCCGTGTATGAGGACACGCTAGGGAAGATTCGCAGCCAACTTATGCTCCGATTCCACTCCCCTGACGACCCCCTGCTCATTGTGCGCAGGCAAGAGCTGATAAGGCTCTTCAAACTTGTCCCGGCCCAGTTTGCGAAAGCACTTTACAACCAATTGCAAAATCACGCAGACCCCTTGAGTCGTCTCTTCCGTGGCGCGCTTGCACCGATCACCTGCACGGTATTGCTGAGAGAGCTGCAAAAGAAAATGGCATCGAACGTTCCAAGTGGTCCAGGGCCACTGGAACCGGACGCCCAAACTTTCGTGTTGGGTTTGGTGGCGCGTGGCGTCCCGCTGCCTGCCGCTCTGGAGCCGCAGTTTCGGGAAGCCGCTGATCGCTTTATTTCGCTGATGCTACAGAACGTGTTTGACGGGAAATTGGACCCAGCTCCGGCCGAGACTTTGATCTGTATTCTCAACCTGATCGTAAGCGGGGCCGACGACAAGGTCGTGCTGTTAGGGGAAAGATGTAGTATCGGTCAACTGATGCGAAATCCAGGAAGCATGTGCGTCCAGCCAGTGATGATGTTTTTGATCACGCACAAGGATATCCAGTCCCAGTACACGTCTCTGAGTAAATATCAGCTGCTATCTCCTTTTACTCATCACCTTAAGCCGATTCTTTTCAATATTCATCTGGTTGATTCTAGCGATGATGTGCTTGCTCTCTTACTCCAATTAATAGAAAAGCTTCAAAGAGAGTTTGACTATACGGCGCAAAGCATGGCCCAGTTGTTTGGTAATACGTCTCCCTTACAGAGAAACAATTACCATCCCAGCTTGTTCCGTATAAACAGTTTTGTTGAGGCAAGACGAAACGATCCGAACAGTATCTATTCCTGTCTTAATTAAAACGCCAATGATTCAGGAAAATGCGCGGCGTCTAAGCAAACCATTCTGTGCAATGTGTTGGATTCGAGCACCGGTGCCTGGTCGCGTGAGCCGAGTTGGTCGCTGAATCTTAACTGCCACCGCCGGTGAACTAGCTAGCGAGCATCCCAATTGCGAGAGGAGAAAGCCCATGACTTATGGGTGTCGCTCACGCCAAGATCCGTTCAAGTTCTATTCGGAATTCGATAACGAGGAGGAGTCGTGGACTAACGATTTCGCTGAAAATTGGCAACAAGAAGTCTCTGGAAAAAACCTTGATCGATACGTTTTGTGGTTGCAGCAGTCCCTGAACAAGTCACTTAACTTGCGCCTGGTCGAGGATGGGGATTTCGGAACGCGAACGCGCAATGCCCTTTGGACCTTTCGACGTCGGGCGCGCTTGAGATCAAGCGGGGACGTTGTTTGCGTCGACACCGAACGAGCGCTTGTCGCGGCAGGGGCCAACCCGCCTCCGGGCATGGTCCAGGCCCGTACCTCAGAAACGACCCCACCGGCGCTCACCGTATATGTGGACATTCCGCTGCAAATACGAC
The DNA here is from genome assembly GCA_035630655.1 of Pyrinomonadaceae bacterium. Classification (GTDB taxonomy): domain Bacteria; phylum Acidobacteriota; class Blastocatellia; order Pyrinomonadales; family Pyrinomonadaceae; genus PSRF01. The sequence continues at coordinate 10,235 of DASQKG010000314.1, forward strand.
TCGGCAATGCGAAGTCGATGACCGGGATTTTTCTTCCCGATGGTTTTTGTCCGCTGCCGCAAGTAGACCTCATCGTCTTCCTGCATGGATTTAAAGTCAGAGTTCATAAGCCAGAGTTCTCGGTATCTGAGTATTGGAAGCTGCGGGAGTTTTTGCTGCGGGAGGAAGTAAACGGGAGTCAAAAGAACGTGATTCTCGTGGCTCCGACACTTGGCCCACAAAATCAGCCCGGGAGCCTAACATGTCCTGGCGGCTTCGATAACTTTCTGGACCAGGTGCTGCTCGCGCTAAAACAGCATGGTCCCTACGCCGGCCAACAAACGTCTCCCTCGATCAGAAACATTATCCTCGCGTGCCATTCGGGCAGCGGCGGGGTGATGCGAGCGATCGCTCTGGGCAGCGACACCTCCGCGAATAAGATCCAGGAGTGTTGGGCGTTTGAACCGGCCAACATGGGCGATGCCAGCGGATGGAAAAAGTGGGCAGGGTCGCGTTCACAGAACAAGCTCTACATCTATTACCTCCCAGGTATGTCCGGTCAGCGGTTGTGTGCGGCACTTATGGGAAGGAGTGTTCCGAAGCCCGGCCAGGTCAGTTGCGCGACGAACATATTCGCTGAGCGAGCGTCCGCGGCGCATGACGAGGTGCCACGCACCCATTTGAAAGACCGGATTCAAGGAGCGCCATTTCTCCTTGGCAAATCAAGCTGTCAAGTTACTCGTTCTGAACTGGGGTGGGCCGGGGAAGAGGAAATGCCAGCGAGCACGGTGCCTTACACACGTTCTGACCAAGACTCCTTATTTTTCGAGACTCCGCCGCCTAACTCACTAAGACAGTCTCTCGGCCGAGCGGGTCAGTGGTTTCGTGCGGGCGGTATGATCTTGGTGCTGCCCGACAACGAGGCGCAGCCAGATTACGAAATGAGCGCCATAGCCAGTCGTGGCGCCCGACCTCTCCCTGGTCGTCGAATTCTTGCTTATACGACAAAGGACGTTATTGACAATCGAATCAGCGTTCCGGCTCAGCATTCTCTGGTGCGCCTGTCCAAGAATCCTGCAACCAACGCCGATGCAGTCGGCATGCTTGATGAAATTAAAACCGGACGGCTAGCAGGAATTTCTTGTGTCAATTGGAAATTACCCGCCCAGCGAGCGCTGCGGCTGGGGCTGTCCTGGTGGACGGTGATTCCAAAGTCTGAGGATGCAGTTCTTATGTTGGATCCCGGCAATCTATTGACCGGTCCGCCGCTGATTGCCTTTCGTCGCGAACTGGATCCTGACTGTGGTCTGCTGCAAGGTGAGAAACGGTTTGCTGCGTCTCCCGCAAGACTCGATGCGGCACTACTGAAAGCTGGGGCTAGCTACAAACTTTGGCGGGCTGCTCAGAATCCAGACCAACGCACAAGGTGCTTCATTGCACCTGCCTTAAACGGCGGAGTTCTTACTGAAGTTGACGCGCCCAAGTTAGACTCCACAAGAACGCTTAACAATGTGGTGCCGGCGCTCCTCTGTCAGGCTGCGACTCCGGCTTCGTGTATCGAGACCGGTACGGACGCCTCGCTCAGCGTGCTTCTGGGAGTTCCGGCTCGGGACCTAACCAAAGTGCAGGCTCGAGACATCGCGGTGCGACTCGTGGAGGCGAACTTGTTAACGATTCAGCCTCCACCAAAATTCGATCAAACATGCAAAGTCTTACAGCCTGGTCCAAAACAGCTGGTCAAAATTCAGCCCCCAATCATTGATCGAGTAACCTTCCTTAGCTTAAGCCGTGACCAGCGAACTGGTCGCGTTGTTGCAAGGCAGACTCCGATGCCGGAACTTGATCTAAGACTGGTAGTTCTGCTTTTCGATCTAGCTCGATTCCTTCGGCTTACCTGGGGCGTTACTGAAATTCATCATATCGGCGTTGGAAGCAGTGGCACGCATGTAGGTCGCTTGGCGTTGGACTTTGGAGGCGTTAGCGGAAATCTCACTCCTGACGTCACGAGGTTTGCAGAATCACTCCGCGGTCCATTCAAACTGAATGTTCTAAGGGATTGGGGAAATAAGGATGTCGAGTTTCCAGCGGGAACCTGCAGGAAGGGTTGGCCGTCGAAAATCGGGGGTATCGATTTCAGGGACACGAGATACCGCCTTGACCCGGACCAGAATATATGTGCGAACCGCACAGACCGGGACAGTATTTTGGCCTTCCAAATCTTTCGCGACATCTATAGCTTCGCGACTTTTCACTGTACTGATAAAGGAACCCTTGACCCGAAATGTAAACCCAAGATCGATCCGCAGGAATGTGTCAGGTGTATCGGGAAACATCCGCAAGGACCACCGCCGACAATCATTGGTAAGCCAAGTCAATGCATCGTTCATCCAGATCACCCCAATCCGGGACTCCGTGCAGTTCACCTGGATCACATTCACATGGAGATTCCTCTGCCGGAATGAACCGCGCATTTCTAATGATCATTGACTCTTATCAGCGGTGTAGGTGACGCCCGCACTTTCGCTTAATCTCGGACGACCCCGTAAGAGTGAGCCACGGTGTTCCATGTATCAATATTCTGTTGAGTCGACATTTGAGGCAAAGGTAGCTGTTGGATCCGTGGATCCTATTCTTTCTGCCATTGCGTTTGCACAAACCATGCGCGCGCGCTTCGTACCCGAACTGAAGGAGTTCATTCGCTTTTCCAGCATCAGCGCCCAACCTCAACACGATCACGATATGAAGAAGTGCGCGGCGTGGCTGGCTAGCCATTTGCGGAAGATTGAACTGGAGCACGTCCAAATAACATCCACGCGTGGTCATCCGTTGGTCTACGCTGATTGGCTTCATACGCCGGATCGCCCGACTGTTCTCATTTATGGTCACTACGATGTCCAGCCAGCAGAGCCTTTCGACAAGTGGCGGTCGCCGCCGTTTGAGCCAGTGGTACACGGCAATGATCTTTACGGCCGCGGCGCCTCGGATGACAAAGGTCAAATGTTCGCTCACATTAAGGCCCTCGAGTCCTGCCTGCGCGCCACTGGCCGGCTGCCGGTCAACGTGAAGTGTCTCTTTGAAGGAGAAGAAGAGGTCGGAAGTCCAAACTTTCAGCCGTTCCTCGCCGCGAACAAGAAAGCACTGGCTGCGGATGTCGTGGTTGTCTCTGACACAGCAATGCTCGACCGGAATCGTCCGGCGATCACGTCTTCCATGCGCGGTTCCCTCAGCTTGGAGTTGGAAGTTAACGGTGCAGAAGTGGATCTGCACGACGGTCTTTTCGGCGGCGCCGTTCATAACCCGCTAAAGGGACTCTGCGACATCATTGCTGGATTACAAACAAGTGGCGGACGGATCACGATACCGGGCTTTTATGATCGCGTGCGCGATGTTAGCTCGGAGGAACGCGCCTATATGAAAAGCAGTGGCCCAGACAATGATCAAATCCTAAGCAATGCCCGAACGTCACGAGCCTGGGGCGAACCCGCCTACACTCTTTACGAACGAACAACGATTCGCCCATCACTAACCGTCAGTGGCCTTGCCGGCGGCTATCAGGGACCCGGCCCTAAGTCGATTATTCCGGCTCGGGCTGGGGCGAAGCTTAACTTTCGTCTGGTGCCAGATCAGAATCCTTTGGAGATCGGTCAACTCGTGCGCCGCCACATTGCGCGGCTTACGCCCTTCACGTTGCGTTCGACACTAAAGATGCAGCTTGCTGCGGATCCAGTGATTGTTGATCGTGGTCATCCATTGATCAGAGCCGCCGCCGTTGCCGCCAATAAAGGTTTTGGTGTCCCACCGGTTTTCGTGCGATCTGGTGGTACCAATCCAGCCGTGGCAGCCTTTCATCGCACGCTCGGAGTGCCAACGGCGCTGGTAGGCTTTGGCCTGCCGGATGATCACATTCACGCGCCAAACGAGAAATTTCATTTGCCAAACTTCCATAAGGGTATCGCTACCGCCATCTGGTTCTTACATGAAGTCGCCGCTAAACAAGCTGGTGTGGTCAACGCCAACCTCATGCATAACCAGGAGAAACGCCTGATGACCGCAGGCATCGGAAAATCGTGAACGAATTCAGTTTGAAGTAGGGACTGATGATTATTGATTGCCACTGCCATGCTGGAAAGGGCGATGGACTTACTGGTCCATGGGATACCAACGCGCCGCTGGAAAAATATCTGCGGCGAGCCGCCCGAGCGGGAATTGATCGCACGGTGTTGTTTGCGGCTTTTCATTCCGACTATGCGATCGCTAATCGCGAGGTCGCCCGCATAGTCCACAGCCGGCCGGATCGCTTTTATGGTTTTGCTTTCGTTAATGCGCAACGTGACCGGGGACGCGTAAGGACGATGATTGAAGAGGCAGTCAGGGTTTATGGTTTCGTCGGAATCAAGGTACATCGCCATGATGCGCCGATTACACGCGAAGTTTGCGAGAGCGCTCGGGCATTCTCGCTCCCAATAATCTACGACGTTGTCGGTGAGATCTCTGTGGTTGAATTACTAGCCGAAGAATATCCGGATGTTCGGTTCATCATTCCACACCAGGGAAGTTTTTCGGACGACTGGCGCGCCCAGTTTGCTTTGATTGACCACCTGGTTCGTCACCCAAACATTTACGCCGACACCTCGGGTGTGCGCCGTTTTGATCTACTTGAACAAGCAGTCCAGAGAGCGGGGCCGAAAAAGATTCTCTTCGGCACCGACGGCCCGTGGCTGCACCCAGCAGTCGAGCTCGCAAAAGTGAAGGCCCTGAATTTGTCACCCGCCGACGAACGCCTGATATTGGGGCAGAATTTCCTCCAACTGATTTCGCGTGTCAGGGTCGGCCAACACCCGCGCGTGACTGGATCATTCACCGGTTGGAACCCTGGGGTATTTATAGAGCAGGGTGAGCGCGGCGATCCGTGGCAGGACCTTCGTAGCTGAAGATCGCGAGGCTCAATTCAGACTGACTGTGGCTCCAGCTTGACCATTTGGTCGCCGGGCGGCACGCCGCATTTGGAGCGCCCGATCGGTTACTCCGAGCCTTGCGGCCGCGCGCTGTAGATTGCCCTGCTCTTCTTCGATCACAATTCTTTCGGCAAGTTCTCCAGCGGTGCGCTCAATTTCCTTGAGACTTACTCCGGAGGCGATGGCCGCACGGATCGCAATGTCCAGGTTTTCCTGACACCAACCATCAAATCTGTCATCGCCGCTGGGTCTTTCGTCTTCGGGAATGTCTCCCACGGTGATAGGCCCCGGACCCACATGATGTTGGACGATTCGCGTGATGAGTTGTTTCAGGTCGCGCACGTTTCCCGGATATTCGCGTGCGAGGAAATACTGGCGAACAGCTTCGTCCAGTTCGGGCGGATCGTCCGGCCGGAGCCGTTCGATGAAGTGTTTGGCGAGCACGACGATGTCTTCGGGGCGTTCGCTCAGCGGTGGCAAGTGACAAGTCCAACTCGCAATCCGGTAGTAGAAGTCGCGACGAAATCGGTCTCGCGATTGTTCCTCCATCAAGTTGCGGTTCGTGGCGCAGACGAGACGAAAATTCGTTTTCTGCCACGAATTACCGCCAATCCGCTTATAAGTACGTTCCTGAATCACGCGCAGCAACTCAGCCTGCAAATTGAGCGGCAGTTCTCCTACCTCATCGAGAAAAAGTGTACCACCATCGGCCAGAGCAAAAGCTCCCTTGCGGGCTGCAACAGCGCCCGTGAACGAGCCGCGTTCGTGACCAAAGAATTCGCTGCCCGAAAGTTCCGGCACGATTGTCGTGCAGTCGCAGACGACCAGACTACCTTTGTGCGCCCGCGCATCGAGCGTGTGAACTAATTGGGCAAACAATTCTTTACCCGTTCCGCTTTCTCCGGTGATCAGTACGGACGAGTCGGTGAAACCCGCAACCTCGACTATCTGCCTTAGGGAGCGAATCCAGGCGGCGCTTTGGCCGGCAAGACTACCCTTCACCAAAGGCGATCGGACAATTTCATCTACTTTTTCCCAGCGATCGAACCTGGCGGCAACCTCGTGCGCCGGATCATAAGAATGATCCCAGGCGAGGACATCCGAGGCACCGGCGCTGAGCAAACTCCAGACGCCCGGCGGCTTATTGCCCGCGGGAGAGAGACTGATGGCCAGAATTCTCTCCGTTCCTCGACGGCTGGCTTCGCGCAGCAGATCGGGAAGTTGAGTGGTGATTTCGTCAAAGAAAATTATCCCAGCGCCTTGTGACGGCGGTGATTCGTAGAAACGGTGGGGAAGCAGCGTCCGCCTTAAAGCATCAACGATGCCAGCATCAGGTTTCTGACCGAGGGAGCAGTGCCAAATTTCCATTGCCGCACACGCAGTGAAGGAGCTTGCAGGCAGTTGCAGGTGTCAGGCCGCCTGCTGAAGTTACCAAGATAGAGAGCTCTGCATATCGGGAGTTGTTGAAACAACAAATGAGAACTGCGATCTTCTCTAGGTCGGCCTGGGAGGAAAATAGTGCGGTGCTAGTCTACTTCCGCGACACAGACATGACAAGGAGTAGTGCTGTTTTATTATTACCCCGGAAACAGCACGACATAATTGAAATGACTGGTGCCGAGGGTGGGATTCGTACCCACACCCATTGCTCTCAACGGATTTTGGGGCATGAGCCTTTCCTACCTAACTAAATCACAAGTTCGCTCTTAGAGCGATTGTCGTACCGATTTGCCCTACAAGGGAACCGACGCTTCGTTAGGGGTCAACGGATTTAAGTCTGTTGCGCGGGTACTTAACTCATTCTGCCACGCTTTGCTAAGCAGTACTTACCGACGCTTCAGCCGTCAAAGCAAGCTACGTCTAGCCTGCAGCGACCGGGATCGAACCGATGAATAAAGGTTTTTTACATCTCGGTTAGAGTTCGATCATCCCGGCACGCGCAATTTCCTG
>DASQKG010000315.1:0-25109 GCA_035630655.1 Pyrinomonadaceae bacterium
GATCGAGGCTTCGTAATGTATGTCAGAGTTCAACTTTAGTTTGTTGGTATGCACACTCGTAACTATGCTGGGGAGAAGATCGATTACAGCAATAGGGTATAGTTATGTCAAGCGGCCTTAAGTAGCATACTTTTGACGCCAACCGCCGCTGTGTTATAGCCTCTGTCGCGTTTCGCCCAACTTGAGTTTCGAGCCTATTGTTCACCGTTGACGAGTCAAACTCCGTCCAAGGTAAAAACCATCGCGCTGGGATCTGATCGCGCTGCCAAGATTATGGCCGTTCGCGCGGCAATTGCGCGGGTTGCCGAGATTGATTCGTCATGGTCCGAGGCCACGGTATTGGCCCGCCGGGTCGAAACACAGGTACCCGCGATGCCCATGAACGATTGGGAGTTGATGCAAGGCGCGCGCGAAAGGGCCCTCGCCGTGCGCGACTTGCTTAAACGACAGCGACGGGACGCCGATATTTTTGTTGGACTAGAAGGCGGATTTCATTCGATGTCCATCGAAGGCGAGTGGCATATTTTCTTGCGAGGTTGGGCCTATGCTACTGATGGAAAGCGGGGAACATTTGGCGCCACGCCTTCGATTAGCGTCCCCGAATCGCTGGCAAAGAAAGTCATTGAGGGACGCCGCGAGCTCGGGCTTGTGATCGATGAAGTGGCGGGAGTATCCGATGTTCGCAGCCGTCAGGGCGCGTGGGGCATTCTCTCTCGTGATTTAGTCACGCGCGCCATGAGCTTCGAGATAGCCCTGATTGCAGCTTTGGCACCGTTCTATAATAAGAAAATGTATGCAGTGGATGAGGCGCATTGAAAGTTTTTGACTTACGTTTGCTGTCGCCTCGGAGATGGATAGTGCTAGTTTCTTTCACTAGAGCGACAGACCACTAGATAACGCATTGATACTGACCTTGAGTTACAAATAAAACATGGAAGAACTTATCGCACAGGTTAACGACAAAGAGCCCAGTCCACACCCACGCGCGTCTGCTGGTTGGATAGAAGTGATCGCCGGATCAATGTTCTCGGGAAAATCAGAAGAGCTGATTCGCCGTCTGCGTCGTGCCAAGATTGCGCGCCAGAAGGTGCAGGTATTCAAACCCGACATCGACTCACGATACTCAAATGATCACATCGTGTCTCATTCTGAAATGCGTCATGAGTCGGCCAATATCAAAAGCGCAACCGAAGTGCTGGCGAAAGTTGATGCCGATACCGAGGTCGTGGGCATCGACGAAGGTCAGTTTTTCGATAACGAGCTGGTGAAGGTAGCTAACACACTGGCCCGACGCGGCATTCGCGTGATCATCGCCGGCCTCGATCAGGATTACACGGGCAAACCCTGGGAGCCCATGCCTCAACTGCTTGCCGTCGCTGAATACATCACCAAGACCCACGCCATCTGCATGAAGTGTGGCCAAGCTGCGAACTACACGCAGCGCACCTTTGAATCCGAGGAACGCGTTGCCGTGGGAGGGGAGGGCATGTACGAAGCCCGCTGCCGCACCTGCTTCGTTCCACATGCCGACGCGCCTACGGTGCATCACGACTAAGAAAAGAGTTCTATAAGCACTGTCGTTTCTGCAATTTGAAAAGGCAGCTTACGGTTCAAGGTTCCAGACCGACAGATGTAGAACTGTGAATCGGACCTGGGCCGTTCGGCTATCGCTTTACATACTTCAGGGTTTTGAATAGGCTATCGCCTCTTTCGCGAATCAAGAGCCTTTTCAAGCGATGAGCGCCAACTAATCTTCACCCTAAGGAGAAACGACGATGGCCACGAAGCAAACAAAAAACTCAAAAAAGAAGAAGAAGAAGACAAGCCTGGACGGGGGCGACACCCCGATCACTATCGGCGGCGGCGGGGGCGGTACTCCTAGAGTCACAGTGCCGGTTAAGATCACCTATGATCCAAACGCCTGGGTTCCTTCCGTTCCTCCAGGAACTCTTACGATGGCAGGTGGGAAAGTTAAGAAGGTCACCATATCTGTCGGCGAGTTTGAGCTTAAGCTGCCTGTTAATGGAGCTGTTGCGATCGATCTGAGCGTTGGTAAGCCGTAGAAGACTTCGAGGGTTCGAAGTCATTGCCTGAGCGAGCAGTGGAGGTCATTGCACGGGGATACCAGCTTGCAACCGCTGGCGTGATTCCTTGACATCGGGACGCTCCAAATAAGTCTGGTAGTTTTCGTTTCCCCACTTCTGCTCCAGGGCTGTGAGAATCCCGGAAGCCTGCAGCGCCAAGTGCTGAGACCGCGTTTTGTCACCTGACTTTTCGTGCGCTAATGCCTCGATCAGCAATGCGCGCCACTCCGATGCGTTCTGCCCCGCAGCGGCAAATCGCTGCTGGGCTTCCCCAGCTACGGTCGAAGCTGCTTGAGCGTCACCCGCGAGAAGGGCACACTCCGCCAAGGCCAACAGGGAGTTTGAAAGAAGCAACGGCGAGCGCAGGTTGCGCGCTGCACTGGCCGCGGCTTCACAGTGTTTACGTCCTTCCCCGGCCTGACCTGACAATGACTGCGTAAGTCCCAAGACATACTCCGCCGATATGGCGGTTGAATTCGAGCCTGTGCCGGTCATGCCCAAAACCTTTTTAGCCTCGACTGACGCCTCATGCAATTTGCGCTCGCTCAGAGCCAAGCGAGCCTTTATCAAATGCACTAGCAGTTGCAGGTCCTTGTAGGGTTCATGACCTTTAGGTTCGGCAATCTCCTGCGATTCCGCCAATGCCGCACGTGCTTCTTGATATCGACCCAGTTGCCAAAGCGCTTCGGCCCGGTTGCTGGCTATATAACCCATGTTCAGCTTTGCGTTAAGCGTTTTGAGCGTCTCATAAGTTGCATTGTAATGGGCCAGAGCCTGAGGGAAATCCTGTCTATCGAGAAACACGCTCCCAAGTCCTTCCTGGGCCAGGGCAACCGACTGCGGATCAGCGGCCTGTTGAGCCAATTGGAGCAATTGTTCAAATCTCCGCTGTGCCGAGTCGTAGTCTCCATTCCTTCCCTCTGCACGCCCGAGAATGATGTAGGCCTGAAAGACTTCTTTGCGATAACCCCCTTGTTCATAAAACGGCAGCGCGCGCTGGAAAAAACCTCGAGCCGTATCAGTATTGCCTTGTTTTGACGCCAGGCTGGCCAGCGATAGCAGAGCGCGCGCCTCACTGCGCCTGCCCTTATAAAGCTGGGAGAGTCGAAGAGCTTCGTTAAAGCTTTTTTCGGCTTCGGGGAAGTTGCCCTTGATGAAATAAGAGTTGCCGATGTCAATTAATCCTTGCATCGTCAGGTTGTCGAGGCCGTTGCTCCTGGCTAATTCTAAAGCCTGAGAAGAATATAGCTGTGCCTTTTCCGCATCACCGGCGATTATCTCGGTGTTGCTCAGGTTTAATAGGACCCTAATCCGCTTGTCCTTATTCTCCAGTGCCGCAGACTTCTCCAGTGCCTGCAGTAGTTGCGCCCGCGCCTCTACAGCCTTTCCCTGAAGTCCCAACAAGACTGCACGTTGCAGCAGAACCTCGGTTAACCCTTCGATGTCACTGCTGAGGTCAAACAAACCATGAGCGTGATCAAAAGCAGCATGTGCATCGTCGTAGCGCGAACGACGACCAAGGACAATGCCAAGTCGCAGAAAAGCGGCAGCATAACGTGAATCGACCTTAGTCGCTTCCTGGTACGTCTCAATCGCCTTGTCGGATTTCTCGTGCTTATCGTAAGCGCGCCCCAGGTCCACTAGCGCAAAAGCCTTTTCTGTCGCAGGAACAATCGCTGCTAAAGCTTTGTAGTCTTCGACCGCACCTCCAAAGTCACGCTTGACGGTATTCATTACGGCCTGTAATCGCAGACCATCAATTTGTGGCAAAACCGATCGGTCCGGAACTAACTCTGTCGCGCGGATTAGTTCGTCCTTCGCCTTATCCGAAGAATCCAGTTCGGTCCAGACTTCGGCAAGGCGCGCGTGGGCCAGTGCAAAACGATCATCATCCTGCGTGGCCTGCTGTAATATTTTGCTGGCCCTGAAGAAGGCGCCTTCGCGCATCGCATCTACCCCGCGTGCATACAACTGCCGAGTTTGCTCAGAGGGCTCATGCAGGCTCGGGCGAGTTATTTTCCAGAGAGTGAATGCCAGTATGGCCAACAAGACAACCCCGGCCACCGCGTAGCCAACCGGCAATCGTGGGCGTTTGAAGATGTCGGTGAGAGTCGCCATGGTGCCCGTGGGATACGTATGCGGCGACACGGGAATCATGCGGGTGATGGCTTGATTGAAATCTTTAGCCTGCGCTCGAGCTGCCTCGAGGTCGCTAATCAACTCACCGGCGGTCTGATAGCGATGGTCCGGTTTTTTTGCGAGAGACTTCAATATTATGCGATCGAGTTCCTCGGGAACGTCGGCATTGACTTGCGAAGGAGGAGTCGGCTCGTCGCGAATGACTTTTGTGCAAATTTCCATCGGGCTGACTCCGAAAAATGCCGGCTTTCCAGCCAGGCACTCGTAAAGCACGCCTCCCAACGAAAACAGATCACTACGCGCATCCACTTCGCTACCCAACGCTTGCTCGGGCGAAAGATACATCGGCGTTCCGACAATCACGCCCTCGCGCGTTTGAGCACTTAGCAATGTCTGTCCTTCAGGATTGAGGGAATCTGAAAAGCCCGGGAGGATCTGTTTCGCCAAGCCAAAATCCAGAACCTTTACTTCCCCGCGATGGTTGATAGCAACGTTTGAAGGCTTAATGTCGCGATGAATTATGCCGTGACTGTGAGCTTCGCCAAGAGCTTCGGCGACTTCGGTAACAATTTCCAGGGCCCGCGGAATGGTTAGCGTTCCTTTGAGCATTAGATCTGCCAGAGTTTCGCCGCGGATAAACTCCATAACGATGTATGGCTGGCCGTCCGGAGTTTCCCCGTAATCGTGGATGGTGGCTATGTGCGGGTGAGAAAGTGCCGAGACTGCTCGTGCCTCTCGCAAGAATCTTGTACGAAACTGTTGGTTGCCGGTTCCACTCGCTTCAGTCAGTGTTTTGATTGCCACCTTGCGGCCGAGTACTGTGTCCTCCGCGAGGTAGACGATGCCCATCCCACCCTCACCAAGCAGTTCAATAATTCGGTAGTGTGAAACCGTTGTGCCGATCATGCAGAAGCGAGTCTACTTCAAACTCGAGATTTGGTTAGGACGCCTAACCGAAGAATTACGTAGAAAAGGAAAAGTAAAGAAGCGGGCGTATTGTCTCTCTTGAGCCCCTCTATTTCAAGACTCAGGTATCTACATTTGGGGCAGGCGGCGTGGGACGAAGTCTTTGGATTCCCGAGCGGCATGTACGGCACGGTGGCGTTACCAAACAAATTGCTTTATGACCGCAGCCCAAAATGGGTCCCCTCAATCGGGCGAGGAGTGTAGATGGCGGTTGGTAAATCCCATGTCATGCGAGACTTTTATACAGTATGACTAGCTGAAACAATCCGTTTCATATGTCAAATATCAGCTCGAGTGATCTATTCGTCGTTGTCACAAATATTCGCCATGCAGAATAGACCAGTTCGTGGTCATTGGCGTGCACCCATATAACCGATTGCATTTCCCCAGAGCGGAGTGAACGTCTTAAGGGACCCGTGGCAACCTCAGGAATCCTCTATGAGCGAGAAGGCGGGCGCCCCTCTTGGATTGCGCCCGCCAGGTTTCCGGAGAGGGGTGTTTTGCGTGGGGTGAGTATTCGTGTTTCTTCAGCGCGCTATCGATGGTGGTTGCAACGGGCCAATACCGCGTGAGTCGTCTGGCCAAAGCCGGCTCTCAATGGTTATGAACTTCAGAGGCGAAACGTTTCAGAATTCATAAGAATAGCCAGAGTTCACCTTCCCGGTGGCACAATGATTCAAAGTCGCTCAGGCGCGCAACCTCTTCGAGCTTCTCCCCACAGCCGAAACTTAAGTGGTTGACAACCTAGGGTGCGGCGTTTAGAAGTAAGCACGCAATCGCACCGAATTAGAAACTTACCTCGTGTTTGCAGTTGTTCAATTCCGATACGAAATTCTGAATGAATAAAGAGCCGCCAACTGAGGAAGCTTTCAACAAACTGCTTGCCTGGCTAGATTCCGACCGCGAAAAGGCCGCCGAGAGGTACGAGAAGATTCGGCTGCGGTTAATAAGAATCTTTGCCTGCCATGGCTGTGTTGAACCGGAAGAGCTGGCGGACCAGACTATCGATCGCGTCATGTTGAAGATTGGTTGGCTGCTTGAAAACTACGTCGGCGAGCCAACACTGTTCTTTTGCGGGGTGGCGCGAAACGTCATCAAAGAAGACCTAAGGCGGAGATTGAGTCAAACAGTTCCTTCGCCGAAAGAGGAACCAGTGGAGGATGATGCCGATCAAAAGGAATATGACTGCCTTGATCAGTGCATGCAGAAACTTCCTGAGAATAACCGGCACCTCGTGCTGACCTATTACGAAGAGGAAGGACACGCCAAAATCGTTCGCCGCGGTAAACTGGCGCAAGAATTGGGGATTACGCTTCGTGCCTTACGCCTGAGGACTTATCACATACGTTTGCAATTAAGGGCCTGTATGGAGAGTTGCCTAAGACAGAATCAGGCGCGTTGAAACGCTTTCCGCGCGGAACTCATAGAGGGTAGGGAGGTCTCTAGGGACCGGAAGGTATTTAGTTAATGGCGCTTAATAATCGTGACGAGGAGACAATCAGAGGATATCTGTTGGGGAAACTGACGGACGACGAGGAAGTGAACGTTGAGCAACGTCTCCTGACGGAGGATGGGTTTTTTGAGGACATGGAGGTCGCCAAGGACGAGCTCGTTGAAGAATATCAGGCAAAACAGTTGAAAAAAGAAGAGGGCGAGTGGTTTGAGCGGAACTTTTTGGCTTCCCCGGAAGGAAAACAGAGTCAAGCGTTCGCGAAAGCACTTAATCGCTATGTTGTCGACCATCGCCTTCCGTCTCGACAAAACCGATCCTTGGTTCAAGGACTCGTCGCCTTCTGGAACAGCCAACCCGATTTGCTTCGGGTTGCCGCGGCTGTTGCTGTGGTGGCAATCGTAGCCGGAATCGTTTGGATTTCACGCGCGCCTTCGCCTCAAAATTTCGCTACGTTGACCTTACTCAATACCGCAAGCACCCGTTCGTCTGGGATCGAACCTTCAACGGTAAGGCTCAAAGAAGACGCGTTAAGACTGACTTTGATGCTACCTGCGTCCGCGACACCCGGAGTACGCTACCGCGTTGACGTGATCAACGATAAAGATGAGACCAAGTCGTACGAGGCCGCTGGTCAGAATGCGCAATCGGTTTCCCTAGAGATTCCTGCTGCACAACTCCCACCAGGACATTATCTAGTTACAGTTTCTACAGTAAGCGACAGCCACGACGTTCAACGAATCCCAGGCAGTTACAGATTCACGGTTGAATAGTCGTTTGGCCTCGCGTCGCTCGTCGAGCTGGCCGATTAAAAAACCACCAAAACCCAATCGTAACAACCCCCGCCAAAGCGACAACGGAAAAAACCACTTGGTAGATTTGCCAGCCGCCTCGCTGGGTCGGTTTGATAATTCTCAGGTGCTCTCCCTGCAGAGTGAAGGCTGCCCAGTAGTAAGGTGCACTCCACTGCGGTTGCTCACGAATACTGTTCTGTGCCGCACGAAGAGCTGTGGACGGCGGCATATGGCCCTGTAACATATTTGCATAGAACCGCTTCATCAACTCCGCCGTTGCCTCGTCGTCAACCTTCCACAAACTTGCCACTACACGGGAGGCGCCGGCGTACATGAAACCGCGAGTTAATCCGATCAGTCCTTCTCCTCGGACGTCCTTACCTAGACCAGTGCGGCACGCGCTCAAGACCACCAAATCAACGGGGGCATGAAGGCCGTAAATATCCTGTAATCCGACAAAGCCATTCTGGTCTTTCCCCTCGCGATTAACCATGGATAGGAAGAAACCCGAATTTTCCGGGCGTTTAGGATCAAGAATGCCATGCGTGGCGAAATGGAGGATCGCATACTTCGTTAAATCGGTGCTTTTAAGCGTTTCAGGTGTCGCGTCAAAACCGGTTGCGAGGAATGTCCCTGGTCCGGCCACGTCTTTGAGATTGGAAAGTTCCCGCTTTGTATAGAAGAGTGGTTGGATAGCGGCCGGGTCTATTGCGTCCGCAACCGGCTCAATGTTACGCAAGGCCTGTCGCCATCGTGCGCCATCTTGTGGTTGGACGGCAGCAACATATTCAACGCGACCTGGGTCTTTGCGCTGCGCATAGTTTGACGCGAATACGGGATCACCGAAGGCGGCTAAGATGTTTGTCGGTGCTTTCCGACGCCCGGTCTCTTGTCTTAACTGACCCAGGATGGAAGCTGAAGGAGCATTTATTACTTCAGTTGTGGCCACCAGTGGTTCATCGCTGCCGGACGCGACGGTCAGCATCTGGAAGGGAATGTAGTGCAGGGCGCCGTCGGCGACAACGATCATTCGCTTCTTATTCAGCTCCGCAGCTACGGGTGCCAAAACCAACCGACTCAATTCGCGAATCGCTTGCGTCAATTCCCCTGCGCTCTTCACCACTTCGGGAGAAGTCGATAGTTGGTAGACTTTTTGCGCCGCCTCGTTGATCTTTTCCTGCGCCGGCAGTTCGTAGCTTTTGATATCGTTACGCGTAACCGCCCAGACATAACTTCTATTTAAACCGAGACTGTATTCCAGGAGAACCGTCTGATCATCGGCAACTACTTGTTCCTGGATTTGTCTCAAGTCCCAAGCGGTTGGGCCAGTAACTTGCTGGTACGACGGATGTTGCTCGCGAATTAATTGGTTCACCTTTTTATACTCTATCTCTAAGCGCGCCAGTTCGAGATCCAACGACAGGAGTTCGCTCTTTGTGTATTCCCTGGCGAGCAAACTCACCTTGGCATCCTCCTTTGCCTTTAACGATTGGCGCAGTAACTTTTCCTGTTCAGCCAACTGTGGATTGATACCGGGGACAAGGGCGGTTTGGGTAGCACGCAGCAACTCGGTCAGGGATCTGGCCCTGGACAGTTCGCTCGTCTCAAAAGCGCGCACGGCCAAGCCGTTTGACGTTTGCTTCAAGGATTGCCGCATCAGGCAGTCGATATAGCTTTCGTAGCGATCCTGGACGGTGGCTGAAAACGCAGCCATAAGATCGCCGCTAGTGGAAACTCGACGGATGTTTTCGGTCACATCAATTGACCGCCGCAGGTAGCCTTCGGCAAGGTCAAGGCTGTTTTCCTTCAGCTCGAGACGTCCCAGGGCATAAAGGGCAGCTGACTCATTAACCCGATCCACAAGCTTGCCAAACGCTTCAAGCGCCGTTTGATAGTACTGCCGCGCTTTGTCCACTTGTCCCAGGCGTTCATAAACCTGGCCGATCAACGCGCGCGTGCGGGCGGCTTCCCTCGGATTGCCGATCTGTGTGTACAACTTGAGCGCAATTTGGAAATGCTCGAAGGCGCTGCTTTGATCGCCGCTGGCCCCGTAGGTCCGTCCCGAAAAGTCGTGGCACATTGCCACCACCAAGGGATCTTTCATTGCCGTCGCTTCATCCCTCGCTTGTTGCAGGGCTTTGAGCGCTTCAGCGTAGTTACCCAGCAGGTAATAGCTTTTACCGATTTCCCAGGTCATCACTGTGATGCCGCGGGGATCTTCCGCTAGACGATAGTACTCTCGAGACTGTTGCGATTTAGTCAGACCGATTTCGGGCATTCCGCTTTCAATGAAAGCTTCAGCTATGCCGGCACTGATCCGTCCCATCTTATATGGCTCGGCTTTTTCGTCGAGGAGGCTTTGTGCCTGCACCAGAAATGACAGGCAGCTTTGCCAGGCGCCTTTGCGGTATTCAAGGAAACCCAGCGTAATTAAGGCGGCAGCCTCTTCATCGGGCATATTGAGCTCGCGCCAAAGTTTTAGCGCAGCCTCGCTGCTCTCGGTCGCTTCAATGATGTCGCTGTGCGCCAGCTGAAACTCGCTCAGACTGGAGTAGGCGTGCGCTACGCCTGACATGTTTCCAACTGACTGCGACAGTTCGAGCGACTTTCGCGCGGTTGTAATCGCGAGGGCGTGGTCGCTGAAATCCTGACACTTGCTCAAGTTTAACAACGCCTCTGCATGACCATTGACATAACCTCTTTTCTGGCTGGATGAAATGGCTTCGCTTATGTGGCCCCTCGCTTTATCGCATTGACTAAGCGACGTATAGGCATCTGCGATTCCGTTGCGCAGGTCTATCGCTTCGGTGGAGTCCGGTTTGTCCTTGAGTAGATTTAGGGCGTGTTGATAAGTGCCTAGCGCCTCTTGCGAAGAGTTTAGACGCAGTTGAAGACGGCCCGCTCGATTGAAAGAGCGAGCCGCCTGGAGCGAGTCGCTACCTGCGGATTGGTGGCCTGCGGCCAAAAGGATAGATAAAGCACGCTGTCGATCTTCTCGAGTGCGTGCGCCCTCGTCGGTGTGCCGCGTCAGGATATTTTCATCCTGGGTTTGTGGGGCGACCTGCAGGGCAAGAAGACAGATTATCGCCCACATAAAAAATACACGCGACTTCATGAATGGAGATTTACCTAAACTCAATCATCCGCCTCACCGTCGGCATCATCATCATCTGCTGGTTCTGCTTCGACAAGCTCCAGCTCTTGTCTAAACCCCCGCAAGGCCCCGGGGGTGATCGAAAACTCTTTAACCCTGTGCTCCCGATCGGTTGGATAGTTCTTGATAGACGGGCATTCACAGGAGAACCCATGCTCTGGAGTTCTCGTGCCCATCTCGGGAGTTCTCGTGCCGAGGGTTGCATCTGCTGTAAATGTCACTTTTACTCTTTCATACAGTTCATCGATACGCTCTTTGGTGAATTTGTCGTCGCGGAATTCAGCTAACATGTCGTCGCCTTCTTCAGCTCGGCGGCTTGAGCGTTTTGTGGCTCCAAAATACGATTCAAGAAAGCTCCACCAGGAAGCGTCCTTTTCAAATTTAGTGGTGAAGTCGTACGCTTGGTACTTATCGATAACGGTTTCACTTCTTCCCTTCGTCGGTTTCTCACCACGGTACAAGTCTTTCGGTACTGATGGGACCGGGTCATCGTTGAGCGGTTCGGACCACGGAAAGTAGATTGAAAAACCACGCGCGTATTGATACCGCCAGCCAAAATTGTCGGAGTGAATAATTAATCCTTCAAAGCGCTCGGAGCGTTTCTTCGACTTGACCACGTCCAGGACGCTCGTTAAGTCGTCACACGCCTTGCTAACAGCGAGCAGTTCTGTCACTAATCCGTTGTCACTTGAAACTGAACCCTGAAGCGCCTGAGCCGTCTCTTTGCATCCTCTGCTCAAACAAAAGCAAAAGTCGTACAAGTCAGTGTAGTTTTCTTCCCAGAAACTCTGCGATTCCCAGTGGGCCGTTACGATCAGATGCCGGATAACTCTGACGGCAGAGAGACTTTCCTTGAGTTTCTTTACCAGTTTCTGAAGTGGATCTTTGATTCTTTCCAATTTGTCTTCCTGCAAGCTGCACAGCGTCAGGTCGGCAGAATAACCGGCATACAAAAAGTCAGTGGCGTTGTGGAGGCAGTGATAATAAAGTTTTTCAATCAGCGCCTTTACGTTGACCTGAGCATTCTTGATCGCCTGTTCAACCGCCTGTTCATCCTGGCCCTCTTGTCGCGCACGATCCCCTGCGCTGCGTTTCTTTTTCTCAATTGCGTTGAATATCTTTTTTAACAACTGCCGATATGGCCAACTGTTAACGAAGGCCGGGCCCTGATGGGCCATCATATAATTGGCAGTGCTTCTAAGTTCGTATGCAACCTCAATGGAACTCATGGAGCAACTGTGCAGCGCCAGTAATTGCAAACTCGTTTTACCGGCCACCACGAATTGACTCATGATCTTCTTTAACTGGTCCAACGTAATGGCGGACACTGGGTCCTCATCTGGCAAGAACGTATCGCGACCCACCATCATTCCGTGACCAATCAGGAAAAGCATGTAATTTGTGGCGCGGTGGTTCGTGATTCCGTAATCGATAAAATTCGCAAGAGCTTCGTGCGCGGGCGTCCCGCTTGGATTCGCCATCGCCGCCTTCATCGCTGCCGAGAATTTCGTGGAGTCAACCTCATCTCCTTCCATTTTGCGAACAAACGAATCGCTGCCATCGCCGATATTGGTTTGCGCGTTGCGGCCATTCCTGTGCGGCCTAGCTTGCGCGTCGGCTTTCCGTCGATGATTGACGTTGTAGATCTTAGTGGGAAAGCCCTTCTCCATCGGGTCAAAGTAAACCAGGGCCTCCGTATGCTCCTGATAGCCGGCGTCTTTTATGGCTTTGAGCTGAGAAACAAGCAGCGGCGCAAGCGGGTTATCGCTCGCGAAGAAAAACATGAGCGTCCAGTCGTTGGGACCATTCGGGGTCGGTTCATCAGCAGGGGGTGTCATTGAAACATTCTCCTATAGGTAATTTGTGGGAAAGGCAGCTCGACCAAACTAAAGGTAGTACGTTGATCAGATCAGTCTCTTGACGAGGTGGCAGTAATACAGCGAAAGGAAGAGCTCAGCAAACAAAATTAGTCTGCACTCGAAAAGCAAATCAGTCTGAGCTCGGTGCAAATCAGTCTGGGCTCGAAAGCAAAAACAATCTGAGGCCGAAAGCAACACAGTCTGGGGCCGAGAGGCTATTCCGAGGGGCGTAGACTGTCAACACAAAAATCACGCACACACAACATTAACGAAACAACCACCTCCAGCTAGTCGGCGGCGAACGACCAGGAAGGTCGAGAACGAAAGGTTGCGAATCCGCCGAGCCCTCCTTCATGACGGCCTCTATTAGTAAATGACCGAGTCTGTGAAAACATTTCTCCCGGAATAATCTTCACTGTTCGGGTATCAGAAAAAGGGAGCTACACAAAAAGCGTAAGGTGATCATCTACGAAGCTGGTGGACGAGTTCGAATCTGCTCAAGCGTCTATCCGAGCCCATCAGGATAATCAGGCCAATTAGTCTTCTCGTTTTCTCCGACGATCATGGACGACGGAAACCACCCTCCGGGGGCTTCACCTCAAGATCGCGATTTCGGTGCCCGAACTCGATACGTTTGGCCGCTCTTGGCTACTTGAAGAGAAGCTATCAATCCTTTCGTAAGGCTCGATCTGTTAACCAATCTAGTAACGAGTGCAGTGCCTCGGGCATCTCGGCGTCGGAGGTGGTAGCGGTATGGCTCAGACCCTTATCGCTAACTTTGATTCGGTAGTGAAATGCGTCAGGCTGACGCGACGTCGTTGCCGGCGTCCCAAGGTTCTCTATGCCAGCGTTGCTTATTAGGGCCCGCAACTCATCGGCTTCACTCTCGGGCAGATCATCAGTGTCTATTTCAATGCTCTGTTTCATGGCGGGAGCAGCAAAGCCACCCGATCGTGAGAATTCGACTTTCATTGGATTCGCGCACCTCCTTGAATTCCATTAACACAAACTATGTAGAAGTAAGCGATACCTGTGCAGTCCGCAGAGCCTTACGTCATATGTCCGAACTACAGATTGTAAGATCGCATAGGAACTCCCGCCTTAGCCAAGCGCTGTCTGGCTGCGTTAAGCCCCGATTTGATTGACCGTCTCCCGTAATTGTTCGGAGATCGATTCCAACCGTTGTCTGAGTTCTGAGCCATTTGAACGATACGATGGTTGGGGCGACGTAACCAACAGGTCCGGTACTGTTATGTTGATGCCAACTTCATCCCACGCGGCTATCACGGCATCCTGCTGCTTGCTGCCGTGGCCAAATTTCGCCCCGGCAACTTGCGCACTAATATCAGCGCAATCCTGAAATTCCGCCAAAGGTGAAAGCTGCTGCAGTGTCTGATACCAGATTGCGCCTGCCTGCTCCCATGCATAACCGCCGAGGCGGCGGGCCACAAGATAGAAAACGTAATTTGGAATTCCCGAGTTGATATGCACTCCGCCGTTGTCGCCCTCGTCATCATCCGGCAACTTAACAAAATCGCTCATGTGCTTCGGCTGAGGGTCTTTACCGCCCAGACGCGGATCATCGTAAGCGCTACCAGGATTTTTCATGGAACGGAGGGCCACGCCGTTAATTCCCGGCGCCATAATCTCTGACCCTATGAGCCAGTCGGCCTCGTTGGTTCTTTGTTTCCTGGCATACTGCTTAACCAGCGACCCGAAAACATCGGAAAAAGATTCATTAAGGGCGCCCGATTGGTTGTGATACTCCAATCCCGCGGTGAACTCAGTAACCCCATGCGCGAGCTCATGACCGACAACATCAAGTGAGCGCGTAAAGTCTCTGAAAATAATATTGTCTCCATCTCCGAAGACCATCTGCTTGCCATTCCAGAAGGCGTTATTAAATTTCTTGCTGAAATGTACGGTAGCTACGAGGCGTGTTCCATGGCCGTCGATGGAATTCCGCCCCAGTACATTCCTGTAAAAATCATAGGTTGCGCCCAGCGCCTCATATGCCTGGTTCACGGAGGCATCCGAACTAGCAGTCTGGTCTTCGTCGCGCACTGATGTGCCGGGGAGTTGGGAAGGGGACAACCGTTCATTTTTCGCGTCGTGGATCGACCGATGCTTCTTGCCAATAGGATTGGTGATCATCGCAGAGCGGATTGCCCCTACGATCTCGCGCTCACCTCGGATGCGTGCGGAAGTGGTCAGCGTTCGCAGGGCGGAATCTCGGATGCTCGCATCGTCACTGTTGAGCATTGCCTCGAGGATATGAGGTGGCACAATACAGTTGATTGGTCTTCGTTTCTTACACATGTTGAGGTCTCCTTACTGTTGGTCTTGCACTTATGCAAACCGTCGAGGCAAGACTTAACTCGGCAGGTCGCGCCCGGGTGGGCAGGGCTTGAGAATTGCTTTCATGCCGGCGGCAATTGCGCCAATCACTTCAATCAGGTTCTCGCCAACGAATAAACAGCGGCCTAAAGGAACTCCGACTCTTTCAGCCGCAAAGTGATAGATCTCCAGGCTCGGCTTGGCAACACCAGCATCGTGATCGGACACAAATCCTGCAGGATCAAGGAACTGATTGAGTCCCGCTTTTTTCAGCAGAGCAAGTCCGTCGGGATTTGAGAGCTGCGGACCTAATGTCGTAATGATGCCAACGCGCAAACCGAGTTCATCCCGCATCGCCTTCAGCAAACCGGCGCTACTGAGGAAGGGAACGAAAGTGCCGTTCGCATTCCTGTCGCCCAGCGTCCCGCCGATGTCGAAGAAAACAAAATCAATCTCATGAAAGGCTGGCATCTTGATCTGCTCTTTGTGAAATGGACAGTTGTCTTATGCTTTCGTCTTGTCACCATGTTCGTCTCCCCTAAATTGGACGAAGCCTGTAAATAAAGCATCCAACAGCTGTGTGCCGGCCTACTTTCCTAACGCACCTTACTTATTGGCTTGCTTAAGCTGGAGAGTGAATCCGACAGATACTTTGTTATCGACAAACTTGAAAGCAGGAGGCAGCGAGCCATGGCGATAACTGATTGTCAGACCGTAGGAAGATGTAAACATTAATCCAAGGTCGATTCCTACGTGATGACGCGGCCTGGTTGTTAGCGAGGTTACCTTTGTCCCATTGATCTTCTCGGTGAATGGTTCAGCTGACCTTGGTAAGCGCAACAGATAGTTGGCGCTGATGTTTACTCGTTGAAATATTCGTGGTTTCAAGGCGACAAAGTAGGCGTTGACGCCTACCTTGGGGCGCCAAAAGTTTCCCAAGCCCTTAGGGTTTAGTGGATGTTCATAGTTATAGCCAGCCTCAAATCCACCCATAAAGTCCATCGTTGCGTAGTTGGTTTCTCCGAGTTTCGCGCTGGGTAAAACCAATGTGCCATCCAGGCCAGTGGTAACGTTGCGAGTAGTGTTTTCTCTGTCAAATTCTCCTCCGAGGAAGTCGGAATTCAGGATGAACCCCCAAGGGGAACGGACAACAAAGATCTTTTGGTAGGTTGCGGTCGCGGTGATACTGTCGGGATCAATATCGGACCCCTCGTCAGCTACGAATGTTGCCCTGGCTCCGATGGCACCAGCCCTTTTGAGGCTTTGGAGGTATCCGGCCTTCGCGTCGATAGAATAGATCGGCCCACTCCCGCGCTGCCCAGTCGCCGATCCGCTAAGATAGATATCAGCGTCCTTCTTGCCTTTTGCCGCAGTGAAAATCTTTTGCGCTCCCTTTTTCTTGAGCTGACCCAGGGTTACGGTCGGAAGGTTCTGCTGCTGATACACAATAATAATTCTATGCGTTGCGCGGTCGAGTGAACCTTTCGGGTTTAGGTCTTCGTCAGGGGCGAGCCGCAAGATTGCCAGCTTTTCTGTTTCGTTTGCATCTATTGACTGCGGCTCAAACTCTCGACGCTTCCCATCCTCCCCGATTGCAATGAGAAGCCAGTTCTTAGTCCTCTCCACTTCTTCTTTTCCCGGGAAGCTCTTTCCAAACAAGATCTCAATTTCTCTGCACGCGGCAATCGGCGCGCTCGAATCATTCTGGACAATGACAACACGACATTCCGGTCTGTCAACGTTCGCTCTTGCTTTAGTGAGGACATACACAAGTTTGTCGTCCTGAGCAACCGATGAGGTCATCAATAGGAAACCAATCGCAATCGCCGTTGAAAGTCTTATGAGCGTTTTCCTAAACATGTTATCCCTCCATTTAAATCGTTAACAATGCAACTTCTTTTTCTCTCTTTTACTAAGCAGACTGGAGCGATCGATATTCTGCGAGCTGGCCGACCAAGAGTCACGAGACCCCAACATAGCAATTTAGGCTGCAGTTTCCGCGATGGTGTCTCTCACCTCTCTCAAAGTATTGTCGGCAGCATTGGGGATGTCTTCGCGGCTGATCTTACAGCCATGTTCAAATACCTTATTGAAGACACATTCCCTGAAGACGAGGCGCTGGTTTTCAGTAATGAGGCCGACCTCCTCAAGAGTGTCGTCAATGTCGTGTGGCCCATTGGAGCACTCTTGCACAATCCGGCCGGCACGGCTGAAACTCAGACAGTCACCTGGTATGCCGGCAGCAATCTTCGCCTTACCCTTGGCAGCTTTTTTTGCGGCAGTTTTTTTAGCCATTTTTCTTTTTACCTTTCGGATTGAATCTTCTTATGAACATAAAAGAGCCAGCTCCAATCTGTTTTAGGAGTTCAGGATATTGAGGGCAGCGGCCACAAGACCGCGTATCGACTCATCATTGCCAGTCAGAGCAGCACTCTCTGTCGAGCTCCTTTTGAATGAGGAAGCGACCGGGGCGAGCGTGGCTCTCACATTCTTAATCTTCTCCTCGAGTACTTCTCTCGATTGCTGGGCCTGTTCCTTAGCGTATTGTGCGGCGTCGGCTTTTTGTGTTTGTCGGCCGATTTCGTCTTTGAGAGTCTTCTCGTTTTGCTGTGCCGGCAGGCGGCCGAAGTAGTATCCGATGATCACGAAGATGATCGGTTCAAGTCGGGTGATCATCGTCACATCGCTCTGTGGTTTGAGCCATCCAAAGAGTGCCGTTGCATAAAGCAGAACAAAAACAAAGGTCAGCACAACCATCGTCCACCCTTTGAGCACGTCTGCTATTCCCTGACCGGGCGGTTGTTCTTGAGGATCTCTTGTCACGGTTTACCTCCCTAAACGTGATTTCTTAAGTAAGAAGTCTCTTGCAAAACCATTGGCATTGCGCATATAAATGCTCACGCTCTTCGTGTGAGGTTGCTGGGGTTTTGGACTCGGCCACATCGTGGGGGTGAGTTTCGTGCCAGCCGTTTTGCCTTCACTTCATAACGCACTAGTCGGGTCTTAAATCTATCAACAGGCTGGCAACTTTCTTGTCGATTCGAACAACCTAAGGTCTCTGAACACGATCCTTAGCTGTCACTCACTCATAGGTCTTTGGAGCACACCCAGATGTCCTCTCCTTCAGAAATCACAGGCTTGCTTGTTGATTGGAGTAACGGCGATAAGGCGGCACTTGACAAGCTGTTTCCCCTTGTTGAAAAGGAGTTACATCGCCTGGCTCACCGCTATATGAGGAGGGAGAATCGAAATCACACACTGCAGACTTCAGCTCTGGTGAACGAGGCCTACATCAGGCTGGTCGATCAAAAGAATACCCGCTGGCAAAACCGAGCCCACTTCTTCGGTATCGCCGCAACAATAATGCGGCGCATCCTGCTCAACTATGCTCGCGACCAGCGTCGCAAGAAGAGGGGCGGCGATGTCATACAGGTGTCCCTATCAGACGTTGCGGTCATGGGCGACCAAAAGTCTTCCGAATTAATCGCGCTGGATGATGCGCTTATGAAACTCGCGGAGGTCGATGAACGCAAGAGTCGAGTTATCGAATTGCGTCATTTCGGCGGGCTAAGTGTCGAAGAGACGGCGGAAGTGGTAGGTATCTCTACTGCTACGGTCAACCGTGACTTTAAGATAGCAGTAGCATGGCTCGCGCGGGAGATGGCACATGGAAGCTAAGCAGTGGGAACGTGTCGAGGAATTGTTTCATGCAGCGGTAGAACTTGAGCCTGCAAACCGCGCCGGCTACTTATCGCATGAATGCTCGGACGACGAAGTGCTGCGCAAGGAAGTGGAATCCCTTATTGCTGCGTCTGAAGAGGTCCCGACGTTTATTGGGTCGCCCGCTCTCAGTCTGGGCATGAGAGTGCTTTCCAGTATCACTGAATTTATGCCAGGCCAGACAATTGGCCATTACAAGATCATTCGCTTGCTCGGTAAGGGAGGAATGGGGAAGGTCTACCTCGCCCAAGATTGCATGCTCGAGCGTCAGGTAGCTTTGAAGTTCGTGGTCGGCGGACTCGGCAATGAAGACCAACTCATGAAAGAGGCCAGGGCCATTGCCAAAATCGACAACCCGAACATCTGCGGGGTCCATGGCTTGGAGAAGATCGGTGAACAAAGCTTCATCGTAATGCCGTATGTTGAGGGAGAGACACTTGCCTCACGATTGCTTCGCGAACCGCCAAGCCTCGATCATGCACTCGACTTTGCCGAGCAGACGGTCAGCGCCCTATCAGCTGCGCACCTTCATGGAGTAATTCATCGGGACGTCAAACCGCAGAACATAGTGGTTACTCCTGAAGGACAGATTAAAGTTCTGGACTTCGGTCTAGCCAAATTCGTGTTGCGAAGCCTCGGTATTGGAAAACCTGGCGTGGGGATTGACGAGACGACTCAAGTTGGAATTGTGATAGGGACCATCGCGTACATGTCGCCGGAGCAAATCCGTGGCGATAAGTTGGACGCGCGCAGTGACGTCTTCAGCTTTGGCATCGTGCTTTACGAAATGCTCGGAGGGAGAAACCCTTTCGTTCGTGATACCAATGAAGAAACGCTAGTCGCCATTCAGGAAGAGGAACCACCGTGGCTTGCTGGCGTGCCCGAAAATCTGGCAAGCATTGTCCGCCGCTGTCTTGCAAAAGACCGAACAGAGCGATTTGAGACGACTACGGATTTACTGGCTGCAATAAGGGCTGTGGGCGAGCAGCGCCGCCTTGGATATTGGCAAGCCTTTCGTAGACACCGACACTTCAGCAAGTTTGCAGTTGCTGCTCTGGCATTTCTTATCTGTGTCATCGCAGCCTCCGGCTTCGTCTATTCAAGGTTGTCAAAGGAGCATACGCTGGCCGTTGTTCCAATAACAAACCTGAGCGCCGACCCCAATCTTGATTACTTGACTTCCGGACTGAGTCGGAACCTATATGAAAAGTTCTCATATCTGCCGAGGTTTAAGGTCAGCTTACCGACAGCCGTGCCGTCGAACCAGACTGAGGATCTGGTCCGCGCCGGGCGCGAATTGAATGTGGAATCAGTGCTCTACGGCGAACTTTTGAAGCAAGACGACTCTCTATTGCTGCGCGTGAGGGTTCTTAATACCGCGGATGGAAAACTGAGCTTTAACCACACCTTTAGCGTTGACCCGACCAATATGTTCGGTTTGCAGGACGACGTCACTCGCGGAGTAACTGCGGCCCTAGGGGTGTGGCTAATCGGCGACGAAAGAAAGCTCTTGACCAAGCGCCAGACGGACAACCAACAAGCCCTGGAGGCGTACACGCGTGGGCGCCACTACTGGGGTCTGAAGAGAGATCGCGAAAATCTCCAGACGGCGATCCGGTTTTTTGGCCAGGCGATCGATCTCGATCCGGCTTTTGCAAAAGCCTATACGGGACGGGCCGACTGTTATGTACTCATGAGCAATGTGCTTTATGGTCCACTGTCGACCAAAGATGCGATGGACAGAGCTCGCGCTGACGCGAGACAGGCCCTGGAGATTGATCCTTCGCTCCCTGAGGCACACACATCGATGGGAACAATCAGGTTCAGGTATGACTGGGATTGGCCGGAGGCGGAGAAGGAGTTCGAGCTGGCAATCGATCTCAACCCGGAATATGCGCCGGCGCATTTTTGGTACTCGAATCTATTGGCCGTGATGGGCCGCTTCGACGAATCAATCAAGGAGGGCGAGAAGGCGAGGAGTCTCGATCCCTACTCGCCGACCTCGGCAATGAACTACGGACGCGCTCTCTACTACGCCCGCCGGTACGACGAATCTGAACGGTTTTTCCGCAAGATGCTGGAAGAAAATCCTGAGTACCCGCAGGTCTTGCACATGATGGCTTACGTGCTGCTTCAGCAGGGCGAAATCGATGAGGCCATCACCATGCTGGAAAAGCTCTACTCTAAGAGTCCGTACCACGCTGCCGCTGCGCTAGGCTACGCTTATGGTAAGGCCGGCAAATACGACGACGCGAGACGCATGCTCCATTTTCTGGAACAATCTCCCGACCCACTCCCGCCACACGAAAGAGCGATCGTCTTGATCGGTATGGGTGAGACTGACGATGCGTTCAAGTTGTTGGAAATGAGTTATCAGGACAGATTCGCGGGGCTGATCTTTCTCAGGACCGACCCACTTTATGATAGCCTGCGCGCAGATCGACGAAACGCCGCTCTTGCCCAGCGTATAGGCTTGGATTACTGAAGTTTCAGGAATCGGAATGGCGTGAGTTCCGACGCGATGGACCACCGGTGTGATTCTTAACAGAGTAAACGGGAAATGACTCGTTGAGGCCTTTCGAGCAAAAGTGTAGCTCGAGCTGTAGTCGATGAGCCACGGATTGGGCGCTGGGGCGACTTTCAGGACAGCTATCAAGCAGGCCCCGAATGATTGCTACTACTCCCGGTGGAACGTTGCGCCGGTACTTGTGGAGGCTCGGGGCTCTCGACTGCGGGGGATGCCCTGCGAACAACATGAAGATTGTCGCCCCTAATGCATAAAGATCCTCTGGCAGTCGAGATTTTCCGCAGAACGGGCTATGCCATTCGGGAGGAACATAGCAAGGAGTTCCCCACGGTTCAGGATCCGGTTCGTCAACTCTGCAGGCGCCCTCAAAATCAAGGGGTCTCAGCCCACCGTTTTTCGTCAGAATGAGGTTACGAGGTTTGCAGTCGCGCCAAACCCAGCCAGCTTGATGGATTTGGGCTAGTAATTCCGCGATTCTTATGCCGAGTTTGAGAGCAAACGAAACCCTCAGTCTCCTTTGTCTGCGGATGAGATACTCCTCGAAACTCCCTCCCTCGATAAATTCGAGCGCCAGGTACTGATTCGCTTCCGCGATAAAAGAACTGTAAAGACGGGGTACGTTTACTCCCGCTTTTCGTAGCGAGCTCAATACGCGCTCCTCGTGTTGCACTCTCCAAAAACCGTCCCGCCCATCCCATCCGATCTCACCAAGCTTTCGGCCTTCTTTCAATACCGCGAACCGCGGCGGGGTGGCGCTGAAATCAACCGCTTGATAAACCCCTCCCTTGCCCCGTTGAGCAAGAGCGCGGAATGCTTTGAACGTTGTGTTGAGGAGCGTCTCTTTGGGGGCACTTGCAACCGCAGAAGCGGGGAAAAGGTCTGTCACCCAGCCCGGCTTGGGCGCGGAATCACGTGTGTCGGGAACTAGCTCTCCCTTCGGATTGCGAATTGCCGCCTGCAACAGCTTTTCTCCCGGAAGGGTTAAGCGCTTGAACGCTCCATAACGATAGAACACGCAACTGTCCGGTTGATACCTCAGATCGAATGGAATAGACGGGCCTGAAAACCGTCTGGTTAACTGGTGTAGCATCCGCGCTAATTTTCTCGCTTCGTCGGTGCACTCTGGATAGACAGTCAGAAACTTGCCCACCTGACAGTAGCCATAATGGATACCGCTGTTTAAGTTATTTATTTCCGAAAGCGTTCTCGGCGCTTTATACAATATGCCTCGCCTTTGGAAGAAGGGCCCAACCGCATCTAGAACGTCAGGCGCGTTTAGGACCGTTGCGGCAATGTGCAGTTTCCACCCTTGATCCGGATCGTTCGGCAACGACTCCCGGCTGAAGCGCCAAATTGAATCCTTATATGTCAGAGGAAGATACCGCCGGCAGAGTTCTTGCCAACGCAAGTCCAAACCTTTCGCCTTGCTGTGTGCGTTTTCGGCGAGTTGCAGTTGGTCCATCTGGAGGTCTCTCGATTGTAGTCGTTAAATGTCCACGTTGAAAAAAGGATCGCATTTTCCGCTTTAGCGGACTCAATGCGACCCTTCCGCGAAAATGTGCCTTAGACTTTTGGGACCTTTGGAATATTGAAGGGTCTAACTACCACCTCAGGAGGAATGGGATTGGGCCCGGGGGGATCGACGATTTTCCCGTCGGGTTCAGTGTTAACGATGTCTGCCTCGATCAAGGGCAGTACCCCTTTTGCCGTGTGGCCATTGGTGTCAGGGCCACAGGTGCCGTTTGAAGCGATGTAGGCTCTTCCTACACGGAAATAGGTATCTTCGCCTGCCTGCTCAACCGTTAACCGCTCGAGTTGAGCCTTGTTGTCGACGAAGAGTGACATGTACTTGACCCAATCGTCAGATAGCCGCCCCCCATTTACTGCGGCCACAGCAGCCTCCTGTAACCTGGCGCCCAGAGGGCCTCCACGAAAAGTGTCCAGCACAACGGCCACTCGAACGTTCTCAAGGTTATCTAAGATCTTCATTTGTTCGGTCCTCCTCAGAATGGTTATTCAAAACAGGTACGTACTTTTACCTGTAGAGTCCTAGGGTAACGATACATGTCTGGTATATCCGCGTTTAGTTTTCCGCTTCGCCAGGTAAACCGAAGCCATGAGTAAAAGCCAGATAGGTTTTCTGATCTCGAAATCAGAGCTTAAGACCAGGGCGTCTTAGGTCCGACGGGATCAACTACTCCAGCAAAATCCAGTAAATCGGCCATCTCAAAACGAACAGAGTTCAATTTAGTTTTTCGGTTACTGTAAACCGGCTGCCAAACCGGGGCGGCAAAAATGGAGTCCGGACTATGCATGAGTATACCGATCAGAGTCTCGGCTACGATTCGACTTCCGACCGGCCCAAGACGATTCCCTCCAGCCAACTCAGCCTCTTTCAGAATGTAGTACCAAAGTGGTGTTTCCCCCCAAAAGGTCGAAGTATCCAGGACTCCCGCGTGTGGCCCGGCAACGACCTGCTGGCGCGTCAAGGGGGTTTCACCAATCCACTGCGCAACTGCTTCACCTGTAGGGAGACCTAGCGCGAATCCGCGCAAGAGATTGCGAACCGTAATTGATCTTTTGTCGAGCGCGATGGTTCCATGCGGGTAACCGCTTATAGACTCAAGACGCAAGTCGAATATAGTGTTGATTGGTCTGGCAAGATTAATTGGCCTCGACGTCGAGGGATAGTTCATCCCGCCAAAGGAATAGAAGAGTCTCCAGTCGATGACCCACTCACTCAGGAGATTAGTTCGTCCGGAGAGGTTGCCGCTGAACTTGGTTTCGCGGAAGAGTTCACTTAATACTGGCGGACCACCGAGGCCGGGCTTTGAGGCGTGATAGTAATTCCATTCATAGTTAGCCCTTACCATGCTATGGCCCAGGCGAAAGGCAGCCGCTGAGAACTCGAGCGGCATGAACAAATGTGCCTTGGTTGAAATTCGAAACCATCTGCAGCCATGCTTGAGCACGCACTCAAGGACCTTCTTATCAATAATTCTCGGAAGGTAATCGTAAAGAATGATCCACTGGAAATGACGCCGAACTTGCTGCCGGGCCCGGTCGAATAATTCCTCTGGAGGATATTCAGACTCCATTTGGGCCACCACCGCGTTGTGAAATCGCACGAGGGCTAAATGAGTCTGAGCCACCGGCAGGTTTTCGTCATTGCGCTTGTCCCCGATTATCGCGTTGCCTTTGTCGTCCCTTAGTAAATCGTTCGAGAAGCGTTGGTTGAGCCTGCCATTCTCTATCGTTTGATCGACAATCAGGCGAGCTCCGTCAGCTTCATACATCCGTTTGTCTTCCGGGTGCGTTGGACCACCACCATAAATACTATCCAGATCAATTTGTGGTGAACGCCAATTGACAGGAACTGGCTGTTCAGGCGGAATGTCGGAAGTCGTATCGAATGTGATCTCGTGGGCGATAAACTGGCCCAGGTAGGTATAACCGGCAGGAATATCAGAATCCCGAATTTCAAGACCGCTTGCCGGCTCGTTCATTATTCGGCCCAGCCTCGCCAATTCAATAATCATCTGCTCTCGCTTCGCCGGAGCAAGTGTCGCAGCTCTGCCAAATAATCGTCCAAACTTGTATTGGGGTGTCGGAATCGGATGTCCGACCCCATCGGGTGACTGGTTGAGGTGAGGGCAGCCGCCAAAGAGATCAGCATGTTCGTGAATGGTGCCTTCACCACCGACCACGTAATAGGAGTTTCTATTTGAATGTCTTCTCATTTCTTCTCCCGCTGAAACTCAGCCTTGCCAGTTAACGCACCGAACCGATTCCGGAACTATCAGCGGAGGTACTAATCCGTGCCCACGACGCATGTCAACCGTTGTCGAGCACGCTATGCGTGATGCGATTGACTGCGCGCGAACCTATTTGAGATCCATGTTTCCTTCGCGAAAACTAACCGCGAGATCCTCACCACGATCTGTTGAGGTCCCAACAAACATCTACAAAATTGCCGATGATTGGTTTGGCCCGCGTCCAATCCATCTGTCAGAGAATCAAAGAGGCGGAACCCGGAACCGTCGCCTGAGCACCGAGGCGCAGTCCCCTAGTGGTTAACA
>DASQKG010000316.1:0-9211 GCA_035630655.1 Pyrinomonadaceae bacterium
TCTTGACGACGGGGAAACGATCGCTGCCTGGTTACCGGAAGCAGCTGCCGAAATGCCTCCCCCGGCCGTGCAATTTGCACCGAGAAGGCCGGGTGCATCCGCGACTTCTGTTGCCGTACCCGCGCAACCTCAAATGCCGCCAATGCCCTCAGTACCGTTTCCCGATGGTCCACCAATTTCTTTCTCAGGTAATCTGATCGACCCGGCCGATCTTAGGGTGATTACGCGCGACGGCAAGCGACTCGCGGGACGTTATATCGGCCTTGACGGCCTGACGGGTTTGTCGGTTATTTCGTTGGCCAACAGCGGTCTGCCGCGAATAGTCGAGCCAAAGAATGAAACACTGGTAGTCGGACAAAGGCTGCGAGTGATAGGACCACAACCAGCCCCCCACACAGGCCCGCGCCCGGAACCCGGCAGCGCGAGAGCGATGTACTTTCGAGTCGGACAAACGGACGCTACCATCGTCGGTCTTACACGATCTCCATCAGGGGCGCTGGCCCGAATTAGAGTGAAGGCAGGCAAGCTTTCGGCGGCGAGCATGGGAAGCATTGCGATCAACGATGCGGGCGAAACAGTAGGAATCATTGATGCTGTGCATGGAACGGAAGCAACGATTGTCCCGGTAGCGCTGGTGCGCAGTGCAGCGAAACGAGTGCTCGCGCGACAAGCGAGTGTGCCGCGCCCTTGGTTGGGAATTCGGGGCGAGCCGATTGAAGCGCTCTCGCTGGAAAAGATTCAAGGCATTGGATGGAAGTTGGACCGTGCCCGCGAGTTAGCTGAAAAACGTTGCGGCATATTACTTACGTCAGTCATTCCGGGAAGTCCGGCTGCACGAAATAAGCTCAAACCGGGCGATGTGATTCTGAGTGTAAACAACGAAGACATTCGAAACGGTGAAGACTTCTCCTGGTTATTGCAGGAGGCAGGGCCAGGCAATTCAGTCCATTTTGTCGTCGCGCGTCCCGGTCAGGTTGCGAATGAAGCCTTCAAGATTGAGCTCAGTGAGTCGCCCGATCCTTTGTTTGGTTGGCGAATGCCGC
Organism: Pyrinomonadaceae bacterium; assembly: GCA_035630655.1. GTDB lineage: Bacteria > Acidobacteriota > Blastocatellia > Pyrinomonadales > Pyrinomonadaceae > PSRF01. Next base: position 1,044 of record DASQKG010000316.1, read on the forward strand.
TGGGCCACAAGGTTAAGGCCTTCGAGCCTGGCTCGTTACTCGCCCAGGGAATCGAGACCATCGCGTTAAAGTCCAAAGCCGGTCTGCGCTTTGGTCCTAACGGCGGGTTATTAGTGGTTTACGTGCAGCCGTCCACCGAAGCGTTTAAGGCGGGACTGAGGCCCGGCGATGTGATCGAAGCCATTGATGGGAAGCAACTGTTGCCGGGTTCCACCAGCGCGCTGTTGAAAAATCTTGGAGCGAGTTCGACGCTTAGCATCGTCCGCAATAAGCAGAAGCTGACGATGACAATCTCTACCGCAAAACAACCTGCCGAGTGATGAGAGAGAGAGAGAGAGAGGTTGTTTGTATGCGCTCCGGTTTGGATAGGCATTTGGTGCTTGTCATATCTTCCGTTTAGATACGGCACTTGTGCCCGCCGTTGGCGGACAAGTCCGCTATCTAAACGGGCGATTAAAAAAACACGGCTACGGATCACTACTCACATCTATCCCCATACAGGCTGACCTTCCGAACTCCGCTGTGTTACTCTAACGCCCTCCAGAAACAGTCACAGTTCGGCAAACCTCCGTTTGTCGCGCTTGGTTTTCATTCCAAGAAGTTAATTAACCTATGCTGAACGACGCCGTTTCGCGTTACCACGATTTGCTCCGCGATGAGACTCTGGCGGAAGCTTCGCGGACGATGCTCGACGAAGGGCTGGAAGAATCGAAACTGATATTTGGCGGGCGCCGGCTTTCGCCGTATCTGCGCCCGCACTTTGTAACCGAAGAGGACTTCGCCCGCATCCGGCGGATTTGCGAGACGGTTTGGTCAGCCATAGAAAAAGTAAAAGATGCTGCGATTGAGGACGATTCGATCGTGGTGGACCTGGGTGTCACGGATGTCGAACGCGATCTCATTAGCATTGACCCTGGCTATCGTGCAGTGTCTCCCACCGCGCGTCTCGACTCCTTTCTCACCGAAGCCGCCTACAGTTTTGTCGAACTCAACGGCGAGAGTCCGGCCGGGATTGCTTACGTTGATGCTGCCTACGATATTTTTTCCAGACTGCCGGTAATGATGAAGTTTACCGAAACCTACAACGTACGTCCGCTCTATGGCCGACAGTTTATGCTCGAAGTGCTGCTCGATTCCTACGAAGAGTTTCTCGGACGTAAGCCAGACAGTGTGCCTCAAATCGCGATCGTCGATCTGAAAGGCATGCCCACACAGAAGGAGTTTGAGCTCTTCAAACGGTTTTTCGAGGAGCAGGGATACCCCACGGTAATCTGTTCGCCCGATGAGCTGGTCTTTGAGAATGGCCGGCTGCGCACGAGCGAGTTCCTAATCGACATCGTTTATAAGCGGCTCCTGGTCAACGAATACTTGCCAATCATGGACCAGCATCCGGCGCTGCTCGACGCCTACCGCGCCGGCGCTATCTGCATGGTAAACAGTTTTCGCTCGAAGCTGATCCACAAAAAAGCATTATTCGCAGTTTTGACCGACGAGCGGCGTGCGCCTCTGTTTACGACCGAAGAACGCGAGGCGATTCGGAAACATGTGCCATGGACCCGGATCGTGCGCGACGAGAAGACAGACTACTTCGGCACAGAGATCGACCTGGTTGAATATGTCAGGAGCAACCGAAACAAGTTGGTCTTAAAACCAAACGACGATTACGGCGGACATGGGATCACCATTGGTTGGAACGCTGACGAGAATGCCTGGGACGAAGCGATGCGAAACGCGCTGGAAAACGGTGATTATCTGGTGCAGGAGCGCGTGCCTACCGCCCGCGAAATGTTTCCGGCCTTGAACGACGACGGCAGTTTTGAATTTGCGGAGCAACTCGTCGATCTCGATCCTCTGCTGTTCAATGGCAAAGTGAAATCAGCATTCACGCGTCTTTCGTTTACCGAGCTGGCGAATGTGAGTTCAGGAGGCGGCATGGTTCCAACCTTCATCATTAGTGAAAAAACCTAGATTGAAAGCGTGTACAATGTGCAGGCCGCCAAATTGTGAAAGGCCCGCATTCAGATTTCAGCCTGGACGGCTGTAGGCAGTCGCCACCGCTCCCGCTTCTGATAAGGCCCGGATCGGCAAAAAGGTTGTGAGCCCTCATTTAAGGAGACTCTTCCGTGGTTGATGAGCTTGATGAAGACCTGACAACGCCCGACGACCGCCGTCGATTTGATCGTTCACGCCTCATTGTGGATGTTTTCTTTGACGGCAACGACGCTACGGGAGTAGCAAGTACCAAAGACATCAGCGTCGGCGGCTTCTACATGAACACGCAGGCTGAACTTCCCGAAGGGTCTGTGTTGCTGGTGCGTATACCTTTTCCGGATGGCAAGCAGGTGGTGGCCAATGCTGAAGTTGTTTATAGCAATCCTGCGCGCGGCGTCGGCCTCCGGTTTCAAAGCTTATCCGAAGAGAATCGCCAATTAATTGAACATGAGCTCGGCATTATCTGAGAAGTATCCAGTCCGCCAGTTGCGCTGGAGCGATCTATCGCGTGAAGAGCGAGAGGCACTCTCAGGCAAACTGGTAGGACTCTGGGGCGCCCCAAACGATATCGAAGCTTTTAACTCCCTTGCTGTCGAAAAGCAGCAGGCGTTATTGTTGGTGCTTTCTCGTACCAAGGCCAGGAATCTCTGGTTCGCGGTGAAGCAGATAACAAATATTTACGGAGAAGGCGGCGTGGGAATGGGTTTCTTCGCGTGGCCAATGATTAGATCAGCCCTCGAGCGCAGTCGAGATTTCACAAAGCTTTTCGCAAATCATAAGGATACGACCGGAGGTTTTTACGAGAAAGGTCGCGCCACTTCCGTTTTACATTTCTTGTATGTCGATGGAGAGCCGGCACAGTGGTTTGTTCATTTCGACCTTCACAGTCCGGTATATTCACCGGCCAGCGCTTACAAACACCTTCGGGTTGAGTTTATTGGTAAAGTCACACCTGATTGGCGGATGATAGAGAAGAACCTGAGCGCGTAGTATCAAGATAAAAGGAGTAGCTACCCATGTTCGATCAGTTCACGCTGGGCATCGAGGAAGAATTTCAGATCGTTGATCCCAAAACGCGTGAGCTGCGTTCGCACGTGTCCGAATTTCTGGAAGAAGGCAAGATGCTTCTCGGCGAGCAGATCAAGCCGGAGATGATCCAATCGATGGTCGAGGTCGGCACGGGCATCTGCAAAAATATCCAGGAGGCCCGCGCCGATATCACGCGCTTGCGCAGCATCATCTCCGGCCTGGCGGGCAAGACTGGTCTGGCGATAGTCGCGGCTTCCACTCACCCCTTCTCGCATTGGCAGGACCAGAAGATTTACGACGACGAAAGATACGCGTTGCTGGTGCAGGAACTTCAGACTGTGGCCCGGTCGCTGTTGATTTTCGGATTGCACGTTCACGTCGGTGTTGAGGATTTAGAACGACGTATCCACATCATGAACGCCGCACGTTACTTCCTGCCTCACGTGCTGGCGTTAACAACGTCATCCCCGTTCTGGATGGGACATAACACCGGACTCAAGTCGTACCGGACGGAAGTGTTCAAACAGTTTCCGCGCACTGACATTCCGGATCACTTCGATTCATACGCCAATTTTCAACGCTATGTCGATCTCCTGATAAAGACCCAGTGCATCAACGACGGCAAGAAGATCTGGTGGGACCTGCGGCCGCATCCGGTTTTCCCCACGCTGGAATTTCGCATCTGCGACATTCCCACGCGGGTTGATGACACCGTGGCCATCGCCGCCCTGTTCCAGGCAATCGTTGCCAAGCTCACTAAGCTGATTGAAAAGAACCTTGGGTTTCGGCTATATCGCCGCATGCTGATACAGGAAAACAAGTGGCGCGCGGTGCGTTGGGGAATTGATGGAAAGATGATCGACTTCGGCAAGCAGAAGGAAGTGCCGACGCGCGATCTGATATTGGAACTGCTGGAGTTTGTCGATGACGTCGTGGACGTGCTTGGTTCGCGCAAGGAGATCGAGCATATCCATACGATTCTCGAGAGGCGCACTTCCGCAGAGGAGCAACTGCGGGTCTTTGAAGAAACAAAGGATTTGAAGGCCGTCGTTGATCGGTTGATCGAGTTGACGATGGAGAACGTGCCGGTGACTACCGACTTCACCATCCCGGCGCCAATTACTTCTGCCTCGACGATATTGAAATAAGGAATCGCGGGGTATCAGGCGCACAGAGTACAAGCTTTAGCTTGCGTCGTGACGAACAGGCTCCTTGTGGTTCAATGTGTACGGTCGCTAGGACGCAATTTGAAGGTTGTACTCTGAACACCTGTTTGGCTCCACGCGTTATGTTGTCACCTGCTTCGCAGATGTTTCTTTTCGAGTCGCCTTTCCCGCCAGGTAATACTGCCACAACATTCTTGCTGCCACTGAGCGATAAGGCCTCCACGGCTCAGCCATCTCATCCAGCTGACTTGGATTCGGACGAAACGCAAGTTCCTTCAGTTTCATCATCGCGATCGCCAGCGCCAGGTCACCAGCAGGCCAAATGTCCGCGCGACGCAGGGCCATGAGGAGATAGACGTCCGCGCTCCACGAGCCAAGTCCTTTAATCTCCATTAACGCCGCTTTTGTCTGCTCGTCACTCATGCGTGAGAGTTGCGACAGACGCAGACGCTTGTCGTTAAGGCATTGAGCGAGGTGCAGGCAATAGGCAATTTTCTGCCGGGTGAGTCCTTGTTGTTTCAAGTGGGTCTCGCCAAGCTCGAGAACTCGCGCCGGCCGAAAGGGAACCACGCTCTTTTCGAGTCGAGCAAAGATTGAAGCCGCAGAAGCCAGCGACACCTGTTGTTCGAGGATGATCTTGATGAGCGTGGAAAAGCCCGGCGGGCGTGCCCAAAGCGGCGGAGGACCCAGCGTCTTAAAAATGGAAGCTAGATCTTTGTCACGTTTGGCAAGTTGCTTCGCTGCCTTTACCAGGGTCGTCTCAGTTAGGACCTCTGGTTTCATTGCAAACGATTGTAATCGGTGGAATCTGCGGATTTAGCTGTGGGCGAGCGCGAGTCGCAGGAAGTTCTCAAAAATGATCCGACCGTCGCGCGACTCGTTTTGGTGTTCCCAACGTGTACGCGACTTGTTCCAGTCTTCGAAAGACTTTTCCAAATGAAACTGCACAGTGTAGATGAGTTGCCCGTCGGCATGCTTCACCATCATCTGGTTGCGGCAGAGGTATGAAGTGGCGAGCAAACTAAATCCTTCCGGGACCCGATCGAGCTGTAAGCCGTGGTTTTGCCAAACACGCAGGATACTCGCCTGTTTGGTGTAATCCTGCCACAAATTCGACGAGGGGTTATGAATACCGCGGAAGATTGGATCCGCAGGATCAGTAATCCGCACAAAGCGATACTGGTATTCCAATGGGCGGTTTTCCCGCTGTTCGTGCTGCTCCAACCGATCGAGGGTCATCACTTCTGCGCCGAAGCTTAGTCCAACCAATTGATGCCCGCCGCAGATAGCCAAAACAGGGATCGTTGTGTTGCGAATGAATTCCCCAAAGGTCTCGATTACGGAAGGATTGTAATAATCGAAGTCGCGTAGTGTGCCGCTCAGGACGATGGCGTCTGGCTTAAATTGCTCGGCTGCAAATCTCACCGATGCCAAATGCGTGACTTGAGTTTCCGGGCGTTGCACCAGACGCTCCACATTGCTGACGATGTTTTCAATGGCCATCGCGGCAATGCGGCGCTCGCGTTTGAGCTCGAGGGCGGCAGCACTGCCCCAATCGCTGCGGGCAACATCCGAAAGATCGTCTTCGGTCTGGAGCAAGCTATCGACCACGAGTACGCGAGCTTCCTCGATCTGTTTCTCGATTGGCTCATACCGGCAAAAGGTTTGTTGATTATAAGGAAATGGAAGTGCGGCGGTGTCCGCCGGCTGCGGTTCATCCATCGAGGCTTCTCTGGGCTCTTCTATCATCATAAGTATTAAACTTCGAACTTCATTGTAACGCAAGTAGGCGACTTCTGGAGTTAATTGAACTCCTTGGAGCAGTGCGGCGGCCCGGCGCCGCTTTGGTCAAGCGTGACGTTTCCGCAATCGTTGTTGGTTGGAGGTGGCCCCGGAAGCGGCGCCAGGCCGCCGCGGACCAAAGCGCCGCCTGGCCGGCGCACTCCAAGGAGTACCATCTAACTGCGCTGCTTCGTCGTCTGCTTAAACTCTGGCACTGAAGTCCCCGCGCCTGCTTCCGCAACTTCAGATCGAATCCTCAAAACCAGCAGCTTCCGGATTCGATTCTGAAGCGCTTCCGATTCGCCTGCCGCCAGATGCTCTGCTAGTAAAAACATCCTATGCCAGGACGATTCCAATTCGTCTGCGAGGTGGGAAATCTTTGTGATGTCGTATGGCACGGCAACGTGTTCGCACCCTGCACGCGCAAACACGGAGAGATAACGCGCGGTAGCAAGATCGGGACAGAGCAGCCGGCGGGCGCCGGTCTTCAATTCCACGCCGAGCAGTGTGTGCTGAATCTCCACGCGAGCTTTGGTTTTTAAGCCTTCGAAGACGTAGGAGCGCGTGCGCAGCTTACGGATTCGCTCGCGATAAATGTGCGGCAGCCAGGTGTCTTTGAGCTCGGCTTTGACATGTTGGGCGTATTCGTCGGCAGTCATTTTGAAAGAAATCAAAGGTCGAAACTTTTAACTTTCACCTCGTTTAGAGTGCGGACTTGTCCGCGCGACGGGCACAAGTGCCCGATCTAAACGGCAGGCAAACACTTCACTTCATTGATACCGACACGAGAGGTTTGGTTTGCAGTGCGTTGATGATGCGGCCGGGGAAGAGTCCAAGATATAGCACGCCCAGAATCGTCAACACGAGAGCGATGCCCACGCTCGCTGGAACTGCCGGCGCATGCCACACGGTCGTCCGTTCACGGAAAAACATCACGATGATTAACCGCAAGTAGTAGTAAGCGGAGATCGCGGTGTTTAGCACGCCGATGACGACGAGCAGGTAATAGCCCTGGTCCAACGCTGAGCGAAACACCATTACCTTCCCGATGAACCCGGCAGTCAAAGGCATCCCCAGCAGGCTCAGTAGAAAAAGTGACAGGGCAAATGCTAACCAGGGAGATTGGAAACCAATGCCGTTGTAGTCTTCCACTTCGGTGCGGCGATCATTCTCGCGACCGATTAATTGCACCACGGCAAAGGCGCCGAGGTTCATTACCGCGTAAGTCAATAGATAAAAAATGACTGCGGTGATCGCAACGTTTCGCTGTTCAATGTCTGAGGCCGCGCCTGCTGCTATGAATCCGACCAGGGCGTAGCCCGCGTGTGCGATCGACGAATACGCGAGCATCCGTTTTACGTTGTTCTGCGCTATCGCAACCACGTTACCGACCGTCATCGTGGCGATCGCCAGGACCAAAAGCGCGAGCAGCCAGGCGGAGTGGAGCCGTCCGGCAACGTTGGTTGAGCCGGCAGCCAGGACGAATGGAAAGCCAAAGACAAATACCCGCATGAACGAAGCAAAGCCGGCGGCCTTTGGACCAGCCGCCATGAAGGCCGTGACCGGTGTGGGCGCGCCTTCATAAACGTCAGGCGTCCAGATATGAAAAGGAGCAGTGGCGATCTTGAAACCAAAGCCCACCAGCATCATCGCGGCGCCCGCAAAAAGCAGAACCGGATATTGCGCCTCGGCCAGGCGGCCGGCGATCTCGCGAATGTTGGTTGTGCCCGGCAAGCCGGCGGCAGTCGATGTGGCACCGTAAATAAGCGCGATGCCATAAAGCAGGAAGGCAGACGAAAACGATCCGAGAATGAAATACTTCATCGACGACTCGTTTGAGCGCAGGTCAGTGCGTCTGAAACCGCACATCACATAAGTCGCGATCGATAAAATCTCCAGGCCGAGGAAGACAATCACCAGGTCCCCGGCCGAAGCCATGAACATCATGCCGGCGGTGGCAAACATCAACAGCGAATGAAACTCGCCGGCAGGAAGGCGTTCATTCTCGACCCAAACCATCGAAACCAGAATTGTCAGTGCGGATACAATCAGGAAGACAAACGTAAACCCGAGCCGCAACTCGTCCAGGACGATCATTCCATTGAATGCTTCGTCACTACCCGTCCACGACAACCACAGCCAAACAGAACTAACGGCTGCAGCGAATAAACCCAGGAGGGAAAGCCCGCCGGTGACCCA
>DASQKG010000317.1:0-5103 GCA_035630655.1 Pyrinomonadaceae bacterium
TTATTACAGCCAGGACCAAACCAACGGTGCTACTCCGTTTTCAAAAGTTAAGAGCCCTGTTTATGTCGTCAGTGACCGCGGCGAATTCCACCACCAATCCGGCGTTGCCATCTATATAGGCAACGCTCGCGCCTGGCAGGATGACAATTTCGTACGCGGTGACAAGCTGACGATCTACGTCAACGACAAGAAAATGGAGGCTACCGGTCGCGTGCAGAGCGCGGTCTATAACGCCCGACGCCGAGTTGAAGGCACGACCAGCACTGCGCCCGTGTTCGCTTCAGCCGAGTCCATGTTCTATTCGGAGCCCAATCGGCTGCTCCACTACGAGACCAACGTTGATATCCGGACGGCAACAGATCGCGTCACCAGCGGTGTTGCCGACGTATATCTGTCCAAAGAAACGAGCGAGGTGGAAAAGACCATCGCCCAGGACAAGGTGGTGCTTACACAGCCGAACCGCAAGGGCGTAGGCGACTGGATGCAGTACACGACGACGGACGAAGTCGCCGTGCTCAAAGGAAACCCGGCGAGGGTCGAAGATTCGGAGAAGGGAAGCACCGAAGGCGGTCGTTTGACCCTCTATGTGAGGGAAGGTAGAGTGATCGCGGACGATGCCAGAGGTCCACAGTCGCCGGGACGCGTGCGTTCCATTCACAAGGTGACCAGGAAGCCATAGCCCAAACAAGATGAGCATTCGGACAGATGACGCGCAACTCGCGGCATGGGAAAGGGAGACAACTGCTGTTGCCGGAACTGACGCAACCGAGCGGCTGCTGCCCGAAAAGCCTTCTGCTTCTGCTCTGGGAGCATTTCACCTGGAAAAGACTTACGGGAAGCGACGCGTGGTCGATAACGTCAGTCTCCATGTTGAGAAGGGCGAGGTGGTTGGACTGTTGGGTGCAAACGGCGCAGGGAAGACTACGACCTTCTATATGATTGTGGGCCTTGAGCAACCCAACCAGGGCACCGTACGATTGGGAGAACGTGACGTTACCGGGTTGCCGATGTATCTGCGGGCGCGGTTGGGTCTTGGTTATCTGCCACAGGAACCTTCTATTTTTCGCAAGATGACGGCCGCGCAGAATATCCTTGCCGTACTCGAGACAATGGGAATGCGCCGCCGCGAGCGTCTTACCAGACTGGAAGAGCTGTTGGAAGAATTTGGTATCGCCCATGTGCGCAACACGCGAGGAGATGCGTTGTCGGGTGGTGAAAGAAGAAGAACAGAAATCGCGCGGGCGCTCGCCACCGAACCGCAATACATTCTCCTCGATGAGCCCTTTGCTGGAATTGATCCCAAGGCTGTGGACGACATTCAGACTGTGATCCTGTATCTACGCCAACGGGGCATCGGGATTCTGGTTACCGATCATAATGTCCGGGAGACGCTGGGCGTGACGGATCGTGCTTACATAATGGCCGAAGGTCGCATATTCCGCTCGGGCGCGCCGAGGGACTTGACAGAAGACGCTGAGGTTCGAAAACTTTACCTCGGCGAAAAATTCCGAATGTGAAACTAACGCGCAAACCGCCTGATAATCGGTTATAATCTCCCCAGCGCATCCAAGGCGCAAAGACTTATAATAATCGCCCTTTTCCCTAAGGAATGTCCCTTAAGCTCACTACCAGCCTCTCTCAACGTCTCGTGCTGACACCGCAGTTGCGGCAGCGGATCGAGATGTTGCAGATGACCACTCTCGAGCTCACCGATTTGATTCAGCAGCAGCTGCTGGAGAACCCGGTGCTCGAAGAAGTTGCGACCCAGGAAGAAGCGCAGGAGTTGGCCGAGAAGATTCTTGACCACCTGACCAGCTCGGATCCGGGATCCGCTCCGGAGGTGCAGGTAGACGCAGCTGAGGCGGAGCTAGGCACTCCTGGTTCCAATGGCACCGGCGATCTGGAAGCCGCTGCCGCTTACTCCGAAACTGACAATGACGGGAATGAGGTAGCGGGACAGGCAGACCTGAGTGAGGACTCGGTCGGTGATGATATCGTCGGCGAAGATGCGTCGCGTGATGCTTTTGAAGAAATCGATTTCGGCCGTGAGTTTCAGGACTACCTCGATCCTGGGTACAAAACCCAGGAGATGGAATACAAAGAAGACGCGCCGACTTTTGAACAATTTCTTACCAGACCGCCGTCGCTTGCCGATCATCTCGAGTGGCAGTTGCACATGAGTCCCCAGGAAGGCGAAATATGTGACGCGGCAGTTTTTGTGATAGGAAACCTCGATGCCGAAGGCAGACTCAGCGCCACCAACGAAGAGATCGCGGCGATGGGTGGTTGGTCTGAGGATACTGTCGAACAAGCCCGCCAGGCGGTTATGCGCATGGAACCGGTGGGGTGCGGAGCGCGTGACGTTCGCGAATGCTTGCTTGTGCAACTCGAGGTTCGCGGTGAAAGCGAACGTTTAGCTGCCAGGCTAATAAGTGATCATCTTCCCGAATTGCAACAGCACAAACTGCCCAATCTTTCCAAGCAACTGGGAATTGATATCGACACCCTGCTAGCTGAATTGCAATTTATTCGCACTCTGGAACCTTATCCGGGCCGTCGCTACTCAGTCGAAGAGCCTATCCTGATTTCTCCCGAGATCTATATCGAAAAGCTCGACGAAGACGATGACGAATACGTGATCTACTTTGCTGACGACGGTAGTCCGCGTCTGCGAATCAGCCCGCAGTACCAGCAGATGCTCAGTCAGCCGGGAACGACTAACGAAACCAAGAGTTTTATCAGAGAAAAGGTACGCTCTGCTGTCGATCTGTTACGCAACATCGAGCACCGGAGGCAGACAATCTACAAGGTAGTGGAGTCGATTGTTCATCGCCAGCAGGACTTTTTGGACAAGGGTGTCCAGTTTATAAAGCCGATGATGTTGAAGGACATTGCCGAAGATATCGGCATGCATCTTTCCACCGTGTCTCGGGTGGTGAACCGCAAGTATGCTCATACGCCGCAAGGTGTAATCGAGCTGCGGCGCTTCTTCACTGAAGGCATGATGAACGAAGACGGCGAAGAGATCTCTACTCGAATAATTAAGTTGAAGATCAAGAAACTTATCGAAGAAGAAGATTCACATAATCCCATCACTGATGATCAGGTTGTAAAGATCCTGGCAAAAGATGGAATAAAGCTATCGCGCCGTACGGTCGCCAAGTACCGCGACCAAATGCACATACCGGGCTCCCGCGAGCGACGCGCTGTGGTTTAGTAGCCCCAGTAACGGCAAAGGCGGCAAAGGCTTCAGTTTTTTCGTTGGCCCCATCCCCTGGTATCAGACAAGTCTTGAGTCTGACAAGCACTACTATATTCGGAGCATCGAGGGTGGAACTGGAATTATGAGATTCGAGTACACGGGCCGCCACATCGAGGTCACAGCCGGCCTTCGGAAGCACGTGGAGAGTCATTTTAAAAAGTTGGCGCATATCTTCAACGATACGACAGCGTCTACGCACGTGATTATTGAAGTTGAGAAGACTCGTCACATCGCTGAAATGATTGTTCACTGGCGCGATCACACCTTGACCGCAAAAGATACCAATGCCGATATGTACATGGCGATAACGCGCGCTATAGCAAAGATCGAAAAGCAGGGCCTCAAGCTCAAGAAGAAAATCATTGACCGCAAGCAAGGTGGGCGGCCGACTGCTGCAGTGGCCCCGCAGCCCGATGGACAGCTTGAAGCGACGCCTCGACCTCCAAGGATCATCGCGGCGCGGCGTTACGCAGTTAAGCCAATGACCGCAGAAGAGGCCGCGCTGACGCTCTCCGAAGAAACAGACCAGTTTGTAGTCTTTCGTGATGCAGACACCGATCGGCTTGGCGTGCTCTACAAACGCAAGGACGGAAACTTCGGACTGATTGAGCCGTAGCAGGTTGCTGACAAATAACACGATCCACGAAATCACACGAAGCCGCACGAAAAGGATGCCTTAATATCGTGTTTACTTCGTGTGATTTTGTGGATCGTTTTGCTCAGACTTCTGTCCGACCTGCCTCCGCGCTCGCCACTATCGTCTCGTCCGCCCGCAAACTAAGACTCAATTCGTAGTAAACTGCTGCCGAGTGACTGCTTAGAGGTCAACTAGAGTTATGGCGCGAAAGAAAAGTACACCTGTGTCTCAGAACAGCGGCGTGGCCCCCGATATCGTTATTATCACAGGGCTGAGCGGTTCGGGGATGTCTGCTGCCACAAATGCGTTTGAGGATCTGGGATATTTCTGCGTCGACAATCTGCCGATCACTATGCTGCAGACATTCGCCCGGTTGGTCACTGGTAGCGAAAACGGAAAGGGTATTCGCCGGGCCGCGCTGGTGATTGATATTCGCGAAGGTTCATTCCTGGCCGGGTTCAAAAAGCAACTTGCCGCCGTGCGGGCCACCGGTCTTGCGGTGTACGTCCTTTTCCTGGAAGCGTCCGACGATGTCCTCCAGCACCGTTTTAGCGAAACCCGTAGACCTCACCCTGCGGATAGTGGCCCAGGCTTGCTTCGCGCAATACGTGCCGAGAGGGTGGCGATGTCACGCATTCGCTCCGAAGCCGACCAGATAATCGATACGTCGGAGCACACAGTTCACACGCTCCGCAGCCTCCTTATCGAGCGGTTCAGTCCCGACCGCAAGGGTGGCCCGATGCGGGTGCAGGTTTTGAGCTTCGGTCACAAATACGGTAACCCGGGAGATTTGGAACTGCTCTTTGACGTCCGGCATCTGCCGAATCCCCACTTTGTGCCGGACCTCAAGCGTCTATCGGGACACGATCGCCGCGTGGTCAAATACCTGAAATCGCAACCAGAGGTCGAGGAGACATTGCGGCGCTTCAGCGAACTGGTCGATTACCTGTTGCCGCTCTATAGGCGCGAAGGAAAGTCCTATGTGACCGTTGGAATCGGCTGTACAGGTGGACGTCACCGGTCGGTTATGGTTGCCAACGAACTCGCTGCGAGACTGAGGCGAGCAGGCTTTGATGCCAACGCCGTCCATCGTGACGTCAAGCTAGCCAGCCGCAGTGGGTAAGGAACATCTCCCGCCGAAGGATCAAAGGCAGGGTGGGCCAAATGACTAGGAGAGAGAGATGAGCATCAATCCGGAACAAAT
>DASQKG010000318.1:0-4461 GCA_035630655.1 Pyrinomonadaceae bacterium
CAGGCTGTCAGCATTAGCCACAGTGGCTCGGGGATCATCCACAAATCCGGCCTGCTCCTGTTGCCACGCCCCAGCGAATCGATCGCGATCTTCGGAAGACAAGGGGACTAAGTTGAATCTCTCCACCCGTTTTTCGCGTTCGTGAAGAGTCTTTTCAACGCGCGCCCGGCCGCCTTCGACATCGGCGAGCCTGTCATACTCAGGTCCAAACCTGGAACGCAGCCTCTTGGTCCGTTTCTTCTGCAGATACATCCAACCCGCCGCTGCGATTGCCGCGACAGCAACCAACGCGGCTGCGACAATGATGATTGTTGTGTTATCCATTATGTAGGTCCTTCTTCTCCAACCATAATGCGCCAATTGCCAATCCACCGCCGTTCAATTTTGGACAACTGCAGAAATAAATCCTCGGCGGGAAGAAAGGCGGCAAGAGGCTCGGCAGTTGATGCCACCTTAAGCTTCACGCAGCGGAATCTGTTTTTTGGACGACCTCTCTGACCGCCTCCTTGACCGCCTCCTTGACCGCCTCTTTCACCTCTTCTGTCTCTGAGGTGATTTCCTCGATCTCAGTCTTCATCTCTTCAACCAGCTCTTTGACTGCTTCTTTGACGGCCTGTTTGATAAACACCGTCGAGGATGAAAGCTCACTGTCTTTAGCCGTCCGGTCTTGGGCAAGTTCTGTTGCCGCCCAATCGGTCTCAAACGTGGCGAGCAAGCGTTTGATCACCTTTGGATCGCGGAAGATGATCCCGGCTTCCCGGCGCGCGTCCAGTTCAGGTCTCCGCAGGCTCTGGCTGCCAATGAATGCCTGGCGCCCGTCCCGGATGATGGTACGTGTGTGCAGGCGTATGCCTTGCAATTTTCGCGCTGCCAATCCGATGCCTCGCTTACCCACTCGTCCGATGATCTTAATCTCAACGCCCACCTTGGCGCGGCTTTGCAGAAGGCGGATCATTGGCATGTCGGCAAGCTGGTTGTCATAGATCAGCAATTGTTTGCGCGCCCCACTGAGGAAGTTAGCGAGCTGTTTGCGGGCATTGACGGGACTCACAATGAAAGTGTCCAGCCCCGCCGTGTAAGGCTGTCGTGCGCTATCAGCCTCAAATAGCTTGATGGCTTCTTGCACGAACTGGCGGTTTTTAGTAATGATGCCGAAGCTCCGGCTGTGGTAGATGTCCACGTGGGTTAAATTGAACGCCATCAGATAAAGCGTGGAGCGGTCAATGATCATGAGTTTGTCATGGTAGCGAACCAAATCGTCAGCGGTGCGCGAAACAGTGACGCCCGCCGCCAGCAAGCGCAGCTCTAACTTCCGCAGGCTTTTCTCGCCTGCTCGGTTGGTGTAAGCAATGAGCGCCTGCACTGCCAGGCCGCGCGCGACAGCGGCCTCCAGCGATGCCTCAAGCTCACTTTGGTCGAGGCGGAAAATTACGATTTCGATACTCTTTTTCGCGCTCTTGATGCCTGAGAGCAGTAGTGCGATCCCATCGCCGGGTTGGACCATTACTTTCATCGGTTACTCTCCCCGCGTTCGTCTTATCGCTCGTTGCATTGATAGCCTTACCTTTGACTGAGCAAAATCGGATGGCTTCACTCACCTGAAACCTGAAACCCACCTGCTAGAGAATCTGCATCTGAAGGATGAGATCCCGCAGGGCTTTAGAGAAGCACTGGCTTTCCTCCTGAGTCGCTCCGCTCGCCTTCAAACCCACGCGGATCTGATCATCGTTGATCCGCCCGATATATTGGAGAAGCCATTTCATGTCACTCCCACTGATTCCTCCGGCGCCATCCTTCGTATGCTGTCCTGACCAACCCCGGACGACGAAGCCGCCTTTGACGCCCTTGATGAATTCAGGTGTTTGTTGCGCATAGCCCTTGCAATCCCACTTCTCACGGCTGAAGACGCCACCCCACTTGCCCATGGATCCGCCCCAATCAGTAACAACATAGCGTGACTCCACAGTGTCGCCAACCGGATACTGAAAAATTGCCGTATTCGAGCCTCGGCCAAGGTCGCGGACATCTTTATTGTCGAAGTTTGACACCAGCATCATGGTAATTTTGAGGCCATTGAATTCCCTGGTCCCAACTAACGAATTTCTATCCCATTGCCAGCTTTGCTTGTCATCGAGCTTGGTAATACCTTTTTCATTCATCTCGAAGCGGGCGTCAGTGAAATTGCCATCAGAGTTAACATACTTCTTGGCGCGGCCCAACTTCTTTACGCCGTCAATCTTGCCGCTCGCGACAAAATATGAAGGCTCAACGAAGTAACCGGCGGCCCAGGCTATCCGCGAGGCGAAGACTTCCGCGTTAACCTCTGAACCCCATTTGACTGACCACTTGACACCGTTGGCATCCATCACCTTGATCTTCGGATTGGAACCGGTGCGATCTTCTTCAATGAATGTGAACGGTGGTTTAGGCGCTTGCTCCCGCCCTCCGAGGCCGCCGACAAAGTCGAGCGTCTCGACCGTGCCGGGATCTCGCCAGACGATTGGCATGCCTGACTGTGTGGTCGAAATAACTTTGGTCTTCGCCGGCGCCTTTTTAGCGCGCTCCTCGCTAGACTGCCCATAGAGAGCCGTGCGAGTCATCCCCAGCATAAGCAGGAGAGCTGTGGCGAACATGGCTTTCATCAAAATGGTTTGCCTCATATATCTCATTGGTTCACTCCAGTTATTTAAGTAGATAAGTGCAGTCGCTTCATTGGAAAGCCCTTTGAAAATCAACCGATTTGACGGCGGGAGTAGCGACGAACTAACAGTTTGCCGTACTTCCAATTGCAAACCGCATTAGAGCACCGCCCGGCGACCACCGAGCAGGTTGTAGACCAACACTATCGCCGCAATAACAAGCAGCGCGTGAATCATTGAACCGCCGATGCCGCCGACCAGGCCCAATAGCCACAGAGCGACAAGGATAACGATAATTGTCCAAAGCATAATTCTCCTCCAGGTTTAAGTTTTTGCCCTTAAACTCCGGGTCGAGTGGGGCCGATGCCTTACCCCAACCCCGGCTTACGTTTGCAAGGATGGGCTGATTGGGGATGGGTTTCTGTTCAGTATTGGACGAGTTTTAAAGAAGAATATCGAGGCCCGCAGACATGCGCCCTCCGCGCTATGCGACCTGAGTGAGGTAATCAGTTCCGGGTCGAAAGCCCGAAAAGCGAACCCGGCGCTTCGGGCGAACTGCCATCAATGCAAAAAGGTGATCAATTACACTGTTGCCGTTGGGCAATCTTGGCGATGGCGATGGTCAGGTTGTAAATTTGGTGATTGGTGATTATGAGCAAATGAAAGCCTGGAGCGTGAGTCATCGAGCGGCCGCGGCAAGAGTTCCTGCCACGGGCGATCGATGGCTCGCGCTCCAGGCGCTGTTAAGATCGGTCCGACTTCAGGCTGTCGCCTTCGAATACCATTCGGCGTTCTCGGCTTGCTCAGCAGATTCGGGAGTCGGGGCGCCTGGCTGCGCCTCCGCTTGCGCCTGCTGTTCGCGATGATGTTTCCACTCAAGCTCCTGCCTCAGTTTGCGTTGAGCGCCGGGATGCGGCGTCACGACCTCACCATTCGCCTGTGTCAGAGCGTCTGACAATTCGCTTTCGTGGACCGCCCGGGTCGATTTTCTTTTCCGGCCCGGGTGGCTGCTTTTAACGAAGCTGATCCGTTGATTGCAAATTCTGCATTCCATTTTTTTTACCGCAAGGGAGGAGACAAAACACGTGCAGGGAGACGCTTATGCGACGCTGACCTGTTCGAGCATCGAAGACCTCGCGGCGGGTTTCGGCGCAGGAGTCTCTTCGGCGAGCGTCAGACTCAGCACATCCATTCTCAGCCCTTCGGAGAGCTTCTGCAGAAGGATTTCCTGGCCGTTGGCGAAGCGGATGGCGTCGCGATATCTGAACGGTTCGGCGGTCAGTTGGACGAACGTCACTTCCTCACGCGGCCCTACCCCGAACCGCTTCTGCATGAGCGACGGAATCCCGTCCACATGCAAACGCGCGCCTGGGGGAATGCAGACCGCCGGAATCGCTCTCTTCAAATCGCCGTTTATCCATCTCCGTTGATTTTCAACCCAGCATTTTAATCTCGCCCACACGCCCGCGCCCGGCGCCGGTTTTTCGAGGTTCCTCAGATCGGTCACTGAAGCCAGCCCTTTCGAGCCGGTGTGAAACATGTGAATGAACAACTGCTCGCCTTCATTGGCGAGCCGGTTCTTGACGCCATTGCAAAGAGTAATCGCACATATGTTTTACCTCCCAGGGAAAGTGATAGACACATAAGAAGATTAACGAAACAGCTCGCGTGCGAGGGTTGACACCGCCCTCATAACTGGCTCCACCACACGGCTGCGGCGGCTGCGCGACTCGCTGAAATTGCTCACCAGCAGCGCGCCGATGCCGACGCCGACGCCGAAAGCGATCAAGGTCGTTTTGCCGGGGTTCTCGCGACCGTAACC
>DASQKG010000319.1:0-11803 GCA_035630655.1 Pyrinomonadaceae bacterium
GACGCAATGTGCCAGGTGGCTTATCGCCGATCAGGTTTTCCAAAGCACCGTGTAATCGGCATGGCCGGTGTGCTCGATTCGGCGCGCATGCGTTGCTTTTTGGCCGAAGCTCTCGACGTGTCCGTCGAAAACGTTACTGCGTTCGTACTAGGCGGTCATGGCGACACGATGGTGCCGCTGCCACGCTTTTCCACATGCGCCGGCATTCCGATTCCTGAATTGCTGCCGAAAGACAAAATCGACGCCATCGTGAAGCGAACAGCAAACGGCGGCGCAGAGATTGTGAGTCTTTTGAAAACGGGTTCGGCCTACTACGCACCTTCCGCCGCCGCAGTCGAAATGACGGAGTCAATTCTTAAGGACAAGAAAAAGATTCTGCCGTGTGCGGCTTACCTCGAAGGCGAGTATGGAATCAACGGGCTATATGTTGGTGTGCCATGCAAACTGGGCGCGCGCGGCCTCGAGCAGATCATCGAAATCAATTTGCTGGCGGAAGAACGGATTGCCCTGCAGAAGAGCGCTGCCGCTGTTCAGGAACTCGTGAACGTCCTCGGCATCTGAAAACGGGCAGGGCAATCTTTTATTACATACGTTTAGAGTGGGCACTTGTGCCCGCGCTGGGGCGGACAAGTCCGCACTCTAAACGGACGCTGGAAGTGGCGAACAAGGTCCGCGCCTAAACGGACGCGAGAAGTTCGGTCATGAACCTACGAGAACTTGGAAATGGGCGAGGGGCTGCCTAAAAGAAAAAGCGATAGAGATAGACAACGAAAACAACGCAAATCGCTTCTTTGAGGCCCCGACTAATTGAAGGTGATTATTGCAGCGGACCATCCTTAGGCGGCGAGGGTGAACTCGATTACAGGTACTGAAACCGTGGAAGCGTGTGGAGGTTGATCCTGCATCAGTCGATCCATTTCGCGGACGACCTTCGCCGAAAAGTATCGCTCACCGCATCGCGGACATACTTGAGCCGGTACATGCTCGAAAATGAAATGGGAGGCGCCGCGATGGCGGTAGACTGTTACGAGTTTCTCGCGACCGTTCAATATCGCATCGCAATACTCGCAAGGCTCCAACTCTATTGTTTTAGTCTTGGACGACATACGCGGTGATTATACGCAGAACCGCCGACGGTAGAAACCTGCAAACGATTTCGATTTCAGGTCCCTCTTTGGCTGGAAGTCCTCGAATGACGAAGCGCAAGCCTCGTGAATCGCCTGTCAGCTTTGCCACTACCTTGCCTTGCTGGACGGCTTGCGACACATCGGAATCAGACAATTGATCATCGTCCTTTCCTCGAGGGCGTGAACAGAATATACGTAATGACCCTCCCGAAACGCTCGCCTGATGCGTCGAATGCCCACAAGTGCTCTCCCAACAGAAGAGTCATTACTAACTCTTCAACCAGCCAAAAAGCCCGTGAACAATCGTCTCGCGATTTTCTTCGTAGATTGCGCGTGTGAGTGGGATGCCCATCGGGCAGGCTTTAACGCAGTTTTGTGCGTTGCCGCAATTAGTGATGCCGTCTTCACCCATGATGCCTTCGATGCGCTCTTCGCGGTTCATCTTGCCGGTCGGATGCATGTTGAAGAGACGCACCTGGGCAATCGCCTGCGGCCCAATGTAGTTATCTTCGTCATATTGCGGACAGGCTTCGAGGCAACAACCGCACGTCATGCAACGTGAGTATGCGTAACGTTCCTGAACGTCGTCCTGGTCCATACGTGGGCCCGGCCCGAGATCGTGTGTTCCATCCAATTCAATCCAGGCATGAACGCGTTTGAGGTGGTCGAACATCTGCGAACGATCGACTACCAGGTCGCGGATGTTGGGAAACTTCGCCATGGGCTCCAGCTTGATCGGCTGATCGAAGTTATCGACCAGGGCCGAACACGATTGCCGCGCACGCCCGTTGATGATCATCGTGCAAATGCCGCAAACCTGTTCGAGACAATTCATCTGCCAGACCGGCGGCGTTGTGGGCTTGCCTTCCTTCGTGACCGGATTCTTTTGAATCTCCATCAGGCAGGAAATGATATTGAGGTTTGGACGGTAGGGAATCTCAAACTGCTCCCAGTATTGGCTCGAATCAGGATTCGCGCGCCGCTTAATGTGGATCTCAACACTCTTCGGCGGCACGCGATTCGTCTTTGGTGTTTGTACGTGTGCTGACATTTGTAATCCTACCGTTGCGGGCGAGCGCCCGCGATCCCAGCCAGTGCTACGCTTTCGCGGTTTCCTTCTTTGCCTTGCTGTAATCCCGCTTCCTGGGCGCTATCAGGGAAACGTCCACAGGTTCATAGGAGATGACAGGCCCTTCGCCGGAGTATTCGGCAATAGTCGTCTTCAGGAAATTCTCGTCGTCGCGATCGGGAAAGTCAGGTTTGTAATGCGCGCCCCGCGATTCATTCCGATTGAGCGCGCCGAGCGTGATAACGCGAGCGAGCTCGAGCATATTGTCCAGGTGGCGCGCATGTGGCAGGGCCATGGTGGCCCAAAGGTTCGAGTCGTTAATCGAGATGCGTTTGTAGCGATCCATTAACTCCAAAAGCTTTGCATCCGTCGCCTGCAACTTGTCGTTGTACCGAACGACGGTAACGTTGTCGGTCATCCACTTACCCATCTCCTGGTGCAGGACATACTGGTTCTCGTTACCACCCTGCCTGATCAGTGCATCGTTTATTTCCTGTTGCTTCTTCAGCTCCTGATCGTAAACACGCGAGCCGTCGGCGCCGTTGCGCTCCACATTTGCCGCATACTCAATGGCCGCCGGCGCGGCGACAAAGCCGCCAAACACGCAGCTCACCAGCGAGTTCGCTCCCAGGCGATTCGCTCCGTGAATCGAATAGTCACACTCTCCAGCGGCAAGCAATCCAGGGATATTTGTGCGTTGATTGTAGTCAACCCAAAGCCCGCCCATTGAATAATGAACGCCGGGAAAGATGCGCATCGGAACGTGACGCGGATCGTCGCCGACGAACATCTCGTATATTTCGAGAATAGCGCCGAGCTTCCGGTCCAGTGTCTCTGCCGGGATGTGAGTTAGATCCAGGTAGACCTGGTTTTCACCGCCGACACCCCTGCCTTCAATGCAGACTTGAAAGATTTCTCTGGTGGCAATATCGCGCGGGACGAGATTTCCATAGGCCGGATATTTCTCTTCAAGAAAATACCAGCGTTCGTTCTCCGGAATCGACGAAGGTGGTCTGTTGTCGCCGGGCTTTTTCGGAACCCAAACGCGTCCGCCTTCCCCGCGGGCTGATTCCGACATCAATCGCAGCTTATCTTCGCCGGGAATCGAAGTCGGATGCACCTGAATAAATTCACCGTTCGCATACTTCGCGCCCTGCTGATAGCAAGCGGCAACAGCGCTGCCGGTGCAGACCATTGAATTGGTCGACTTGCCAAAAATCAAACCTGGACCACCGGTAGCAATGATGACTGCGTCTGCAGGAAACGCCTTAAGCTCCAGCGTCTGCAGGTTCATGGCAATCAGGCCGCGACACACTTGAGCGTCGTCGAGCACGAGGGAAACCATCTCCCAATGCTCAAACTTTCGAATCTTCCCCGCACTTTCAAACCGGCGGACTTGTTCGTCGAGTGCGTACAACAACTGCTGTCCTGTCGAGGCGCCGGCAAAGGCAGTGCGATGGTGTTTTGTGCCGCCAAAGCGACGGAAGTCGAGTAGGCCTTCGGGTGTGCGAGAGAAGGGCACACCCATGCGATCAAACAAGAAGATAATCGCCGGCGCCATTTCACACATGGCTTTTGCGGGCGGTTGATTCGCGAGAAAGTCGCCGCCGTAAACCGTGTCGTCGAAGTGTTCCCAGGTAGAATCGCCTTCGCCCTTAGTGTTGACCGCGCCATTGATTCCGCCCTGAGCGCAAACGGAGTGTGAACGCTTCACGGGAACGACGGAGAAGAGATCGACGGCATGCCCCGCCTCGGCAATTCTCATTGCTGCTGCCAGTCCGGCAAGGCCGCCTCCGACAATCCCGATCCTTGTGCCGTTGCTCGCCATCTACAGGATTCCTCCCAACAGTCCGCCTGGGCGTATGAAGGCAACCGCAGCATTAATTCCAACGAGCAGCAGCACCACGCCGAAACCGATGCAGGCGTATCCAGCATATCTCTGCGCACGTTCACCGATCGTAATTCCCCAGTCGACCAGGAAGAGCCAGATACCATTCGCAAGATGCCAAACGGTGGCAGTGATGCCGATCATGTAGATGATAAATATCGGCACCATGCGAAACTCGCGAGACACGATATCAAACGCCAGGTCGGGCCGATGGGCCACAGAAATCGAATTCAAGCCGGGTATCAAACCGAATCGAAAATTAAGCAGATGAAAAGTAATGAAGAAGAAGAGGACTACTCCGGTTATGCGTTGGACTAGATAGAACCAGTTGCGGGGATACGGATAGTTCAGGTTATTCGGCCGCGCTTCCATCGTTATCACCAGGCCATAGACGGCGTGATAGATGAGCGGTATAAAGATTCCACCGATTTCTACGAACAGGATGTAGGGAATCGACTGCAGGTCTTTAACGGCTTCGTTAAAATGCGCGGCGCCATCCAGGGCCTTGGAGTTGGTGTAAAAATGTTCCAAGAGGAAAATGCCCAGGGGCATGATGCCGGACAGTTGATGGAGTTTGCGCAGAACAAAAGTCCTGCTCAAAGTGATCGCCAAGAGCGTACTCCTCCACTGTTGAGCTTTGGTGGCAAAGCCATTGAACCAAACTCAGGCAGGTTGTAATCGAAATTTTCCAGAGCGAATAAATTATATGGACAACGCGCGGAAAATCAAAACGAGCGAAGTGTCGTAACGCAAACTGTTAGTTTGCGGATCGTGAGGTAGATGCTATCTGCGTGTAATCAAACGTCCGCAAACTAACAGTTTGCGTTACAAAGAACCAATGACTGAGCTAACGTCGCAATCATTAGCAAAACTGGCAGAACTTATTCGAACCCGAGCCGTTTCGCCGGTGGAGGTGCTCGAAGCGCACCTGCGCCGCATAGACGAAGTTAACCCCGGGCTCAACGCGATCGTGACACTCGCGCCCGATGCGATGGAAGAGGCAAAAGAAGCAGAGGCGGCGCTGATGCGCGGCGAATCAACAGGACCACTGCATGGCGTCCCGCTCACGATAAAAGACACTATCGAAACTAAAGGACTCAGAAGCACTAGCGGATCGCTGTTGCGTGCAGACTTTATTCCACCAGCGGATGCGCCAGCCGTGGCTCGTCTCAAAGCTGCCGGCGCAATCATCCTTGGCAAAACCAATGCGGCCGAGATGGCGATGGACTACACCGCCGACAATCGTGTGTTTGGCCGGACGAACAACCCTCACGATAGCGAACGCACTCCCGGTGGATCGAGCGGCGGAGAAGCCGCGGCGATCGCAACTTGTATGACGGCCGGCGGACTGGGCAGCGATCTCGCCGGCTCAATTCGTATTCCGTCACACTTCTGCGGTATCGCCGGATTAAAGCCGACCGTTGGTGTGGTGCCTGGCGAGGGCCAGTTTCCAACGGCACGTGGTCCTTACGCGCTCGGTTCCGCGATTGGTCCGATGGGGCGGAACGTCGAAGATCTTCGACAGCTACTTGGTGCGCTGAGCCGCAATCCAGTTCGAACAAATAAAGCAATGGGTGCTTTGCGTGTCGCGTGGTACACGGATGATGGCGTTTCTCCTGTGACCGACCAGACGCGAAAGGCAGTTGAACAAGCGGCCCAGGCGTTGTCGGATGCAGGACTGGTCACAGAAAACATCCTGCCGCCAGGGATCGAGCGTGGTCATGAAATGTGGCTGAAGCTTTTCTCAAGAGCATCGGTGGTCCAACTGCGCAACGTCTACGCCGGCAATGAAGACAAAGCCGGGGATTTTGTTCGCTGGAGACTGGCAACGGCCGACGACACGCTCTCGCAGACAATAGACGATTACATCGACTCGTGGTTGCAACGGGATCAGTTGCGGGAACTTTTGCTCGAATGGATGGAAGACCGGCCGTTGCTGGTTGCGCCGGTTGGCGCAACGCCCGCGCTTAAACATGACGCTCACAAGGTGACCGTCGGTGACGAAACGTTTAGTAGTTTCCGGGCCTTTAGTTACTCGCAGGCGTTTAATGTTTTCGATTTGCCGGTGGTGGTTGTGCCGGCGGGGCGCTCGGATGAAGGATTGCCAATTGGTGTGCAGATCGTGGGGCGGCCGTTTGCGGAAGCGACGGTGCTGGACGCAGCAGCGATCGTGGAGGCTGCGCTTGGTGGCTGGCGGATGCCCACGTTGACGCCGTAAGAGAGCGCTGAGCGAAATCTAGCTGATTGTCTTTGCCCCAACGGGGCTACGTCTTACAGCGCAGGGTTGCCGGGCTTTGACGGCTACCCTGGGAGAGGGGAAGGATCGATATTCAACCGCAACGCGGTTGTGTCTGCTTCTCGCATTTTCTTGCGTACCGTGACGCAACCGCGTTGCGGTTGAAGAATCCGTGGGTGCTTTATCCCAGGGTAGCCGTCAAAGCCCGGCAACCCTGGGCTTTACTGACGTAGCCCCTTTGGGGCAAAGAAAAAGGGCTCAGCATTCACATATCCCCCACCAGGCCCGGTTCTCTGATGTGCCAGTGCCCAAAATTTGTCGGGCAATCTTTGATCATATATAGTCTCCGGCCGAGGTTACTTCCACTTCCAAAAGGACTGTTTCAGGAGTTCAATTATGGATCCCCTTTCCAGCGTTCTGGCCTTCCTCTTCTTCGGTTTCATAGGAATCGTATTGTTGGTAATCGCCATAAAAACCATTCGGATCGTGCCACAGGCCACAGTGATGCTGGTTGAGCGCCTCGGCCGTTTCGACAAGGTCGCCAGCAGCGGACTCAACATTCTGATCCCATTCATGGACAAGCCACGGGCGGTTTATTGGACCAATACCCGGCCCGGACTTACCTCGATTGACCTGCGCGAACAATACATCGATCTCCCGCCGCAACCTGTCATCACTCGCGACAACGTCACCATTCACGTTGATTCGGTGGTCTACTGGCAGATAACCGATCCCATCAAAGCCGTCTATGAGATGAACGACCTGGTCGGCGGAATCGTGCAGTTGACGATAACCGGCATGCGTTCGGTGATGGGAGAAATGGACCTGGACCACACGTTATCCAACCGCGATGCAATCAATGCGAAGTTGCGTCTGATTCTTGACGAGGCGACTGATAAGTGGGGCGTGAAAGTAACCCGTGTTGACGTTAAGAACATCAATCCGCCAGAAGACGTGCGCATCACGATGGAAAAACAGATGACTGCCGAACGTAATCGGCGCGCGCTCGTGTTACAAGCTGAGGGCGACAGACAGTCAGCTATCACGCGCGCGGAAGGTGAGAAGCAAGCCGCTGTGACTAGGGCGGAAGGTGAAAAGCAGTCTGCGATCCTGCAAGCCGAGGGAGCTGCTCAGGCGCGTTTGAGAAATGCGGAAGCGGAATCTGAGGCGATCACGCGTATCGCGCAGGCGATTCCCGACGGCGACCCAGCTCAGTATTTGATCACATCGCGATACATCGAAAGCCTGCGCGACATGACACGTACCAACAACTCCAAGGTCATCTTCATGCCAGTAGAGACTTCCTCGATGCTGTCGGCCGTGGGAGCTATCAAGGAAGTTCTGTCACAGACTGGCGGAAAAGGCGAAGACAATCCGCCGCCTCCCCGACCGCGGGAGCTGCCGCGGTAACCTTGAGAGCCTCGTTTTCTCGAGCTCGATTGAAAGTGACGAGACATGGCAATCACCCCTTACGATAACCCAAGTAGCCGCAGGTTCTACAAGGCTATGCGGCAACGACGATATGATGATGCCCTACAAGAAGTGGTGCCACGCGATGAATGGGCGAAATTTTGGGCCGAAAAAGTTGAACGAGAGCGTAAGCGTCTCGCTGATAACCCGGCTCCAATCCACGTGGCCACAGAGCCGTCCCCGGCTCCGCCTGCTCCGAAGATCCCTACAACACCTAAACATCAGGAGTCACCGCAGGCAGCTTTGCTTAGAGTATTGAAGTGCGGCCAATTGGCAGATGCGATGAGAATATTACAACAGTGGGGCGCGCTCTCCCGTTTTTCATGGCCTTTACATTTGGCAAGAGGTGGGCTCGGCGCACAGGAGGAACTCAACCAGGTCCGCCTCGATGATCAAAAGATCCAGGCGCTGCGAGATGTGTTCAGTTGCGAACAGATCAACGATAAGTCAAAAGTTGACTGGGCCATTCTGGTCTGCGAGGCTGACGCATCATCGCCCGCGGCTGATGCACTTGCTCGTCTGGTCAACTTGATTTCAGGCCTGGGTCTGACCTGCGAAGGCTCGTTACGTTATCTTCACACCAGCATCCATCAAACCTAAATAGCTCACTGCAGCCAGTGTTTTCCGACCAAGCTGTATTTTGAGCCAGCGCTACTTAGCTGACTCCTGATAACCAACAACCCTGTTAGGTTGACCTCAACAGGTTCGAATTCCATGTTCTGGTGAACTGAAGCCAGCATTCGTGCGTGCTGAGGCGTACGCAATCGTGCAAGTGTAAGGTGAGGATGAAACGGCCGCTCCTCCCTTTTAAACCCAGCCTTTGAACACTCCTCCTCGAGACCACGGTACAAATCGCCGAGCTTTCCTTCCAGGTCTTCGATTCCTATCCACAAAACGCGCGGTTGGCCTCGAGTAGGAAAGACGCCGCAGCCCTGGACGCTAATCGGGAAACACTCAAGACCTTTGGAAGCATTCGCCGCGGCCATGGAAAGACTATCAACCCGCGATTGCGGAATCTCACCGAGGAATTTAAGTGTGAGATGAATATTGTCAGGTCTGGTCCAACTGGCGTTGGCTTCGGGCACCGCCTGGCGCAGCCTACTGATGTGGGCCAACACCTTCTCGCGAACATCCTGAGGAAGCTCGATAGCGCAGAAAATTCGCCATTGTTCCGGTTGAACCATACCCGTCATCCTGTACCCTCGTTCCCCGACACTCGGCAAGGAGTATCCTTTGGCTCCTTCCTGGTAATAAAGATTAGGCGCATGTAACGCAAACTGTTAGTTTGCGGACGGTTGGATTACACACACAATCGCAGCTAGCTCACGATCCGCAAACTAACAGTTTGCGTTACGGAAGACTGGCACGATCCAGCGTCTGGCCCTTTCTCTTAATTTACAGCCATCGCAAACTGATTTCTACGCATCAATGGTTCAGTTACGCAAGGTCTCCCTCTATCCACGTTCTATCCCTGGATCATCGGGGAACAGAGAGCAGAGTTAGTAGTCTAAAAAACCCGGAACCGTTCAACCTTCACGGCGTGACGCTTTTGCGACGTGCTTTCTGGAAGTGTGTTAGGAGGAGACTATGCATCGAAAGTTCTTTTTCAAATTGTTTGCAGTTCTGGCAACGTCAGTCGCAGCTATCCTGGCTATCGCATTGGTGGAGAGCTCACAGATGACCGTCACGGCTCAGGGGTCTGAAACGACCGGCGCGCTTCAGGTGCTAGACCCCACCGGAAAGCCAAAAGGCCTATGCCCACTCAAGCAAACCTCAGTTAAAGCCGAAATCAGCGGTTTCCTCTCCAGGGTTGTTGTGACTCAAGAATTTGAAAACCCTTTCAAGGAAAAAATCGAGGCCGTTTATTCGTTTCCACTTCCTTCGAACGCCGCCGTTGATGACATGACAATGTTAGTTGGCGATCGCACAGTCCGCGGAAAAATCCTGCGGCGTGAGGAGGCTGAAGCTGTTTACGAGGCAGCCAAAAGCGGCGGGCAGGTCGCAAGTTTGCTCAATCAGGAACGTCCGAACATCTTTACGCAGTCGGTCGCCAATATCATGCCCGGCGAGCAGATAAAGATCACAATCAGTTACGTCGAAACGCTCAAGTATGAAGACGGATCATACGAGTTTGTCTTTCCAATGGTCGTCGGACCGCGTTACAACCCAGGTGCGGCGGTAGGCGTTCCCAGCGGCAACGGATTTTCTCCAGACACCGATAAGGTTCCTGACGCGTCGCGCATTACGCCGCGACCGGTGCCGGAAGGTATGCGCGTTGGTCACGATATTTCGCTGGACGTCACCCTTGACGCCGGTGTACCAATCGACAGTCTCAATTCAAAATCACACGCCATTGACACAGAGCGTGCCGGTCCGGCCCGCGCGCGAGTACGACTCAAAAACAGCTCGGTCATTCCCAACAAGGACTTCGTGCTGAAGTTTGATGTTGCCGGGAAGACTATTTCGGATGCGCTGTTGACGCATAGATCGCAAAAGGGAGGCTTCTTCACACTGATTCTGCAACCACCCGAGCGTGTCACCGTCGAAGACGTATCGCCCAAGGAACTTGTATTTGTCCTGGACACCTCCGGCTCTATGAATGGCTTCCCAATTGAGAAGGCGAAAGAGACGATGAAGCTCGCGCTGGATAATCTCTATCCCGCAGACACATTCAACCTGATCACTTTTGCAGGTGACACCAAAATACTTTTCCCGGAGCCCGTGCCCGCAACCTCCGAGAACCGAAGAAAAGCACAAGAGTTTCTCGAGACGCGATCCGGCGGTGGCGGAACCGAGATGATGAAAGCCATCAAGGCTTCTCTCGATCCTTCAGACTCACAAGGCCATGTGCGCATCGTCTGTTTCATGACCGATGGTTATGTCGGCAACGACATGGAGATCATCTCCGAGGTTCAGAAGCATCCCAACGCTCGTGTGTTTGCGTTTGGCATTGGCAGCGCAGTGAACCGGTTCCTGCTAGAGAAGATGGCTGAGAGCGGACGTGGCGAAGTGGAGTTTGTTGCTCTCAATGACGACGGTTCGGCAGCCGCACGGCGTTTTCATGAGCGGGTTCGCAATCCATTGTTAACGGACATTACAGTGGATTGGAACGGAATGCCGGTGGCCGATGTTTACCCGGAGCGTGTTCCGGATCTCTTCAGCGCCAAGCCTGTAATTTTGAAAGGACGCTACACCGCGGCCGGCCGGGGAGTGATTCGTTTGAAGGGGAAAATGTCAGGGCGTGAGTTTGTGCGCGAGATTGCGGTGGATTTTCCCGAGTCACTTGCGCAACACGATGTGCTGGCGCCACTGTGGGCCAGATCGCGCATCGATAGCCTGATGAGTCAGGATTTCAAAGGAGTGCAACAGAGAACGTTGCAGCCGGAATTGAAAGAGGCGATTACGGGTCTGGGACTCGAGTTCCGCTTGATGACCCAGTTCACTTCGTTTGTGGCCGTTGAAGAAATGATCGTCACAGACGGCGGGCAACCGCGACGCATTGATGTGCCGGTCGAGGTTCCTGAAGGGATGAACCGGGCGATGGTGTTTAGCGAGGAGGAGCGGCGCTCGGGAACTTTCGGATTCCTTGCTCTTCAATCAACTTTATCGAGCGCGCCTGCGAATTTCTCAGTTTCGGAAACGGTCGTAGTTACCGGCAACACCCCCGCTTCGAAACGAGCACCGAGGCGAGGTGGAAACATGGGGGGAGGTGTGGCAGGAGGCGGCAGAGGCGGCGGCGGTGGTGGAACCGCAAACAGCTCCTCGACTAACAACGTTCGGATAGATGGCGTTACTGCAGATGCTTTGAAGGTGACGCCCACGCCCTCGCCAGAGGAGCAGAAACATCAACGGCTAATGGCGAAGCTCCATCCATCGCTAGCCGCCGTGGTTGAGCGCTTACGAGCTAAGGCGGCCGCCTCACCAGAGGAGGCAAAGTTTGTTCGTGCCGGTAAAGCAGAGTTACACGTGTGGCTAACCGACAAATCGCCGGAAGCGCTGGCTGAACTCAAACA
>DASQKG010000320.1:0-5451 GCA_035630655.1 Pyrinomonadaceae bacterium
GCGACGGCGCGGCCGAGCGGCGCGCCAAGCCACGGCGACTTCGCCGCCGCCCGTGACGGCAAGGATGCCGCATACGCCAGGGAATATAACGCGAAATATGCCGAGCGCATAAAGACCGAGCTTTACTGACCAGGCCGCAAAACGAGAGGGCGGCGACCAAAAATCCGGGCCGCTGCGCGTATCAATCAACTGTGATCACGCCAGAAGGATTCGACCACTTTGAACTCGCCTTACCTGATATCTATCATGGCCGCACTTCCCATGCGGACATCTGTACTGACTTTTTAATCTAGATTCCGAAAAGCTCCGCAGCGCAATGGATATGCCGGACGGCAATGGAGCGTATCATTCTTGTTACAGGGCGAGCAAATTTGATTTCAGCCAACGAGCTTTGGAAGTCGAAATAGTTCTATTTGCTTTTCGCAAGCAAAGTTTCCAAAACATTCAACGCACACAAATTCGTTCTGGTATTTCATCGGAACCACTGCCTTCCACACATTATCCGGTACGTCGAAATCAACCTTGGCTAGCCCGCATGCGTTGCAAAGGTCGGAGCCAGGGTCATTGTCCTTCGATCTTTGCTGCCGCGCCATGACAATGACCCTGGCGGTATTTCCCCATCTGCGTCGGTTCTGCTCCATTAATTCAGGGGCTGTGGCTCGCCGTAGACAAAGTCGTCCATCATAACGATGTCGTTCTTCTTATCATCATCCGGCCCCGGGGGAACGTCGCCGGTTGTGATCCGGACCCGCGCGATGCGCGCGTCCTCAAACACGATGCCGAAGAAGGAAAGGCTCCCATCGCCCGGCGAGGCCGGAACAAAGCTGCTGAACAAAAGTTTGCCGTGCGCGTCGAAGTATTCCATCAGCGTACTGGCCCCGCGGTTGCCGTTCTTCTTTCCAGGGCCGCTCCCATCGGGCTGATCAACGTCTGTGAAGACCGCGCCGAAGCCACGGACGGTTGCCGGGTCACGCCCATTAGTGTCGGGCACGAAGAACAAAGCTTCGGTGATGTTGCTGCCCACTGGAGTGAACAACCGTGACGCGCTGAAGACACTGAAGATGTCCTCATAGGTCAAATTGTTGAAGAGTCCTGCAAGGCCCGAAAGAGCAACCTGCGAAAGACCTATCCCCGGTGTGGTGAACTGGCTGCCGCGGGTGTTCAGGAACGTGGTGAACGGCGTCACCGGCAGGGTTGTGGCCGTAATGGCGGAGTTGCCGCCATCCCAGTTGATCTCGCGCCGACCGCTTCTGTCGAGCGGTGGTGGATTATTACCGTTGTTGGGATCGCCCAGAGCGTCGCGGAACGCATCGACCGTGCTCTGAATCGAGTCGGCCGTTGACCCTGCCGCCTGGAACACAATCGGCGCAACAAAGTCCTTGGATGTGTTGCCCTGCGCGTGCACAGCCTGGCGGACTGGGACTAGCAACGTCATGAACAACAAGCCAAACGCGAGTACGTGAGTTAAAGATACATGCCTCTTCATGATTGCATGATCTATCGAGCCCCCTGGGCAGGGATGGTTATTTTCGACTTCCTCAATTTTCGTTGTAACTATGGTATTCATTTCTTCTTCCTTTCTTATTTCATATGGGTTATTCGTGCTTTCCAATTGGACGTGAGCAAATCTTATCGAAGCTCATTCGATTCTCCGGTTCGCGATTAAATAATTTTTCTTTGGACAGAGGTGGTTGATGGCCGGATGAATGATAACGATCACAAGCAAAAACGACTCGCTCATAAAAATTCTCCTATCTCCTAACGTAAATCTCGTTTCGCAAATCCATTTTCCCTGATTAACGGTCTCTGATTTCTCGGGGTCTTTTTTCCAACCCCAGCGACATGCAAAGTGAACCGTGTTCAGTGGACGTGCGGTATATCCCTCTGCGTAAGCAAAAGGTTCTAACGCGTCCTAGTTATATAGACTTGCAAATGGGACTCGGCCTATCGATCGCGGGCAGGGAACGAGTAGGGGGACTTGACGTTATTAGCTTCGTCTAACGCCAAGGATTAGGATGTAGCGCGAAGACAGTGAGTCAGTTGCAAGAAGGCCATTTTTGGCAGGAACACGTATGTAGGGGTCTTCAGAATCATCAAGTTAGATCGCGAAAAAATATCTACGAACATGCGTCACGCACAACTCGCCGCAGCGCCTCACAAGCATCCACATGACGGAGTGACACGGATTCTGGATCATTTTTATTCACGGGGCGGCCAGTTTCGACTAGTAGCTCTCTCACCTCGCGCGGCGACAATTGTGGATTTGCTTCGAGCAGTAGAGCGACAATCCCGGAAACATGAGCTGCGGCAAAGGAACTGCCGGAGAGAAAATTGTAACCGCCATGGGGCACCGTGGTCAGCACCTCAATGCCGGGTGCAGCCAGTGTTGCTGGATGTTTGTCCAAGCGCGCGCGCACGTTCCCTTGTGCGTCACTGGACACCACAGCGATTACTGCCGATAAGCTGCTGGGAAAGCTAAGCGCCGGATCTCCACCTTCCATCACGGCAGCCACTACCGTCATGCGTTGCTCATCTATGGCTTTAACGATCAGCCGCCTTAGAAGGGGATCGGCAGGTCCGGATAAGCTGAGATTTAGAACCCGCACCCGCTCAACAATGGCAAAGTCGATCGCCTTGGCGAGGGTCCAGCTGCTACACGACGCCTCCGGGTTCCCGGGCCGGCGATGCCAGCACGCTTTTACAGCCAAAAGGTCAGCATCAGGAGCGATTCCGTAGATGCCGAGCCCATTGCCGGCCCGCGCCCCGATCACACCAGCAACAGCAGTGCCGTGCTGATCGGCCGTGAACGTCTTTTCGCCTCCCTCGACAAAGTTAATCGTCTTGACAACTCGATCCGCGAGGTCGGGGTGGTTGGTATCAACCCCAGTATCAACAACAGCTACACGCACACCTCGACCTGTTACCCAGGCTTGGGCTCGATCGGCATGGACCGCGCGCGGCCCATATTGAAGAGGCGCGTACGGATCTTGAGCGCGCGCTCGGAGACTCTGGAAAAATTGGTTCTGCTGGACTGATTCCACGCGAGGGTCAACCGTTAACTGCGCCAGCACATCATCTAGCGGACGACTTTCGCTTACCTGAAAAACAACACATTGCACGCCGAGAGAGGTAAGTGGGAAAGCGCCGACTTGATCCAGGCCATACTCGCCTGAAAGCTCTTTGGCGAGGGTGGCCCAGACCTCTGGTGTGGCGGGAGCAAGGGTGACAATCACCTGCCGAGCCTGTAGCTGTCGGGGAAGTGCCTCAGCCTCTTCACCAACTCCTCTCTGTAAAGCGAGACCGCTGCACCCGGCAGTCAAAAACGCTAATCCAACGAGAAGAGACAATATTCGTATCATCACGGTTGTTTCAGTTCGGCAAAACGCACTTTGGGATGTGCGCGCAATACGGTGAGTGTCTCCCGAGTTCGCGCAGGGCCTTCGCGATCATCACCGACTAAAGCTACAATGTAGACGGCCATCGGGGTTGGCCCTGCCACAATCGTGGCTCCCAGGCTGCTGAGCAATGTCCTGATTTCCCGCTCGGTTATATCGTCAGCAAAAACCACTTGAAGATGCACTCGACCCGGCTCCGGACCGCTACCCGCGTCCGACAGTGTCCGATAAGGAGCGACCGAAGTCTGCCACATAATGGCTGCGGTTAGGAGGACAATCGCCGCGGTCTGTGCGGCCAATGCCCAACGGAATGAGGACGGTGTCTCCTGGAAATGAAGCCGGATTTTTTCGATCCACTCGCGGACACGAATTCGCCAGTGCTCCGGAGCAGCCGAAGTGCTTGCACGGTCGACGCGCTCCATTAGACGCGCAAGATGCTCCGGTGACGGCGTCCACGCAGCCTCTTTGGCGCTGCGGACCGCGGTGGCGATAGACTGACATCGCGTGACCTCGTCCGCGCAGCTCTGACACCTCAGAATGTGGCGAGCGACAAATTCCTGTTCGTGACCTTCCAAAGTGCCGTTGACGTACCAGGGCAGGATCTCCCACGCTTTTTGGTGCTGGTTCCCATCGGCTTCATCACTTGGGTCTCGCATATTGTTTAGTTCCTTCTTCTGATCATGATCTTTTCGACTAAACGGCGAAAAGTGAAGCCAGCCGTCGGCGGGCATACGACATTCGGGTTTTCACAGTGTTCACAGGACATCCAACAATCTTTGCGATCTCTGCATAGGACAGGTCGTGATAGTAAGTTAGCTCGACAACCGCACCTTGCTCAGGAGGCAGGCTGTCAATGGCCCGCGCCACAGCGCCAGCCAACTCACGGTGCGCCCAGGCATCCTCAGGGCCAGTGGGCTCGACTCCGTAGGGCTCCGCCTCTCGGACCTCGGCATCGAACCTAGCAGACCGTGCCCGGGCCTTGAGCGCCTTGTTGTAAGCAATACCCAATATCCAAGTTGAGAGTCGCGAGGTTCCGTTAAAACGCGACGCGGTTTCCCAAACCACCATCATCACGTCATTCAGCGCTTCCTCAACGCTTTCTCGCTGGCGGATTAATTTCCACAAGTAGCGGTAGACGACGGGCGAATAGCGGTGATAGAGAGTCTCGAACGCTTGGCGATCTCGTCTGACCACGCGCCGAATAAGGTCCAGGTCGTCCTCTGAGGCGGAGGGTTGCATGGGGGTCTCTCCATGCATGAGCTGGCCCACCGTGGGGCCATTCGCTCCTGCACGCACAGGGACCCTCAATGTAGGGTAAAGGGGTTGCTCCAGCAAGTAAAAGATTCGTAGATGGCCGTTATCTCGTCCAATGCAATGGATGGCCTCCTACTTTACCCCCTGTCTTACTCGCTCAGTTTCCATGTCTAACGCGTATATCCCGGGAACGGGCGCTTAGGTTCTCTATCAATATGAGAAAAATCTCTGGAACCAGAGTCCCCAAAACTAAAGTTGTGAATTTTCTTACGGAAATTAAAAGAAAATCCGAGCGAAAAGGGACGAGAAAAGAGGACGCGAACCTTTTTTCACTTCTTGAACGTTTGGAACCACTGGAACGAGTTCCCCCAGTTGAACCGCTGGAACGATTGGAACCAATCTTTAGTGAAACGTCTGGAACCAACTCATTTTTCAACGGCTTGAACGGAGCGCAGCGATTGAACGACTGGAACGGTTGGAACAAATGTTTTGGGGTCAGGCTGAGCTGCCCCCGGTTTCACGGACAGTTAATTAAGCGACACTCCAACGGACTTGTACTGCATCGGTGTTTGATAATTCAATGACTGATGCAGTCGTTTGCGATTGTAAAACAGTTCAATGTACTCAAAGATTTCTGCTCGTGCCTCGTCTCGCGTCTCTTACGTCGCTGACCAATTTCCGAATTCATTGATCCCGCACTGTCTCTATGACTTTTGGCCGGTACTGATCTATCCCTTCGCTTGATGGTCGAATAGGCATACTCGGCATAACCATCGGCTTTGCGCGGTCCGCACCGACGCAG
>DASQKG010000321.1:0-20633 GCA_035630655.1 Pyrinomonadaceae bacterium
GTTGCATCCTTTCATGCGCTCCACTACTACTCGACGAAACTTCACCGAATATCGTCCCACTCGTTTCTTTCCCACTTGGCAGCTCCTTTCTTCTGCTAAAGTGTGTCAAATTCGAGTGTCTCAATCTAGGGGGTCACTCCACTTGATTGTGTGGGTTCTTGGATAGTATTTCTTATGAATCCATAAGGTTATTGGCCTATCAGGAAGATCTCATCCGCTAATCCCCTTCCAATTTAACGGCAATCGCTGGCATCATATCGCTCTCGTAGCCACGTTGTTCCTCAACGCGAAGGGAAATCTATCTCTGTTCACTACAGCAACATCCTGGTCCACATCTTATCGTCTTGACGGAAGAGGAAGAACTTCTTCATCTGCTCAACAAGGGGAATTATTCATGAAGCATCACCGACCGTACACACACTGCCTAACCGTTGTCCTGATTTGCCTGGCCTTTATCACCGAACCTGACGTTGGCGCGCAAACAAGTCCCGCGCGTCCGCCTGCTATGCAGACTTCACTGGCTAATCCGGATTTTGAATTAGGAAACGTGGGCCAGCTGCCTGACGGTTGGACTTCATCTACGGCTAAGATTGGTTATCCTGCGGAAGTAGTTGAAGAAAATCCGAAGACCGGCAAACGCGCGGCGCTAGTACGAAGTGTGGACGGGGCCCAGATAGAAGCGCGTGCGTTTGGTAATCTCATGCAAGCGATTGATGCCACACAGTTCCGCGGGCACCGCGTGCGGTTCCGCGCGGCAGTGCGGATGGAGGGCGGGGACCCAGTCGCCCGAGCGCAGTTGTGGCTGCGCGCGGATCGTCCTGAGAAGCAGGTGGGCTTCTTTAACAACATGGATGATCGCCCCATTCGATCCGGAGCGTGGCAGTATTATGAGATCGTCGGCGACATAGATGATGACGCGACCGTAGTCAACATCGGCATGATGCTGATAGGTAAAGGCAAAGCGTGGCTTGACGATGTTTCGCTAGTGGATTTGGGTAAGCCGGTCACACTTGCGGAGCCGGCGCGGCCTCTAACCGGAAAGGGTCTGGAAAATCTGATCGTATTTACGCGCCTGCTGGGATACGTTCGTCATTTCCATCCGAGTGACGAAGCATTGGCGACCGATTGGGACATCTTCACGGTGGAAGGTGTGCGCATTGCTGAAGGGGCAAAAGATGCGTCTGATTTGGCGCTGAAGCTGGAAACCTTCTTTCGTCCGGTGGCTCCGACCCTGCGAGTGTTTCCGACCGGTAAGCGACCCGGGCCTATAGCGGTGTTAATGCCGCAGAGGGAACCATCGATCAAAGCCGTTTCATATCGTCATAGGGGCTTCGGACAAAAAACTGCGCAGCTTTTCAATATTTACCAGATGGAACGAGTGGTTAAGGATCTTCCTGGTGGAAAAGCGCCCGCGGACTTTCCGGATCCACTGAAACCTTTCACTGCAAATCTTGAGGGAGGCGTTTCAGTCGCGATGCCGCTCGCGTTATACATGGACGCCAAGGGGACGATCCCGCATGGCGCAGCTAAGATTTCGGGCGAGGCGCCGTTGGTGAAGTATTCCGGTAACGATCGTGCCACGCGACTTACAAACATTGCACTCGCCTGGAATATCTTTCAGCATTTCTATCCTTACTTCGACGCGGTGAAAACCGATTGGCCACTCGCACTCAAGGAGGCGCTCACCGCCGCTGCAACTGACAGTAATGAAAAAGCTTTTCTCAATACTCTCAAGCACATGGTGGCCCAACTCCATGACGGTCATGGCGGCGTTTACCACGCGAGCGACCAACCGGCTTTCGCCACACCGGCCATTTTCGGTTGGGTTGAAGACCGTCTGGTCGTCACGCAAGTTGCTTCGCCGGCCGCAAGCGAATTACAGCCGGGAGATGTGATACTCAAGATAGACGGTAAAGATGCCGCTGAAGCTTTGGCCGAGGCCGAAAAGTTCATCTCCGGAGCTACACCGCAATGGCGACGCCAGATCTCCCTGCGCAGACTCCGGATGGGCGAAAAGGATTCTGAACTCAAGCTCGAGGTCCAGCCGCGCGCGGGGAATTCGCGCACAGTGCTCTTGCGCCGTGATTCAGAATCGCTGACTTTGAGAGAAACGCGCCCGCCGCAGGTGAGCGAGGTTAAGCCGGGAATTTTCTATCTCGATCTTGACCGCATTAAGGATGAAGACTTTAAAGCCATCTTGCCGAAACTGGAGCAGGCTCGAGGTATCGTTTTTGACTTGCGCGGATATCCCCAGGTGTCGCCCATGGTTATTTCTCACCTGATAGATAAGCCGGTTGAATCGGCGCGCTGGCTGGTGCCGATCGTTACCGCGCCGGACCAGGGAGGCGCTCCAGTGTTTGATGAACGCGGTCGTTGGAATCTCCCGCCGGTTGCCCCGCGCTTAACAGCGAAGATCGCATTCATTACTGACGGACGGGCGATTAGTTATGCCGAGTCGTTCATGGGAATCATCGAGGCGTACAAACTCGCCGAAATCGTCGGCGAACCTACCGCCGGCACCAACGGTAATGTCAATCCGTTCATGCTCCCCGGCAACTACAGGGTGGTATGGACTGGAATGAAGGTGCTCAAACACGATGGTTCAAAACATCACGGTGTGGGCATTCAACCGACCGTGCCCGTATCGCGCACCATCCGTGGCATATCGGAAATGCGCGACGAGCAACTCGAGCGCGCGATTGCTGTTGTCAGCCAATAACAAATCTGGTCAGGGATCGCATTGTTCGCAAACCTCAAATCTTTGGTAGATGCAGTTCGCGAGTTATTACAGAACCCAGCGCGGTAGCGCGGGATCCTTCCGGTACTAAGAGAAAGCAATCAAGTCTTCGTAAGCTCGCCGCCTTCAGCATCACGCGCTACCGCGCAGGGTTCCAGGCTCTTCTCGAGCACAATCCGGTTCATCTCTCTGACCGAAATTTACTGTTGGATGTCTAGTAGCCACGGTCCGCTCTGCGGTAGATCACCAAGGGCGGCAATAGCAGCCCGCGTGTCGTTATAAACCGGGAAACCAGGGGGAAAGTTCCCAGCTTGACTAAACCACGACACAATTACTGCGGCACTATTTTCCTCCTTGCAAAGGCCGAGCAGTTTCTGCATTCCCGCCGAACTGATTTCCCTTCCCACGTGAAATATGACTCGGCGAGGGAGTGGAACGGTCAACCAGGCTTTTTCCAGCACCTCTGAAGCAAACAGGTCGAGACGTCCGTTAACGGTAATTGTCGTAGGCATTCCGGCTGTGACGCTGATGTTCTCCTGGGCATAGGTTGGGAGAGCCAACTCCGAGATCGATACTTGAATCTCTGCGCCAGAGGCTCCGCCTTTGCATAGATCTGTGCGCCACAATTCACACACGTGGAGCTATTCCACGGATCAGAAAAGGGTGTCACCCTGTGACATCCGTAAATCGGACAAGGCTAACTTATCTCAAAAATGTCAGGACTTACACGTAGGTGCTGTCTGGAAGCGAATCAGTAAAGAGGAACGACAAGTGCGCACGATCCTCCTCCGCCAACTCATCCAATGCATCCACAACGAGGATGAGCCGGGACTCTTTTTTCGCAACGTCAGATAACAAGTCTTCCATCGCCCTGGCTAATTCAGGAATGCTATCCGGGATTACAGTTTCTATCCCTACTCGAGGGATTAGCTGGGCCAATAGCGAGCGGAGAATCAACCGCATGTCCGAGCGCCGGCCAGTGCGACTTATGAAATGGTGTATACAATCATAGCTCTTCACAAAATGGCTTGAGATGGCAGTCTTTCCTTGTCCCGGTCCGCCGCGCACCATGAAATATCCGCTCTTGTGATTTGCGATAAAGCGTTCGAAGGCTCGTAGGACGTTAGTTCGCCCAACGAACCTCTGGCTGTGGTCCTCAATGATTCTTTGCTGGCTGGTAAAGTAGGAGTCTAAATCTATCTGCTGCTTGCCCGGAATGGTCAGCGACTCTGAGGCAGGAAGAAAATGTTGCTTGCGTTCACGCGCCGGCATTGCTCGTAACCTGCCAAGCTCTGGTTTGAGGACGAGCGGCTGCTTTGTGACTCGGCGGTAAAGACTTTCATAATCGTGCTCGGTGCTGGGCCGGTAGTGTGTAACGTCGCTCAGAGTCTTAGGCACGTAAGCGGAATCCGTTTCTGCTATTAGAACGGGAATGAATTTGGAATTATTCGCCTCAGCTTCATAGAGCTCCTTAGTAATTACAGCTCCTTCCCATTTTGCTCCCCGGCCTGTTCCTGGCGTCTCTTCTCCTTTAAATCGTCGCAGGTAGGTTGCGGTGCATATAACGAGCACAAAATCAGCCTTCTCAATCTGACTCTCTGTCCACCGCGCCCAACCCATAGGAGGGGACGTTTCATATAGGTCAATGCTGCAATCCACACCATCGGAGCGCAAACGATTAGCCAATTCCAAGACTAGATCCATATGTTGAGGTGAGTCGTGGCTATAGCTGATGAAGATTTTGGGAGTATGAACGGCGGAGGTCATTTTTCGGCTTACTTGAGGCAGGCCCTATTCCGGTATCGAGTAAAGCGAACGATTGGAGCTCAGTTCCGGACTACCCCACTGAGCATAGAGTTTCTGGCTCCATATCGAGCGCGGTATCAGTCCAAATCAACTGAGATCATAACAAACAAAAAAAAGCGTAATCCCGAGAGCCGTAGGTGTCAATTGCAACCCGTGTGAAAGGGTTAGCGTTATGAGGGAATTTCAGCATGAGGGGCTTTCCTGGCTCTTGCAGTGCTGACTCACGATGTGATGATAACTGTCGCTCCACAACCCAAACGGATCGTTTTTGGGATCGACGGTGGGAAGCGTTAACTTCAGGTTTGTGATGCGGGTTCCCATTTCGTTCGCAACATCCAAGGCTGTTTCTGCAAGGTGATAGTCGGAGAAAGCTCCAGTCGCGTAGGTCCATCGGAAAGACGAACGAGAAAAATTCTTGGGACAACAGAGGCTTTGTTCAGGGTTAACTTTCGGGTCATATTCTTCAACAATCAATGCGCTATCCGCCACCTTAAAGGCACGTAGACCACCATTTCCCCGATCCCCGGTTTCATGTTGCCAAAGAACCTTTAGTATCCCATTGTCGATGGTGTAGACGAGCAAATTTGCCAGGAAGCTATTTGTAGGCACAGATCCTGCCAGATAAACGAGAGCATCTTCCTCACCATCTTGAGTAAGATCAGCATAGAGCACATGTTCTAAGTCGACGGTAATTGGGGTGATGCCCTGACGGGCCTCCAGCCCAATCTCAAAATTTCCGTTATGCAGCGTGATCTCTCGGCGGCGCAGTGGAGGAGTGAGGGATTTGGGGTACCAGGGATAAGTGAAATTTCTAAAGTTAACTTGGCGAATACCGCTTCTGGTGGTTTGTTTAGTCTTATTTGGTTGTTGTCCAGAGTTCTCGAGACTTGAGTTTTCTTTAGAAGATCGAGGTAGATTGCTGGATACATTGTCGGGTGGGCTTTGGGGACCATCGGTTGGTGTTACTGGTTGCATTCGTATTGGGTAGCCCTCGCATGTGAAAACTCGATTCGTTCATCCACGTCACTGCCAGCAGTGAGAGCGATGCGCCGCCCTCCTTCTGATTGATTTCCAGCAGCATATCCGCAGCTCCATCCCAGAACTCAGATGCATCATGCATTGATCTTCCATCTGCCGGATCTTTGAATGCAGCAGTCGCTAATCCCGATCTACTAAAACAGTCGACAAAGGATCCCCCTCTCTGCGGCGCATTGGACCAACGTTCGGGCTCACTATCCCAACCCGCATGGGAGGCGAAAAAACCGTTACCCCGATAAACTGCACCTCCCGGAATAAAACCATAATAGCCATCCGCGAAGGCGCGGAAGAATTCGAATCTCTGTTTGGTGTAATTGTAGCGGGTCGTTTCTTGAGGTGCTTCCACTGCCGCTCCTGAGCCCAGCGATCGGTAAGCCATGTCACACGGCACCCAAACCCCGTCCAGGGTGCAATTGCCTGGGGAAGTTACATTTCCATAACCGGGGTACATTGGCCCTCCCTCTACGCGTCCATCGTAATCCGGATTCCCGAGATAGGGGTCCTCCAGCTCTACATCTGCACCTTGTGGGTCGAGCTCGTTGAAATCAAAAGCATTACCAAACTGGGAATGGGTCCTATTAGCGAATAGGTGAGCTGGCTGCCATCGATCGGACGCACGACGAGGGTGGAACCGTTATCGGTCAACTGCATGAAAGACGAGTCGCCGGTTTCGTAAACATTGCTGGTTCCGATTTGGCGCAACTGCACGCGTCGGCCTGAAGGCGTAATCATCAGAAAAGCATTCGTGGCCATCAAGCTGTCATAGTAACGCCGCTCGATCACGGGGAAGCCGAGGCGAAAGCCCGGACCGGGAAATCCGTTGTCGGCGTCAAACCGGATCGCCGAACCGCTCTTTGTCCATACGAGCGAGTTGTAGGCGAGTGAGAGCCCGAGATCCAGGCCGGCCCGACCGGGCAGAGACACCAAAGGCAAACTCCAATTCAGGTTTCGCGAGGCCAGATCTTCTCCGGAGGAGCCGGTGCGATTCGCCGGATCGAGACGAGCGCCGGAAAAATTGTCCTGTGAAGGATCAGCCGAAGCGCCGTTTGACAGCTGGAGTTCGAGCGTGGCGTTGTAGCGGAAACCGCCATTCGCCTGCACGCCAAACTTGATCTCGTAGTAGAGCGTCTGACCCGGCTGCAGAGGCGTGGTGAGGCTAATGCCTCCCGGCGCGTGTGTGGTGTTTAGCCCACCTGCGTTTGGCTGGTTGGGAGGCTGTTCAACCTTTGTGCCTTTTACGCTCACAGTCGAGCCGTTTGAAAGCGTGATGTTGGAATCCGCAGAGTCGAGCATCGTCAACACCGCCTGTGGAGGGGTGACTACGACGGGGCTGTTGGTGGTCGTGAAGTCGATCAGTCGCCAGCGCAAACGCGTGATGGGAAACCGGTATTATTCGTGACCCTGGAGCGTGTGACCAAAGTTCCTAAAGCCCCGTTAGGAACAGGTGTTGTGTTTCGGACGCGATTAGGCGCGGCTGTGGAAGCCACCCCCGGATCGAGGACGCCATAGGACACCTGACTCGTTCGGTCCAAAGGCGACAAACTGTTTTCGGGACCGGGCGCGCCCAGTACCGATGCCACGCCGCCGAGTGAGGCTGCGCT
Organism: Pyrinomonadaceae bacterium; assembly: GCA_035630655.1. Taxonomy (GTDB): domain Bacteria; phylum Acidobacteriota; class Blastocatellia; order Pyrinomonadales; family Pyrinomonadaceae; genus PSRF01. The sequence goes on from DASQKG010000321.1 coordinate 7,183, forward strand.
GGTGGAAATCGCAACGAAGTCAGCCGCATTGTTTTCGGTATCCTGCGGCAGAGCGGTAGTCATCTTCCGCACATGCGCCTATTCATTGGTTCCCGCCGTTATGGACGTCAGTCCCGCGCCTTCTCGGTAAAGAGAATTGGCTACCGGTGTGAAGCCAGCGGCATCAATTCGCTCGTTGAATGAAGTTCGCAGGATTAGCAGTTCTGAAAAGAGCGATGCCGGTGTTGTCGCCGATGTCCCCAGTGTAAGAGCGATCGGGTGTGGCGTTTGCGGTCAGGCTGTAGGCGCTGTTGGCGGCCAGATAGTGTGCCCCCGCCGGAATAATGGTGGCATTTGGAATTACAAACTTTGTCGACGTCGAGCCGTTGGAGCTGATTGCCACGAGTGCCCACCCTGAGGATCCGTCCACAGTGCTGACGGTAATACTTTCGCCGGTGATGTTGGTAAGTTGAATATACTCATGCGCCACCCCGGCTGGACCACGGAAGCGAAACTCGCTGATGACCAGCCGCTCAAAAGGCACTGGGCTTGGCGGGCTCGCGAATCCATTGGCGTAAGACGGTAGGACAGGCATTCCTGTCTGTCTGACGTTGGGATGTATCTCGTGGAGCTCAGACCCTTTCGCTCTAACACCACGTGGTCAAGTTGATCCGATCGTCTGGTTCCAAAAACCATCGCATAGCCTTCGTTGATAATTGTTGGAATTGCCGCGCTCCAGTAGACCTGTGGCAGAGTATCCCGAAACCCCTGGGCCGCCGACGCGAGGAGACCACGGTGGGCCGCAAACGACACGTCCAGGTCGATGTGATTTTGATTATTGACGGCAAGACCTACCAGCTCCGTGTTTCCGGTTAGGACTGGCGGAATGACAGGAACCGCCGGCGGGATCAATCGACCAGGAACAGATGAAGGTGGTGACCACTTCGGCCGCGAAGAGGGAATTGCCGGCGGCGCTTTTGGCGTCGCGTGTTGTCGTCCTCGCGCCTCATCGATGTCAGGCATACGCTTGCCGGCGGGCGCTCCCGGTGTAGCGACTGCCTTATCGAGGTCCTGAATATTGGCGCGTCCTTTGTTCCTGCTCGGGAAAGGAACTCGCGCCGACACGAGGGGCGTTACCGACGTCAGAATGAGGGCATATGCCAGCGCCAGGCATGAAAATTTTGCGGGGGAAAAATAAAACCTGAGGCGAGGATACATGAGTGTTCTCCTGGGAGGTTAGGAACCGAGATGCTTAGTTAATCAACGTCGTTGACGTGAAGCTTACGCGAGGCGTGGGAGTCGCACGTGACGAGAGAAGCGGGAAGAGTAAGCGGACTTTAAGCGAGAACAAATTGGACTGTCAATGGTAAAACCCCGCAGCCGGGTCACAGTTTATATAAAAATTCTTGCATCAATTTCGGCGCATGAATTTCGGGTTACTGATGCGCACGTCGCACGTGGTAGCGTCAAATATTTTGTGTAAACGATCGTCTGTTGTTTAAGGTCGGCTGCTTTTTCTTTTGATTTGTCAGCAGATTTTTGCCTTGCTCTTTCATTTCGTTCGGCTCGTTGTTAGTCAACCGGCAACCGGTTTTCGTAGACGATGGCAAAGCGGTTGAGCGCGGCTTTCCAATCCCGGACCGGCATGGTCCACTTTTTCTCGATGTTGCGCAGTGCCAGGTAGAGCAGTTTGAAGACCGCCTCATCGCTGGGAAACGAGCCGCGCGCTTTGGTCACTTTGCGGAGCGACATGTTGAGCGACTCAATCGCATTCGTGGTGTAGATCACTTTCCGAATCTCCGGCGGGTGCGCGAAAAATGGAATCACGCGCTCCCAGTTGCTACGCCAGGACTTGGCAATCGTGGGAAACTTCGCGTCCCACTTCAGGCTAAACTCTCCTAGTCTCTGTTCAGCTTCCGCTGCCGTGGCCGCCCTGTAGATGGTCTTGAGATCCGCGGCCACTTCCTTGCGCTGTTGCCAACCCACATACTTCAGCGAGTGCCGCACCAGGTGGACGATGCATAACTGCACTTCGGTTTGCGGGAAGACAGTCTCAATCGCTTCCGGAAAACCTTTCAACCCATCGACGCAGGCGATGAAGATGTCGTTCACGCCCCGATTCTTCAGTTCCGTTACCACTTGCAGCCAGAATTTGGCGCCTTCGGTTTGCGCGATCCACAAGCCCAGCACTTCCTTCAGCCCACTCACGCCGATGCCAATCGCCAGGTAAATCGCCTTGTTCCGCACGTGCCCGCCATCCCTGACTTTGAACTGGATGGCATCCAGAAACACGATCGGGTAAACCGCATCGAGCTGCCGGTTCTGCCACGTCTTGACCTCATCAATCACCGCATCCGTCACGTTCGAGATCAAGGTCGGCGAGACTTCCACGTGGTAGATCTCTTCCAGGTGCTGCTGAATCTCGCGCGTTGATAACCCCCGCGCATATAGCGAAATGATGTTTTCATCGAAGCCGGTGAAGCGAGTTTGATGCTTCCCTATGATCTGCGGCTCGAAAGTCCCGTTTCGATCCCGCGGCACTTCGATCGGCATGGTCCCGAAGCTACCTTTGAGCGTCTTGGCGGAGTTGCCATTGCGCGAGTTGCCGCTCTTGTTCCCGGACGCCTCGTGCTTCTCGTAACCCACGTGCTCGGTCATCTCTGCGGCCATTGCCCGCTCCAGCAACCGCTTGGTCAGTTGCTTCAAAAGCCCGTTCTCCCCAATGATGTCCTCAGGCTTTTTGTAGTCTTTCAGCAGATTGTCAATGAGCTCGTTGTCTATGGTCATCTGTTCTCCTTCGTCTAACCTTAACCGGTTAGTTGCTCGATGACCATTTACACAAAACTATTTACACCCGTCGCTTCTGCGTGCGTAGTACACCCTGCAAATTGAACCCGGAACGCTCAACTCCAAGCTGCGTATTAGTTGTTCGTTTCTGAAGACGGCGTGTGCAATTAGTTTACTTTACTTAGCGTCCCAGAACTACCTTGGGAGGAAAATGTGATAGATGACGAATTGCCCTTTGACGAGATTGTGGTTAGTTTCTTTTGCTGGATTTCCAGTCGGCAGAATTAAACAGTTGCTCAATCCGCCAGGAGCCTTCATTTTGAGCTTTGATCGGAATCGCTTAACGTTTCTATCTACTCCTTTGATGGCGGACTTAGTATTGCCATCGAGGACGTAACCAATCATTCCACCTTTATGAAGAATCGACGCGTACTTTGAATTTATAAATCGAATCATCCCGCCTTTTACATATTGCGAAGCTAAAGAGGTTGTTCGACCTGGATATCTAACGTTTAGGCGCTTGCATTCGAAGGCGAAATAAACTTTTTCGTGACAGGAATTCGGAGGGATAAAGCAAAGATCAATCCGTCCTAGTTGTCGACCAGTTCGCAGATCGTCCTCAACGCACTCTCGTGAGATTCTCACCGGAACCTCCTTGCGCGTGTTCTTATCATGTATCAGAGCACTTAAGAAACGCCGCGTTGTGCGAATTTCGAGTTCTCTACGCGAGCGCTTGGGTAAGTCATTCCACACGGACAGAACCATGGTCAGAATTTGAGGGATTAACTCCTGAGGGAAAACCTCAGACCAGTACGCTGGATTACCCTTGATGAGTGCCATAGCGTTTTTCGCGACTCGCCGCGGTGAGAATAGCTGCCGCGATCTCGTCGGCATCATTGAGCGCGGCGGTCTTCGTCCAGTAACGACGTGCCAGAGGCTTAAGAATATCCAGGTTGTTTCCGTCGAACACCTTCAAGTTCCTCATCAATCTCATACTCTTCGTTTCTTCCGGAAGTAAGCTGCCCAACCTCCGTAGCGCCTTACCTAATTCCTCTGAAGATTCTGCTTCGTTGACCTGAATCTGAGGCGAGAACTTATCAACTTTGCGTAAGGATACAACTCCCATGTCGGCTTCTAGCGAGATGATCGTATCTCCCTCAATTCGTCTATCGCTTCGTTGTGCCCAAGTATTCAGGACCTCAAGCAAAAGATTAATGTACTCCAAGCGATGCTTATCACTACTACTCTCTAAGGCCGGAATCGACTTTTCGTCGCGGCGAGGTGTGGCACTAGGAATCCAGACCTTCACGGTGTCATCTATGAGTGCCTCTTCCCACGAATCGATATTGAAATATGCGAAGACGAGCTTATCTAATTCTCCGCAATGTCTCTCAACCACGGATTTGTAGTCATTGGGATTCTCGAAAATCATAGACTCCATACGGCGGTGCAACGTCGCTGCCAGCTTAATAATATCTCGTTGATTTTGTGTCTCCGGTTTTGGGAATGGAAAAGCTTCATATTCGGCAACAAGAAGGTGAGGACGATCAATCGCCCAATTGAAGGACGTGTGAAAAAAGATATACAACGCAAGCGGAGAGGCCAAAACGCAAGTTAAAAATCGCAGGTCGTCCTCGTTGGCAGCATCCGCATGAATACCGCGAATTGTTTGGGTGAAGCTGCAGTCGAAAGTACTGAACCCCGCTTTGATTCGCTTGCCCTTCTCGCTCACGCCGTGCGGGAAAACTATGTGCGGCTTTCGGAAAATCGCTTCGTTTGCCATGCGTCGAGGCTCGTAAGTAGGTGGCCTCTCCATCAAACCAGATTCCAAAACCACATAAGCTGAAACCGCCTTGGCCGGCAAAAAAGGAATCTTGTACAAGATAGCGCGATCCTTTGGTTTTCCGTCCCCTCCCCTATTGAATCCTTCATCCACTTTCCACGTTTCGTCATGCTTGTTACCCCAATCACTTATAGTTGAGTAGTCACGAAGGCGATCAACAAAATTGCGGTCTCTGGGAGTGCCCCAGAATGCTTCTTTCCAGACGAAAGCTGGCTTACCTCGATCGAGATCATTGAGTATTGCTAAAAGCCTGAGGTCCTTTCTATCTTCTGACGAAATGACCAAGATGTCTGCCCGCAATGTTTCCGGTTCAGTCTTCGGGGTAAAATATTCGATGTAATGTTTGGCGATATCAGGTCGTTCTTTTTTGTACTTGACGATGAGCGCGGGATGGATCGACCCCGGAAACAGATAAAAGCGCATGTCCGCCAAATTGAGCACTTTTTCGACTGTGTACTCAGAAAGCCATCTGCGTTGAAACTCTATTCCCTTCCCGTAGCTGAAAAGTAGAGGGGCCGGAAGAAGAAAGCAAACTACTCCTTGCTCGAGGAGATGGCGGGGAGCCTTCCACACAAAACCAGCCGCTATTTGTCTTTGAGTAATTGGAAGCTTCTTGCTCTCGCACCATAGTTCAGACGTCGTTTTTGGGCCTTTCTTTCCCCGGGACCATGGGGGATTTCCTATGACCAAATGAAAACCGTCGCTAGGAATTCGTAGAGTTTCATCGAAAAAATCTCCATGAAAAATATTTGCGCCGGAGTTCTGATCTTGTCCACCGTTCTTCAGCGCCACAAGATGCGGTAGAAACCTTCCCTTCTTCTGCAACCTCTGAATGTCTCTAGGGGAAAGTTGATCTAACAGAGCAATATAAAGACTGAAAGCAGCGATGCGACAGGCGACCAAGCTTTGGTCTACGCCGAAGAGATTGTTAAGAAGAATATCAATCAAAGCATTTGCATGCGTGTCGTAGCTGGCTTCCTGGTTTCCGCGACGCCACTCCTCGGCCATTTGATTGAATAAACCAACTAGAAAAATACCAGAGCCGCAGGCCGCGTCGAGACAACGCTTTTCAAGCAGCGAGGAGTCATCTTCGAGCGCCAAGTCCAATACAAGCTCCGCCAAAAAGCGTGGCGTGTAGTATGCCCCTGACTCACGCTTCTGCTGCGGAGCTTCGGCATTTAGGAAACTCTCGTAGATACCACTTATGGTTTCGATCGGGATAAACTCAAAGTCGTACGCCCAAAATCCGAGCGATCGCTGTGCATTGGCTACATTGTCTCCGTTAAGAAAACGACTGAGTAGTGCAATATGCCTAGGTTCGAGTAGAAGCTCCTCCGTTTCCAGATCCCCTTCAAACACGTCTCCGTTGAAATCCCTCCTGAGTTCCTTGAACAGTGTGAAAAAGACTTTCTTAGCTCGATCTGGAGAAAACTGAGTAAAGACATCAAGGAGCGACTTGGCTCCATTAGCGCCTACCTTCTTAAAATAGGAGTCATTAATGATCCCTCGATCAACTAGGTAACAGGTGAAAATAGTCCGCCCAAGTAAGGCATGTACTGTCGCAGTATCGAGTTGTGCCTCAGGGAATTGTCCTTCCAAACGAACACGAGCAGCGTCCATATTTTCCAGGAGATAGTGGTCAACCTTATGTTCTGGATTAAAAGACTTTGGATTCGTTCTGAAGAATTCACCTAGTTCAACCGTTCGGACGAAATGTCTAATCTTGAGGGCGTCGGCTAATAGGTTAAATGTCTCGACTAGGCGATTATTCTCATCGACGTTTTCATCATCTTTAGCCGGAAGCGCAAGGCCGGAATAAACAAGTATCTCGGTTCGCGTAATGACGACGAGAATGGGGGCGATACTCTGATTCCAGAGCTGGCGTTGAAGCTTGCGCAACTCATCCTGACTCGGCTGTCGTATCTGCTTGAAATAAACTACGGGGATTCTTTCGATGCAGAGTATTCCGTCCAATTCCATTTCTTTCCATGCACGGCGCATCGCGTGGGCATGAAGCGGAATTGGGTCAGCAGAATTGATCTGTTCAAGACTGCGGAAAAACTCATGAGGGCGACGGTCGCTCAGATCAAGCATTTCCACCCAGTTTGAATTGTGGTTTGTCACAAGGAGCTGTCAGTAACCTGTAACAATGTTAATTTAATTCAGAAGCGCGTGTTCCAAGCGCGCGACGCTAATCTTAGACAAGACAAACTCATTGCGAAGAGGGATAAAGGATCGGAGTTCGAGCCAGCTAATATACCTCTTGTACCTTATAAACCGAAGATGTTTTTAGTGGTGGAGCATTGGCGATTCCATTGACGGATTAAGAGTGACAAGAACTCTCCAGGAACTAGGTCAGACACCACTTTAACAACTACCGACACGCCGTAAGGCCCACGTAAAGGGTTGGATGTTTTTCGCCAAACATGACCGCTTCCTTCGGACTTCTGGCTCCTCCGTGCGACCACTCATAGTTCTCTTTGGCGTGACCGTGTGAGTGACAGATCTACGGATCTCCGCGTCAAGTTTTGTTATGAGTCCGGGTTCGCAGTGATGTTGCCTGAAGCTCCGTATCGCCGGCACCGCCGCTTCAAACAAACTCTCGGCTTCCACTTCAACCGTATGTTTTATGCCCTCCGTGTCGCCGAGTCGACGAAGGAAACATGGCATGAGGTCACGCTTGTGAAGTCTACCATCGGGACTGTGTTTCATCAATGAAACGTACTTACCAAGGCGACTCCCGCAACTCTTCACCTGCTATAGCTTTTTGTGGTCCTTTCAAAAGTTCATCAATTTTTGTAATTGATCTCATTTGTCCTTGATGGCGTGATTCCGTTTGGCATTCTTTGGACATCGCCTAATTCGTCTTTGGTAAAGAGAGGCGCATTAACAAACTCCACTGACTTGTCAGCGCCTCGAAGACGGCTTGGACGTATTCAGGATTCTCATGACTAAATATAACTGGTGGCAGCCAGTCGTTGAAACACCCCATGCCACCGAGAGGAACCTTCTGATAGAACTCAACAGCCGCTTTAATGTTTCCTTGCTCTAATGCTCTCAAGCAATGATGTAGGTCAGGGATTGCCGGGTAATCATAGTCATGGTCCGAGCAAAATTTGATTAATGCCCTGGTGGCTCTCTGCTGAGAGTGGATGTGAATGTCGCTATATGAGTTGTCGTTCATATCGTATCCCTTTCACTACTGTGGCAGGAAGCGCGTTGGCGGAGTCGGTGGAGTGGGATGATTTGGATTCTGAATCTCGACCTGCATGCCCCCACCCCCCTTTGGTGCGAAGCTATTTGGTCCCGCAACGCCAATTCTAATGGTTGTGCCTGCCGGAATTTCTGCGATGGCGATTTTGTCCGGGAGAAATGGCAGAGCGAACTTTTGTTTCATTTGAAGCGCGGTAAGCCCCTGAATTTCAGAAGCTTCCATTACATAAGCCCCACGCAGCTGATTACCTGCGTATACTCGCACATACTTCGCCATAGAAAACAAGGTAGTTTCCGTAACATTGAGACCTGCGGACCACGGTGCCTCAGAATATCCCCTTCTCGCGCTATCAATATTGGCTTGCTCAGCACTGATTATTTTCGTATTGACCCGCTGAAGAATCTTGGGTCCAAAGTACATAAAACCAGCGCTGGTCAGAAGGTCGATCCCGGCACTGGTGCGTTCTTCTTCTGTCGTGGCCGTTGCAAAGCTGAAGCCAGAAGTTGCTGCGTTTCCGAGGCCGAGTCCCCAACCAGTAATAAAGACCCCTCGCGCGGCGTTGCCTAATAGATAGGTGCCCACACCGGCACCAGTAAGCGGCACAAGTGCACCCATAACCGCCCCTTGGATTGCACCGTTGATGGCGCCTTCGAGTCCACCCGTAACTAGGCCGAACGTAAACCCACTTAGAACACCAACAACCACTGACGTGTTAAGCGTATCCACTAACGAGAAATGCCCGTTTGGATCGATCAGGTTGGTGGGACTGTTTCGGGTATAGAGGTACTTATGCAGCGAACCGGGATCGTATGAACCACCTTCGTATGAATCCATCGACCAGAACCTTCCGGAGGATGGATCCATGTAGCGTGCGCGCAGGTAATAGAACCCAAGATTCGGATCGAGTTGTTCGCCCGAATAGAGGTAGTCGTTCGAAGTGGTGCCGGTGCGGGAGATGAGATTGCCGAAGGCGTCGTAGGAGTAAGTGTCAGTAATCGCCGCAGCGGAGTCGGTTAAGAAGCGCACCGAGCCGTGGCCATCGTAGCCGTAGAAAGATAGAGCGCAGTTGGTGGTACCTGAGGCGTTGGCAGAGACACAGCGCTGCGAGATCAGGTCGTGGCCGTAGGTGAATTGCTTGACGACTGCGCTGCTTTGCAGCTCTTCGACAACCTGCGCGTAGCCGGTGTGGTTGTTGGTGTCGACAAGGTAGTTCGTCGTAATGCCGTCAACGGTCCTGGCGACGCGATTACCGTCGCCATCGTAAACGTAAGTGATGAGTGATGAATCAGGATTGGTGAGCGAGGTCAGGCGGTTCTCGAAATCGTAACCGTAAATTTTCCCGCTGCTCGCCTTCGTGTTTCCGTTGGCGTCATACGCGTCGGCACTCAAACGATCGTTGGCGTCGTAGGTTGAATTTTGCGAGACCACGCCCGGAATTGATGAGGTGCGCGAGAGACGATTACCTACGGGATCGTAGCCGTAGCTAACCGTACCGTTGATGCCATGCGGATCGTTGGCGATTGTTTCGTTTGTCAGGCGATAGAGATCATCGTAGCTGTAGTTGACGGTGCGGCCGCCGTGCTCGGTAACCGCGATACGGTTGCCGGCGGGGCCAAGAGTGTAGGCATAACTTGCGAGCGCCGAAACTGGCGTGCCCGCGTTCATCGAGGTGAGGCGGTTAAGCGAGTTGTAGTTGTAGCTGGTAGTGACGCTGTTTGGATACCGATAACTTTGCAGGTTTCCGACCGTATCGTAGTTGTAGGTCGTAACCCCGCCATTAAGCGTGGTGAGACGGTTGTCTCGGACTGTGGCCAGGCGATTTAGGGCGTCATAGGTGTAATCGATACTCGTGCCGGCTGTATTCGAGGAACGCGTCGTCAGCAGGTTCCCGGAATCGTCATAGGTATGGCTCAACGTGCCGAACGGTGTTTGCTTGCTCGAGAGCCGGCTTCGGCTGTCATAGGTGTAGATGGTAGTGCCGGAAGCATCGCTCATCGTGGCGCGCTGCCCGCTATGGTTGTAGGTGAAGCTGATCGCGGGTTGGTTCAGGGACGCGTCAGGGATTTTGGATATCAGCCGCCGCATCACGTCGTAGATGAACGCCGTTGTCTTGCCGTTAAAGTCGGTCCTTGTCTGAAGATTGCCGCCGGTGTCGTAAGCGTAAGTTTCAAACTGGCCTGCGGGCAGAACACGCTTCACACGGCGGCCAAGCTGATCGTATTCAAACCGCGTGGTGTGATTGTTAGCGTCGGTCTGCGAAAGCTGTTGACCGAGCTCGTTGTACGCATAGGTCGTCTCCTGATTGAGCGCGTCCTTCACTTTGGTCAGGCGGCCCAAAGCATCGTATGTGAACTGAGTTGTCTTGCCCGCCTGGTCAGTCCTGGACACACTGCGGCCCAACGCATCGTAGCCAACCGTGTCGAAGGAATTGTCGGCGTACGTTGTCCTGGTGCGGCGATTGTTCAGGTCGTATTCGAAATCAGTCGTATGACCGAGCGCATCGGTCATTGAGATCTGATTGCCGTTTGGGTCAAAGGCAAAAGTTGTTTCCTGGTTCAGCGCGTTCCTGATTTTGGTTCTCCGCCCTGCGGCATCATAGAAGTAAATGGTCACGTTGCCGCGCGCGTCGGTCGTGGTAAGCACCTGTCCAACTGCATCGTAGGTCGTTGAGGTAGACGTGTTGTCCGGATAGGTTGTCTTCGTCAGCCGACCCAGTTCGTCATAGGCAAAGGAAGTGGTGCGGCCTGCGCGATCCTTGCTGGTCAGCCTCCGTCCCTCGGCATCGTAAGTTGTCTCATCATGTTTGCCGTCCGGGTAGTCTGTTCGCGTCAGCCGGCCCATTTCGTCATAAGTAAACTCCGTGCGATGACCCATCTGATCAATTGTTGCGGCCTGTTGCCCGATAGCGTTGTATTCAACAAGAGTGAATGAACTGTCGGCGAAAGTAGTTTTTGTGGGACGGTTCAGTTTGTCGTAGGTGTAGGTGGTGGTGATGGTCTCCGTCTGCCCTCCGGCGTTCGTGCGTGTCAGGCTCTGCGTAGTCCGATTGCCACTCCGGTCGTAGCCGAAGGTTGTGACGTGGCCCAGCGCATCCGTCTCGCTATTCAAACGGCCGGCGCTGTCGTAACCGTAATGCGTCACATGATCGAGCGCGTCTTTCATCGTAGTGCGCTGGCCGGTGAAAACGCTGTAGGTGAAGGTGGTGCTCTTGCCGAATGGGTCGGTCGTCGTCAAAAGGTTAGTGCCGGCCGCATCGTAGGTGTTGATAGTGACCTGCCCTCGCGGGTCGGTGACGGTCAAAGGCTGGCGGGCGGCGTTGTAGGTAAGCCTTGTAACGTTACCAAGTGGATCGGTAACACTCGTCCGGTTGTCCGTTGCGTCGTAGGTATATGTAGTAATCTTTCCCAGCGCATTGGTTTCCGTAAGTACATTGTCGTTCGCGTCGTAGGTAAAGGACTTGATGCCGCCTTTGGCATCAATCTGGCGCAGGACATTACCGCGTTCGTCATACTCGTAGCGCGTCTGCTGACCCTGCCGGTCAGTCATTGTTTCTACTCGGCCGGCGATGTCGTGATCGTAAACCAGCGACTTGCTGAACGCGTCGGCTTGGCCAATTAGACGGCCACTAGCGTCATACTGATTGGTTAGTAACTCGACGCCGCGCGCGTTTGTAATGGAGAGCAAGTGATGGTTGGAGTTGTAAGTAAAAGTCGTCGTTTGCTGCTCGCGATCGGTGTAGCTAACGAGATCGCCGTTGGGATCGTAGAGGTAGGTTTGCGCGTTGCCGTTTGGATCGATGATCTGCGTGATGCGGCCTGCGCCGTCGCGCGAGAAAGCGATGCTCTGTCCTGATGAATGAACGATGCCGCCGACGTTGATTGTGAGCGTGTTGCCGTAAGCATCTCTAACACTACTTACGCCGGTTCGTTGGTCGATGACATAGACCGCACCCTCGGCGGTCCTGAGCCGGAACGTGCCGGTGTTGTAAATATCAGAATTACTATGATTGATAAGCTGTACGGGCCCGGGGATGCTGCCCTGCACCGCGACCAGCACGTCTGTAGCAGCGGTAGATTCCAGAGTTGCATGCGTGCCCGGCTCGGGCGTGAAGGTCAACTCGGTAGCTGAGATTGGCGCGGCCTGTTGGCAACGAATGGCGGTCGAGGCGCGAAACTTGAAGACTTTGCCGTCGCCAAACGTGATGGCGACCTTATGTGGTCGCGTAGGCTCCAGGCAATAGGTAGGGATAAAGCCGCTGGTAACCGTCTGGGTCCAGCCCAGCCCGAGCACGCCTGTCTTTTCCACGCGCGCGCTGCGGAGTCCCAGTTGCCACCCAACGCCGAAGTCGCCCACACGCTTATCGCGGCTGTCGTAACTGCGAACCACTTCAATGGGCAAACCCACAACCGGCACGTTTAGATCGCTGAAAGCAACCTGGAATTGACCCACCTTGAAATTCTTATCGACCAACACAGCGATTAACGTGAATGAGATCTGTCCGTACTCATCCGTCGCTTTCAAACGGAGCGTGTAAATCCCATTCAGCATCAGCGTCGTATCGAGCGTGCCGAGCAAGCCGTTGGTTACAGGTCCGGCTCCGGCGGCAGCCTGCGTCCAGACCTGGTTAGCAGCGCCGTCATCGGAGTTGAGACTGTATTCCAGCATCCATGTGCCGTTGCTAACGGATCCCGTAATAATGGTGGGCCCGGTCAATTCGTCCCCGTCACCGGGACTAGTGATCTCGACCGTCGGCACGGCAACGTTGTCGCGGACCGTGACCGTGAGTTCGTCGCTCGCCGTCAACATGCTGTCGCTGGACGTCAGGCGGAGAACGTAAGTGCCCATGGCGCTGAACTGCGCGCCGGTAACTGTGACATTCGGATTTGTGAACGTGACTGTGCCGGGGCCGCTGACTTTGGACCAGACGGTCGTCAAAGCGCTACCGGAGGGCAGACCATCGTCGCTGGCGCTGCCGTCAAGCTGCGCGGGTTGCGACAACAGTATCGTTTGATCGGGCCCGGCGTTTGCCGTAGGCGGCCGATTCTGCGGCGTTACACTGACGCCGACATCGGCGCTTATGAGGTACGCTCCATCGCCGGCGCTCAAACGCAAAACATAATCACCAAGCGCGCTGAACCGCGCCGTGGTTACGGCGCTGCCCGCATTGTCAAAAGTGACTGTGCCCGGACCGCTCACTTGCGTCCAGGTAACGATCAGCGTGCTGCCCGCAGGCAGACCATCGTCGGTGGCCGTGCCGTTCAGGGTGACAGCGTCGGTTGGCAGCTCGATTGTCTGGTTTGGTCCTGGGTTGACTGCGGGCGGTTGATTGACGGGCACCTGCTCCGGATTGACGGTGATGGTCACATCGCCACTCTGAGAGTATTCAGTGTCATCCGCAGTCAAACGCAACAGGTAAGTTCCAGCTGCGCTGAAAATCGCTGAGGTGGTTGCCGAATTCTGACTCGCGAAGGTAACGACGCCGGGCCCGCTCAGCTTGCTCCAGGCAACGGACACACTACTCCCTTGGGGTTGACCGTCGTCGGTCACCGTCCCGTTGAGATTGGCTGTAGCCGGCAGGGTGATAGTTTGATTAGCGCCCGCGCTCACTACTGGCGGCTGATTGGCGGG
>DASQKG010000322.1:0-3649 GCA_035630655.1 Pyrinomonadaceae bacterium
TCGGCACCGTCAACATCGGCATCTCCATCAAAATCACCCGCTACCGCCACACGCAGCTTTTGATTCGGACCGAGAGTAACGATCCCAGTGTCGGCACTGAATCTTCTTCTTCCCTGTTGTGCCATTGAATCGGAACTAATCAGCAACAACAGAACGGCACCCAACACGAGCGCGATCGAGGGTCTTAGTAGACGCTTCATAAGCGTTCTTCTCCTTTTGTTTTGTTCGTCATCAAAATTACAATTTACGAAAGCAATGGACACAATGCGGGCACAGTGCTTCACGTAACCACGATCGATAGTGTTTTTCTGCGTTTCATAATTCTCTCCTTAGAAAGTCAGATTCGAGTACGACTGACACCAGCTCCTATTTGCTTAGGTAGACTGCCAGCTTTGTCTGGTTTGACTCAGATTATGCCAGCAGCCTCGCTGTCTTAACGTGACGCCCGTCAGCGAAGTCCAAAAGGCTGTAGATTCCCGAGCCGTGCGTTCGCCCGCTGAAATCCACCACCTGCACGTTTCCGTTAGCGAAGGTGATTTCGGCGAAGTTGAGTTCAGCGGTACCGTCGACCTGTAGGAACAGTGCGTTACCCTCTGAATCAATCCCAAAGTTGCTATCTACCCAACCTTCCTCGCGTTCGATATTCTCGCTGTCCCTCCACACAAGCCGTTCGCCGGCCGGCATGGCAACGACTCTTGGTGTCCAGACCAAGCTCGGCAAAAACACCAGAGGAGCTCCAACGGTCACAACTCGGCGAGCTGGTCGCACAACAACAGCAGTCGGCAGCGCACGCCTGATCGGATATCCATTGCGTACTATCAGCCTGGTCCGAACAATGGGCGGCCGACGAACTGCCGCGTGCCGCCGAACCACGACGCGACGTCCCTGACCAGCCATCGACTCAACGGGAACCAGAGTTCCCAGTAACAGGGCGAAACTACAGACGCTCAAAGTCAATTTCTTCATAATCAGCTCCTCTTCAAATTTGTGGGTTGGTTGATGATCCGTGAATTCTCGGTGTCGGTAAGGCGTTCGCCCACTACTGGTGGCGGGAAGAGAAACATGTCGTTAGATTTGTCCCAAATGAATAAATAGAGCCACCGACTTTGGGCAAAGCAGTAAGTGGCCCGCTATTGTTTCTTCGGAGTGAAGTTCTCCGGCTTCAACCAACCGAAATATCGTCCGTGCGCCTAAACCAGTTAGATTCACAGTTTGATCCACCGTAAGAAACCTCGCCTTTTGGTCACACTTTTCGCAATACATCGGAAACGACTGAGGGGGCTCCTGGCGGACGGTATAGGTCTCCGTCTTTTCAGCACTGATAACAAACAGTTTGCGAAGCCTCATCGGTTTCCATCCTGGCTTTTTGAACGCCTCTTGCCTTTCAGCAGGCAGACTTCTATCCTTTCTTCAGCCAAAAGTCCTTTGAGCGCGTCTTAGAAATCGTTAGAGAATTTGTTAGAACCCCCGATGACCCACCAAGTAAGACACCTTTACGAGTTCGGCCCCTTTCGACTGGATCCAGAAAAACCCTGTCTATGGCGAGACGGCGAACCCGTATCGCTCACACCCAAAGCCGTCGAAACACTGCTTATCCTGGTTAAACACAACGGCAGGCTGGTCGAGCGTGAACAGCTTATGAACGCCATTTGGCCGAACACGTTTGTGGAAGACGGCAACCTCAATTTCAACGTGTCGGTGCTCAGGAAGGCTCTGGGGACGGATGAAGCCGGCGAACAATACATTCAGACGATTCCGAGACATGGTTACCGTTTCAGTGCCGAGGTTCGCGAAGTCGCGGAAGAACTACCGGTACTTATCGTTGAGAAACACACACGGGCGCGGGTAGTGATCGAGGAGAGAGCGTTTCCGACAGCAGCCGAGTCGGCAATCGAAAAGGCGGCATTGCCTCCCGGGGTGTGGCCGGGAAAATATCAGCGAGTGTACGCAGCTGCCGCAGTTGCCATGCTGGTGACGATCGGTGCGGTTGTTTGGTTTCTATTGCCGCGAGAAGGAACAAAAGATGAGTCCGGCGGAGCTACCGGGCCAATCAAGTCGATTGCCGTCTTGCCTCTGAAGCCTTTGACTAATGAAGAGTCTGACAGAACTCTTGCGCTCGGACTGACTGATACGCTGGTAACAAGACTCGGGAGCTTGCGTTCAATCGTCGTTCGCCCAGTGTCAAATGCCGGCGCCGACCCCAACGCGATTGAGATCGGCCGCAAGTTAAGGGTTGACGCAATATTGGAGGCGACACTCCAGCGTACCGATCAACGCCTGCGCATTAACGCGCGCTTGCTCCGCGTCGGCGATGGCGCGCTGCTTTGGTCAGCGAGCTTTGATGAGAACGAAACGGAACTTTTCAAACTGCAGGACGCACTTTCGCTTCAGGTCACCGAATCATTGGGAGCCAGAATCAATCCAAAGGAGACCGAGCTCCTCACCAAGCGTGACACTCAACACCGCGAAGCCTTTCAGATCTATTGGCGCGGGCGTCTTTTTCTGGAGAAAAGAAATCCCGAAAAAGCGATCGCTGAATTTCAACAGGCTATTAGTCTGGATCCGACCTATGCATTGGCTTACACGGGCCTGGCAGATGCCTATATTTGGCAAGCAAGTTTTACCAGCGACGCAGACACGGAACTCTACCGTAAAGCCAGGGCTTCAACCGACAAAGCCCTGGTATTGGATCCGAATCTTGCCGATGCTCACAGCTCACTTGGTCGAATTAAGTACTCGCATGATTGGGATTTTGCGGCCGCGGAGAAATCCTTCCGACGAGCGATTGAACTCAATCCCAACAGCGTCAATGCACATCAGTTCTACGCGCGTCTGCTGACAACTCTGGGGCGGTACGACGAAGGACTCACCGAAATTCATAAAGCGCGGGAACTCGACCCGCGCTCCGCGGACTTGGGAGTTCCGCTTTACGGCATTCTGGAAAAGCAAGGTGAGTATGATGAGGGTCTAAAAGTACTGCAATCAACTCTGGAGATGGATAACGATTCGCAGTTCGCCCGTCGCGGTACCGGAAAACTTTATCTACTCAAAGGCGATTACGCCAAAGTTATTGAGTTAGGCAATGAACTATTTCCGAATCCGAAAGAAACCGATTTTGCCTGGACGTCCATGCTGGCGACCGCGTATCACAAAAGCGGGCAACTAAATAAAGCGGCGGAGTCTCGGAACCGTCTGAAGAGAATGGCTGAGACAGACCCAAAATCACTCTATTTTTTGGCGTTACATTACAGCGAACTAGGACGCTCGGACGAAGCCCTTGCCGCTTTGCAAAAATGCCTGGAACTTCGTGAAGATCGAATGTTATGGACAAAGGATGAACCCCGATTTGCTGCTATCAAAGACGACCCGCGCTTCCAGGGAATTCTTCAAGAACTAAAACTCGCAAGCTGAATTTCAACCCCGCAAGAAAGCTCAGCACTTTGTAGGGGCGGCACTCCGTGGCCGCCCGTCGTTTGCCGCCGCTCACCTCCATCGAGATCCGGTCATCACCGCAACTTTTGGGGTGCCCACGGAGGGACACCCCTACAATGAGGCGCGCGCAGTACATCGCAGCGCAAGTTCTCCTTAGATAAATTAGTTCAGCAGTGCCTGCATGCGTCTCAGTGCAGTGGCGGCTTCCGTGAATCCC
>DASQKG010000323.1:0-8248 GCA_035630655.1 Pyrinomonadaceae bacterium
GAGACTAAGCGATGCCTCTCGCACCTTGCCCCGATTGCAAAAACGAATGCTCTCTTGAAGCGACCGTGTGTCCGAGATGTGGACGACCGTTCAAACCCGGCGACCTGGTTGAACCTGCCATTCGAAAGGTCAAGCTCCTCGCTGTTTTTTCGGTGTTGGTAATCCTTGGTGCGTTAGCGATGCTGATCGCGGGTCTGCTTCAATTCAATCCGCGCAAACTTTCCCCTGAAGCCAACGATGGATTCAGCGCCCCGGTGATGGCCCTCGAATTTGTGCAAACCCCCGAACAGGCAACAGCGATACTGGGTCCGGACCAAGCGCCCAACCGGCGGGCGATGAAAACTCAAATCTACATTGACTTCGTTTGGATCGCTTGCTATTTGGCGCTCTATCTCGCCATTAGCTATCTGTTGTCTCGTCGTGCCTGTCCTCGAGCGCGCTACCTGGCTTTGGTGGCTGCCGTCTGCGGCATTAGCGCTGCGGCTTTCGACGTGAAAGAAAACCTCGGCATGCTTCACATAGTTAACCATCCTGAAGTGACGCAGTCGATCCTCAGCGGCCTCCACATTAGTGACGCTGCCATCACCAAATGGACGCTCAGTGTGGTGACGTTGGCGCTTCTTGCCATCACCTTCTATGGCGTTCACGAAAAACTCGATCGCATCGGCAAGGCCTTCACTATCGCCGCTGCGGTTGGCTTTCTCGGCCTCTGGTTTAAGTTTTTGCTGGGTGCCCTGCTTCCTATACCGCTGCTGATTGGTTTGGTGATGCTCGCATACTATGCGTGGGTACATCCCCGGCTGTTTCTTGAACAGCGCTGCTAATGGACTTTCTTCTAACCAAGCACGATCCACTAAACGCCAGGAACTAACGCGAAAATATTTTTCGTATTGCTTCGTGCCGGTTTCCAGGATCGTCTTCAGTAGTGCCCTATTTTGATTTTCTCTCTGCAACAGAGAATTTCAAATTAGGTCACCGCCTCGTCCCAGGCTGGCTTGACCTCCGTACTCAACTGAATTGATCATGGCATTACTCTAAACAATTGGGACGGTGTCATGGCCACATATCGCTTTGTCCAACTGGACGTCTTCACTGATCAACCATTTGCTGGAAACCCACTCGCTGTTTTTCCGGAAGCGGAAGGGCTCAGTGACGACGAGATGATGAAGATCGCGCGCGAGATGAATCTCTCAGAGACGGTTTTCGTGCTCAAGCCTGAGGCTTCTGAACCTGTTCCGGACCGGGGCAATGCACCAGCTTCAGACGGGGCGGAGAAAAGCGAACCCGGCATAGAGCTTCCTACGCCGGAGTCTCCGGTGCTTCGCCGTCTTCGAATTTTCACACCCACGCGTGAAATACCCTTCGCGGGTCACCCCATTGTTGGCACCTGGAACGCGCTGGCTCGTGAAGGCATTGTGCCCATTCCCGAGGGGGGAAACGGATGGACGCGCATTCATCACGAAGTGGGCATTGGCGTTTTGCCAGTTGAAATCGAGTTCAAAGATGGCGCGCCATCGCAGGTTGTGATGACGCAGGGAAAGTTTGAGGTTCTCGGCGAGATTGACGACTGGCAAGAGGAGGCAGAAATCGCCCGGGCGTTAGGCCGCGCGCGTGAAGACCTGGATGAGAATTTGCCGATTCAGATAATTTCAACCGGCCTGTCTTGCCTTGCAGTCCCGATTCGTTCGTTGTCGGATCTTTCTCATTGTCACGTCAACTCCAGCCTCTTGGCTGAAATCTATGTTCGCCTTGGGGCGATGGGATGTCTGGCGTTCGCGCGGGAGACGATCGAGATGGGCGAATCACGCGCGCACGCACGCTTTTTTGCGCCCGCCGACAACATTCCGGAAGATCCGGCGACCGGCAGTGCGTGCGGCGCTTTAGGCGCCTACCTGGTCCATCACGGTGCTTCCGGGTCAGAACCAGAAGAAGGAAAACATAAATTCGTTATCGAGCAGGGCGACTTCATAAATCGACCTAGCCGGATTCATCTTGAAGTGAGCGGCGAGCCCGGGAGCGTTGAGCAAGTTCGAGTTGGTGGACAATCCGTGGTGGTGGCGCGCGGCGAAGTTGAGTTTTAACCCGGTCCAAAAATCCAATGTCCAAAGTCTGACTGTGAATTACTCGGTTGAAACCTAATAGAGAGGGCTCTGAATAATTAGAGGTAACTAGGAATAGTTAGAGGTAGGGAAGGAGGGCATGTGCCCGCTCTTCGTTTGGTTACCTCAGTTCAAACAGGTAAAGAAGGGCTCAATTTCTTTTATGACTGGAGCGGCGCGACGAAGAGCGGGGGCATGCCCTCCTTCCCTACCTCTAACTGTTTTGAGGACCACTGAGAGTCCAACAGTCCAACCTGCAACTCTTCAGAGTTTAAGCAATGACGTTGAACACGAGCTCTCCACTTTGGAAATTGGACTTTGGACTCTTTAAAGGTTTATGACTGAACCACTCGACCTATTAATCATCGGGGCCGGTCCGGCTGGACTCTCCGCGGCTCACTCCGCGGCGACGGAGGGTCTCAGCTACCTGGTGATTGAAAAAGGTACCATTGCGGATACCATTCGACACTACCCAGTAGGCCGCACCCTCTTCTCCACTCCAAACGAGCTGGAGATGTTTGAAGGCGCGCTCAAGCCCTGCCGCGAGAAGCCCACTCGTGAAGAATTATTGTCCCACTATGTTCACTTCGTTCTTAATCATGACTTGAAAATCAACACGGGCGAGGAAGTCGTTGAAGTCAAGAAACTCGCAGACAGCTTTTCTGTTCGGACAACACAAAACGAGTACCACGCGGCGCGAATTCTATTCGCGATCGGTGCGATGGCCCATCCGCGGCATCTGAATATTCCTGGTGAGGATCTACCCAAGGTCCATCATCTATTTGTAGAGCCTTATCCATACGTTCGTCGCGATGCTCTCGTGGTTGGCGGTGGCAACAGTGCCGCCGAGGCGGCTCTCTTTTTGGCGGAGGAGGGCGCGCGTACGACGCTCGCTATCTGGCGCGAAGACTGGGAGAACCGCGATCCGAAAGCCGGAGCGATGAAACACTGGGTGCGCCAGCCACTCGAGCAGCAGATCGCTGCGGGACATCTGCGCGTCGTTCTCTACAATGCCATCAACACGATTACCGAGCGCGACGTTACATTGACGAGCGAGGAGGAAGAGACTCTAACGATCGCCAATGACGTGGTATTTGTGTTGATTGGCAGCGATGCCGATCTAACGTTATTGAAGAAACTTGGTGTGAAGACTGAGCCTGGCAAGTTAACCGAAGTCCCTGTTTATGATCCGGAAACTTTCGAGACCAACGTGCGTGGGATTTATGTAGCCGGCCACTTTACGCATCAGCGACATATCAAGGCAGCGATCGATGTGCCGCGCCGGGTTGTACCGCTGATTGCGCAAAGCTTGCGATCCAGCGTGGCCAAATGATGGAGCGGCGCCTCTGGCTTCGGCCATCGTTGGCATTTGGAGGTCAAACTAGATGAGCCGAATCAAGTCGACCCTGAGCTGTCATGTTGGTTTGAAGACGTCTTATGAAACTCGCTGGCTAGCTGATTCTCTTTGCGTTACGCGGAGCGATCTCATTAGCACCGTGGCTTCAGCCCGGTGTGCAGGGGGCAATGAACACACCAGAAAACCGTTTAACGGTTTGCTTTCGGCAGTGCAAAATGAAAACCGTTCGAAACGGTTTACCGGTTCCCTGGCGGACATGATCACCGGGCTGAAGCCACGGTGCTAATGAGATCGCTCCGCGGTTGCAGTCGTACAACTTAAGCGATTGGTTCCTTAACGGAATCAAAGCCACCGATAATCTTACGGTTCCGTCTCACGCAGCCTTCACCTCTCGTAGTGGTTCCCTTCCCAGTTGTTTCATTAACTCCGCAAAGCCCGGCAGGTCCAACGACTGCGGTCCGTCTGAAAGCGCACGCTCCGGACAAGGGTGAACTTCGATCATTAAGCCATCTGCACCCGCGGCTACCGCGGCCTTCGACATCGGCGGCACCAAACTGCGGAGGCCTGTTCCGTGGGAGGGATCCGCAATCACAGGAAGATGCGTTAACTCCTTAGCCAATGCGATGGCTGCGAGATCCAACGTATTCCGCGTGGCGGTCTCAAAAGTCTTGATGCCGCGTTCGCAAAGGACCACGTTAGGGTTGCCGCCTGCCAGGAGGTATTCCGCTGCGAGCAACCATTCATTGATGGTGGCGGAAGGTCCGCGCTTCAGAAGGATCGGTCGCTCGGAACCCGCAAGCTTTCTCAGCAGCGAAAAGTTTTGCATGTTACGCGCGCCGACTTGAAGCATGTCTGCGTACTCAGTGACGATTTCGACGTCCGCTTCGCTCATCACTTCGGTCACGATCGGCAACCCGGTTTCTTCGCTTGCGTCGCGCAACAAGCGCAGCGCTTCCACACCTAAACCCTGGAAATCGTATGGAGACGTCCTGGGCTTATACGCCCCGCCGCGCAGAAGATTAGCGCCCGCAGTTTTTACCGCCCTGGCAGTTCCCATCAACTGCTCAGCCGATTCGACCGAACATGGTCCCGCCATCACGGCCAGGTGCCCGCCCCCGATTTTGACCCCACTCACATCGACAACCGTGCAGCGTTGACGTAGTTGACGACTGACTAACTTAAAGGGATGCGTGATTTGAATAACGTCCTCGACGCCCGGAGCCGCGCGCAATGCTTCAAGCTCCGCTCTGCGGCCGTTGCTGCCCACAGCGCCGATGACTGTGCGTTCCGCGCCTTGAATAACATGCGCCTGATAGCCACATTCTTTGATTCTGTCGATCACGTGGTTGATTTCTTCCGCGTTAGCGAGCGTTGACATGTTTATGATCATGGTTTTAGTTCCTTAATTGATTATCGGTGTTCCATCGAAAGTTAGAACCGCTCATACAGAACCGAGCGCGGTAGCGCCGGATGCAAGGATCCGCTTGGCTTTCAAGTTTCCGCGAGTTTCAAGTCACGCGAGCCGCCTCCAGCATCCGGCGCCACCGCGCTCGGTTCTGTAAGGTTGCTCATTGATCTCTGCCAATTACGCGAGAGCAATACGAAGCGTGTGTAGTTCTGCGGATCATCTTCCACGTTTTCGCGGAGTATTACGCCGCCGTAAATCTCGGCAGCACGCCGGCTCGCGATTGCCGCGCGCCTGGAGTCTCCACCGGCAATTATTCGTGCCACGCTTCCCGCAGTGTCGTCTGATTCAATCATCAAAATTTGCGGATTCTCAGCGAAGAAATGCCGGCACTGCGCCAGAGCTACCGGGTGAGACTCCACCGCTACAATTTCGTCAAACACAGCGCCAGGGCAGCCGATTAATTGCTGCTCTACTCGGATAGTGACTTCCTCCGTGATCGTCAACGCGCCCTCGCGCATTATTTCAATCGTTGGCTTTACGGCGCCGGCAAGCGTGTTTTCAATCGGCGCCAAAACAAAATCCGCAACGCCTTCGTCAATGCTGCTAAAGAGCTCGGCAAAGGTGCGCCGCGGCACCAGCTCGATTGCCGGCCCCAGCAGTTTAATGGCGGCCTCTTCACTGAAAGCTCCGTGCTCACCCTGAAAAGCCACTCTGGGTTTCGATCCGGAAAAGGTCACAACGCAGCCTCGCGCGAACCGGTGGCTTGTCGGATGAGTCGGAGCTTGTCGACACTTCGTTCGCCATGTGAAACAGGTTCCACGGTCTGCACGCGTCGTGTTTCGCGAATGATGCGCCGAAATAATTTTGTTATCGCGCGACGGTCGAGAGGGCCGGTGTTGGCTTGCTGTAAGGTCTGGAGTACGACTTGCTCTCGTTCCGGATCACAAGATGGCAAGCCTGCAGTCCGCTTTAGAGCGCCGACCTTCATTGCCAGCCGGGCCCGCCGGTTCAAAAGCTGAAGCAGCTCCCGATCTACGTCGTCTATTTCGTTGCGCCAGTATTCGATGTTCATGTTAGTAACCTCTTCGTGGTTTTCCTTAATTCGCAGGCCGGTTTACGAACACAAAAAAGCCAGCCGCGATTTCCTTGGGGAAGTCGCGGCTGGCTCGTTTGAAGCTTTTTTGTGCTGGTTTTAGGACTTCAGCACGTCACGCTCACAATTCGCCGGCCCGCCCTCCCCGTAGGAGAAGAAGCGGTACGTAAAGGCGAAGTAATAAAATGAGCGGTTGTTGTTCATCGTCTAATTTGCTCGGTTCAACCGAAGCGAGCGGCTACTATAGGCAAGGGCCCAAAAACCTGTCAAGAGTTTTGATCTGTAGGGGCGTTCCCTCCGTGGGCGCCCCATCGTTGGCCAGGTTATTGTGGACCCCCACTCGGGCCGGCCACGGAGTGCCGCCCCTACAATCTGACCTACCGACGCGCAACACTTTCAGTCACTTGATCCCCACCACCATTGAGTCAGGTCCGGCGAGGTGCTCAACTCGCGTCGAGCTAAATCCTGCTTGCTTCATCCACTCGGAGCAGTCCTTTCCGGTGTAGTCGAAACCGCCAGGCGTTTCAATCAACATGTTCAAGCTCATCAACAAGCCAAACGCATTCTGCCGCCGCTCATCGTCGATTAGTGCTTCAAACACAATCAGTGCCCCGCCCGGCGGTAGCGCTGCATAAGCTTTGTCGAGCAGCATGCGTTTTTCGTCGAGGTTCCAATCGTGCAGGATGTGCCCCATCGTGATCACATCGGCGGACGGTAGAGGATCGTCAAAGAAGTTACCCGGCAGAAAACTAAGCCGGTCGCTTAATCCGTTTGTCGCGACATACTCTTCAAAGATTGGCCCCACCACCGGCAAATCAAAATTACTGCCACGCAGATGTTCATGGGCCAAACAGACCTGGACCAGCAGGCCACCCTGGGCGCCACCAACGTCAACCACAATCTGATAATCTTTCCAGGGAAACTTCTCGGCGATGCCTCGCGAAGCGCCCATGCTTAGACCGGTCATGGCGCCAAGAAAAAGTCGCAAACGCTCAGGATCGTTGTAGAGGTTTTCGAAAAGTCCCGTGCCACCAGTCTTCACTTCATTTTGCGGTTGGCCGGTTCGTAACCCATCGGTAAGGAAGCCCCAGAACTTATACAGTCGTTCATTGGCCATCTCCAGCAAGCCACCGATGTAGCTCAGTTTTCCGCGTACTAGAAAGTGATCTGTCTCCGGAGTGTTGCGGTAGATCCCGTCTTCGCGTTCGAGCATTCCCAGGGCGACAAGCGTGTCAAAGAAATCGAGTGCACTTCGTGGATGCAAGCGGAGCTCAGCGGTTAGTTGTTCAGCGGTCTTAGGGCCGTCTGCCAGCGTGGTAAATAACCCAAGCTCGATGGCGCTCAAAAGGGTCTTGGACGCCATAAAGCCAAGCCCTAGCTTCATACAATTTTCCGGCGTTACAGCCTTCTGCGTGGACATCGATGTGAATTCTCCAGTTTTTGATTTATTGTCCGACACACTTCAGTTTGTCGCTGTCTCGCGTAAGGCTATTTGAAATTCCGGGCCGCCCTGGCATAGAACGACAAACTAAAAGTGTGTCGGACATTCGATAGCTCTGAGACTTTAAGTCCGGTTCGACCGCGTAATCTGTAGTTCATGGTAAATGAGAAATGGAAAATGATATATGGAAAATAGATTTCTTCTGGATGCTCGTCACCGTCAGTCAACGGTCAGTCGTCGGCCTTACGTATGCAGCGCCAATCGCTTGAGCACGCCGCCTTCAGCATCCGCCAGCGGATGGACCACGATGAATGCGTTTTCGTCAATCTCATGTGCGGTGCTCTTCACTCGCCCGATCTCCAGACGCGTCACCACGCAAAACAGAATGTCCTGTTAGAACGTCGTAAAGTAGTATTACCGCTTGAATCATTTCGCCAATTGTTTGTTGAGCGGCAAAAGCAATTCCCGCATGCTTGATTCCCTTACTCGCAAGAATTAAGAAATCAGAATCCATTGTGACGATGACGCGTCGCTCGGCAAAAGCGAAAGCCAGCTGCTCGGAATCGGACGCACTGATTCTTCGCGCGTCTTGCACTGTTAGAACATCAAGACCGCGCCCGCGCAAGCCTTCCGCGACGGCGTGGAATATGTTCATCCAGGTAGAATCTAATCTGCTCCCTTGAGCAGCTTCGTCTTTAGCTTTGAAGGAAAGGACGCTCGCAATTGCTCCGCAATATCGGCGTTCAGGCGAATATCATTTCGAATCTCGCCAACGTTATCGAAGTAGTACGCGAGAGCAGCGTGAACGTCACTAAGACTTAGGCCAGGGTAGGTTGCAACAATTTCGTCA